>PLNE01000052.1 GCA_003141695.1 Candidatus Dormiibacterota bacterium
GGCCTGCTGTGGTCGTTCGCGGAAGGCCACAGCCGGTGACCACCGCAAAGAGGCCACTGACAATCGCCGTCCTCGGTGCCTCGGGTCGGGTTGGCCGGGTGGTGACCGCGGAGGCCCTCTCCCGAGGTCACCGCGTCACCGCCGTGGCCCGCGACCTCGCCACGCTCCCGGATCTCGAAGGCGTTGCGAAGGTGTCGGCCGACGTCCTGGACGCCAGCGCCCTCCGCCGGCCGTGACCGGGCATGATGCCGTCATCGCGGCCCTGGCAGGTCGCGGTCCGCAGGGGGCTCGCACCGTCCCCGACGCCGCGACCGTGCTGGTGAACCTCCTCCCGGCCTGCGGCGTCGAGCGGCTGATCTTCATCGGAGGCGGCGCCAGCCTGGAGGCCGAGCCGGGCAAGCGCTTCCTGGACGACCCGCACTTACCGGAGGGGTACCGGCCGGGCGCCCTCGCCGCGGCCGAGGCACTCGAGATCCTCCGACGATCGCCGGGCGGACCCCTGCGGTGGAGCTACTTCAGCCCGCCGCCATTCCATCTGACGGATGAGATCCGGACGGGCGTCTACCGGGTCGCGGCGTCCGACCAACCAATCCTCGACGCCAGCGGCGACAGCCGGCTGAGCGTGGCGGACCTCGCCTGCGCCGTCCTCGATGCCGTCGAGCAGGGGAGGTTCGTGGGGGAGCGCTTCACCGCAGCCTACTGAGGGGCTGCCTGCTGCGTTGACAACCCGAGTAACCCGACGCGCGGTCGACGAGCCCGGTGTGGCGACCCCGGACTGCTACGGTTCTCGCGAGATGGCTCACGCGTCGGCGTTCCTCGACCCGCGCATCAGCGCTTACCTCGCCGCCCACGCCAAGCTGTCGGATCCACTGCTCGCGGAGCTGGTCGACGAGACCCGCCTGACCTACCCCGAGCTCCACATGCAGATCAGCCCCGACGAGGGGGCGCTGCTCCGGCTGCTGGTCCGGCTGTGCGGGGCGGGACGGGCGATCGAGGTGGGGACCTTCACCGGCTATTCGTCCCTCTGCATCGCCCGGGCGCTGCCGCCCGGTGGACGGCTGCTCTGCTGCGACGTCAACGAGGAGTGGACCTCGATGGCGCGCCGCTACTGGGAGAGGGCGGGGCTGACGGACCGGATCGAGCTGCGCCTCGGCCCGGCGCTGGAGACGCTCGCCCGTCTCCCCATGGGGCCGCTCTTCGACTTCGCCTTCATCGACGCGGAGAAGACCGAATACATCGCCTACTACGACGCCCTGGTGCCGCGGATGGCAACGGGCGGTCTGATGGCCGTCGACAACGTGCTGCACCGCGGCTGGGTGGCCGGGACGGCGGAGCCGGACGAGCGGACCCACTTGATGCGGGAGTTCAACGAGCACGTGCTGGTGGATCCGCGCACGGAGTCGGTGATCGTCCCCATCGCGGACGGATTGACCCTGATCACGGCGGCCGAGCCGGGGTGGCGGACGCCGGACTGATGGCGCTCAGGGGCAGAGGCTGGCCACGGCGATGCTCAGCTTCACCTCAGCGCTTGCGCCTCGGCGGCCGTCGCCTCCCCCACGGAGGCTCGCACCGCCACCACACCTCGCTGCGAGTACTCGGCCACACCGCCCGCCAGCTCGACGACGCACTGCTGGCGGAGGTCTTCTGCCGAGGCCCCGACCGAGAAACGGAACTGCCCTGGTTCGACGACGAAGCGCATGGCCTCGTCGTAGAAAGCCAGCCGGCTCGGGTGGACCTCGAAGCGGACACTGCGGCGCTGCCCCGGGCCCAGGGCGACTCGGACAAATCCGATAAGGGACAGCTCCGGCCGAGCCACCGAGGCCACGAGTTCCGACGCGTAGAGCTGAACCACATCCTCGCCAGCTCTGGCCCGGGTGTTGGTCACCGTCAGCTCGACGGATGCGGGTGAGAGGGTGTCGGTGGCGGTGACGTTGAGCTCCGACTGATCGAACCTGGTGTATCCCAGCCCGTGGCCGAAGCAGAAGAGGGGCGTGTGCTCGCAGTCGGTGTAGGCGCCGTAGAACATGGAGCGGGCGCCGCCAGAGCGCTGGCTGTGGTAGATGGGAACCTGGCCCGTGGCCCGGGGGAGGCTGAGGGGCAGCCTGCCTCCCGGCTCGGCTCTCCCGGTCAGGACATCGGCCAGGGCGTTGCCACCCTGCTCCCCGAGAGGCCAGGCAGCGACGAGCGCGGAGGCAGCATCCACCACCCCCGTCAGCACGTGCGCGCGGCCGCTCATCACGACCACGACGGTGGGCGTGCCGGTGGCGGCCACCGCCACGGCGAGCTCCTCCTGCAGGCCGGTCAGGCGGAGATCGGTGGCGTCGCGGGCCTCGCCGACGGTGGACTCCCGGTCGAGTCCAGACCTGCCGCCCAGAAATAGGACGGCGACATCGGCCGCGGCCGCCGCCGCCACCGCGGCAGGGAAGCCGCTGCGGTCGTCGCCGGTCAGGTCGCACCCCCGTTCATGCACGATCGCGACGGCCGGGCCGACGGCGTCGCGGAGACCCCGCAGCGGCGTGACGTGGTCGGTGTAGTAGGGGCCGGGCTTCAACGCGCCCTCCCCGCTGGGAAGCTGCATGAGGCCGGAGAACCCGCCGGTCGGCTCTGGCTCGCCTTCGAGGACGGGCCGGACCTCGG
>PLNE01000022.1 GCA_003141695.1 Candidatus Dormiibacterota bacterium
TTGCACTTGAGACAGTAGCCGGAGACTGCCATCGGTTCCTCTCCTGGATTGGCTGGATCGGGGCCGGGTCCGCCCGGCGACTTGCCCGGGATTGTAAGCACACTCCGACCGATCACGTCGAATTCAGCCGAATTGGGGACGGTGGCGTGCCGAACACGGCGAAACCGTTAAACAGTGCGATCAAGCCGACCAACGACCGTCGCCCTCCCGGGCGCTCCCCCGGAGGCCCCCCCGAATTGGGGGTGCCGGGGCGCGTAACCCCGGGGGCCCGGGCGACGTATACCTTGCATGACCCTCCACACCGCCAGCTTCCCCACCGAGCCCCGGGTTGCCGCCGGTTACGGGACGGCGAGCCGCCGAGCCATCGTGCTGGCGGTGAGCCTGATCGCCGTGCTGGGAGCGCTCGTCGTGTGGGGGCTCTCCACACTCGTCGGCTGAGCAAGCGGCGCCGCGCGAGGCCCCTCTACGCAAAGAGAGGCCGCGCCACCCCGACGGCGACGCGGCCTCTCAGCGCGAGAGGGCTTCTAACCCTCGCCGCCCATCATTGCGATCGAGCCGTTGAAGGTGGCCCCGTCCTCGACGTGGAGCTTGCCCACGCGGATGCTCCCCTGGAGGTACCCGGAACCGGCAAGGCGGAGCCGCTGCGAAGCGGTGACCTCGCCCTCGACCCGGCCACGAATGCTCAGGTTGCGGCACTCCAGCCGGGCCTTGACCACGGCCGAGGCTTCGACGGTCACGTCGCCGGTGGTGATCACCTCGCCGTCGATGCTTCCGAGTACGACCAGATCGCTACGGATGATCAACTTCCCCTCGAGGCGGTCATCGACGCCCAGGGTGACCGTGCCGCCGCTAGAGTTCTCGCCGGGACGCTTTCCATCCGGTTTGGATATCACCACTGACTCTTTCGCCTCCGGGGTTGCACTGATCTTATCTGCGGTCTGGTCCATGTCTGAATCCTTCCCCTACGCCGACGGACAGGCTCGTCAGTCTACCGCTCCGGTACCTCCTGACTCCCTCGACCGGGAGTGGCCGTCGGCGACTCGTTACGCCCGCCACCTCGAGGCCTACTACGACGCCGTCAACCACGCCTACGACGACTGGTCCTCGGGAATCCACCGCCGGCTGGGCGCCCGCCTGGTCGAGATCGCATCGCCTCTTCCCGGGGAGCGCCTGCTCGACGTCGGCTGCGGCACCGGCCTGGTGACCCAGATGGCGGCCGAGCGGGTGGGCACCTCCGGCGAGGTGTTCGGGGTCGACATCGCCAAACGCCTCCTGGAGGTCGCGCAGCGGCGCGCCTCCCCGCACGTGCGCTTCATCCACGTCCCCGCCGAGGCGCTGGTCTTCAGCGACTGCACGTTCGACGTGGTCACCATCGGCGACTCCCTCCCCTACCTCTCCGACCCGCGACGCGCCCTCGAGCAAGCCCATCGGGTGCTGCGGCGCGGCTCCCGGATCGCAGTCTCCGTGCTCGACCGGGCCCTCTCCACGCCCGCCCAGGAGGTGTACCACGAGCGGCTCCTGGCCCTGGAGCTCCGGCACCCCGTGGTGGTCCCACGCCCTCCCGGCGACCGGACCCGATTCGGCGAGCCCGAGGTGCTCGCCCACCTCCTCGCGTCCGCGGGCTTCACCGACGTCGTGACCACGATGATGGTGACCGGGGGCAGGGCGGCGACGGCACGGGAGTGGACCGAGCTGATGATGGGTGCCGGACCGTCGTCCCACGCCCTACTCTCGGTCCTCGGGCCGGCGGTCCGGGACCGTTTCGAGGCCGAGCTGACCGAGCAGATGCGGTCCCTCGGCGACGACGAGGCCTTCCGCTACCACCATCCGTTCACCTTCGCCGCGGGGATCCGCCCTTAGGCGGGGCGTCCCGGCGCGGTGACAGGAGCGCCACAGGCTGGGAGGGGCCCGGGCGGCGGACCTACGATCCCCTGACGTGATAGGGCTCTCGGCCGGCCGGGCGTGGACGCCGGCGACGCTCCTCGGACTGAAGGGAGGGTCGCGGCGGGAGAGGATCACCCGCGCCGCGGTGACGGCGGTGACGGCGGGAGCGGCGCTCCTGGTGCTGATCGACTTCATCGTGGCCCCGATCACCGGCCACTTCTCCGGGTCGTTCGACGACTTCGGGCCGATCCTCGCCGCAGGCCACGCGGCCAATGCCGGCGCGGATCCCTATGCGGCGTTTCTCGCCAACTGGCGAACCAACATGGCGTCCAAGCTCGGCTTCGACTACCTCCCGATCGTCGCCACCCTGGCCCGGCCGCTGGCAGCGCTTCCTCACCAGCTGGCGGCGACGCTCTGGCTGTGGTGGATCCTGGGATGCACGGTTGCCGCATCCGTCATCACGGCCCGCATCGCCCTCCCCGCCCAATGGCCGCGGTCCGCCATCGGCTTCTCGGTGGGCCTGCTCTTCGCTCCCGCGCTCTACAACCTCTGGCACGGACAGATGAACGAGGTCGTCCTGCTCAGCTTGGCGGTCGCGTTCTGGGCTTGGGTGCGCGGCGACGAGGTCACCTGCGGTCTGGCCCTCGGCGTCGGAGGGGTCGCCAAGCTCGCCCCGGCAGCCCTGCTCCTCCTCCTCCTGGCACGCCGGTGGTGGCGGGGGGCGGCTGCCGGAGCAGGAGTGGGGTTGGTCGCCCTCGTTGCCGGGGTCCTCACCCTCGGCGTGCAGCGCAGTGTCGAATGGGTCACTCAGGTGCTCCCCGCCCTCCAGCGGGCCGACGGCTGGTATTTCAACCAGAGTCTCGGGGGGCTGGTCAGCCGGGTCGTCGACCACAGCGTCTGGCAGGTGCAGCCGTCCCTACCCTGGCTCCAGGTGGTGGTCACGGCGGCCTCGGCGGCGTGTCTCCTCGGCGTCGCGGCGGTGGTCAGGGTCGGAAGCGCCGGCACCGACCGCCGGGCGCTCGAGTTCTCCGCCGGGGTCGTGGCCATGGTGCTGGCGGGCTCGGTCGCGTGGTGGGACGACTACTCGAGCCTGCTGATCCCGCTGCTCGTCATCGCCGGGCTGGCCGCCCGCAGAGAGGCCGCGCGGCCCGTCGTCGTCACCGCGAGCGCCCTCTTCCTGATCGTCGGGGTCGCCTACCCAGCATTCCTGGGGCTGGGCGGCACCGACTGGCTTCCCAGCACCTTCGGCACCGCCTGGTGGTGGCCGGCCCTGCAGCTGGACTCCCTCCCCGCGTGGACGGCCGCCGCCCTGCTCGTCGCGCTCCTGGTGACCCTCGCCCGAAGCCGCAGCCGGTCATCGGCGTGACCGAGGCAGCAGCCAGCGTGGCGGCGGCGCCCCGCCTGGTCCGGCGCGTCCGGTTGGTCCTGCTCGTCGCCGCGGCGGTGGCGGTTGTCGCGAGCATCGCCCTCTTTGTCGTGGCCCCACTCACCGGCCACTTCTCCGGGCCGTTCGAGGACTTCTCCGCGTACCTCGGCGCGGCGCGGTCGATGGCGGCCGGTGGGTCGCCCTACGCTCAGTTCAACCCCTCCACCGTGGTGATGTCGGGGCTCATCTATCCCCCCTTCGCCGCCCTGCTGTTCCGCCCCCTCGCACTCCTCAGTGACCGTTCGGCCATGCTGCTCTGGCTCTGGCTCAACCTGGCAAGCGCGGTGGCCGGCGCGATCGTGGTCGCCC
>PLNE01000221.1 GCA_003141695.1 Candidatus Dormiibacterota bacterium
GCGGCGGCAGCGCCGGACGAGACGCCCGCCGAGGCCGGGCCGGTCGCGGCCGCTCCGGAGAAGGAGCCGGTGGTCGCCGAGCCGGAGCCGGTTGCGGTTGCCAAGGACAGCGAGCCGGTGGTCGCCGAGCCGGAGCCGGTTGCGGTTGCGGTCGAGACCGAGCCGGCCGAGGACGTGGCCGATGTGGAGACGGCATCCGTCGGCGAGGACGCGTAGGTGACCGACTACGCTGACCTCACCCGATTCATCATCGAGCGGATGGTCGGTGCCCCGGAGGCCGTGACCGTCCGATCCGAGGTCAAGGGGCGGACCACCATCATCGAGGTGGGGGTCGCGGAGGCTGATATGGGCAAGCTGATCGGCAAGGGCGGGCGCAACATCGACGCGGTGCGCGCCGTGGTCCGGGCCGCCGGGCTGCGCGGCCACGAGCGCGTCCAGGTGGAGCTGGCCGAGCAGCGATGACCCCTCGATCCACCTCCGGCGTGCCGGATGGGCGTCCGGCCCTGCTCCGCGCCGCTCGTGTCCGCCGCGCTCACGGGGTGCTGGGAGAGGTGCGGGCCGAGAGCCTGGGTGGCGACGCCCGCCGCTTCCGCCGCGGGGTGCGGGTCACGGTCGAGGACACCCGGCGCGAGCTGACTGTGCGCTCGGCTCGCGGGATGGGCGACGGCGACGTGCTGCTCGCCTTCGACGGGGTCGACACGCCGGAGGCGGCCGGCCTCCTGCGCGGCGCCTACCTCTGCGTGGAGCCGGAGCGGGCGCGCCACCTCTCGCCAGGAGAGTGGTTCGTCTGGCAGCTCGTCGGGCTCGCCGCGGTGGACTCCGAAGGGCACGCCCTCGGCGTGGTCTCCGACGTCGAGGCCGGCCTCGCCCACGATGTGCTGGTGGTGGCGGGCGAGGCGGGCGAGAGGCGGTTCCCGATGGTGTCCGCCTTCGTTTCGGAGGTGGACCTGGCCGGAGGCCGGATCGTCCTCACCCCGTGGGAGGAGGAGGAGGCCTGAGAGGGCCCGTGCTGAGATGCGGTTCGATGTGTTGACCATCTTCCCCGAAGTCTTCCCCGGCCCTCTTGGGGTCGGCGTGGTCGGGCGCGCCCTCGAACGTGGCGATATCGAGCTTCGTGTCCACGACCTCCGCGAGTTCACGACCGGCCGCCATCGCCAGGTCGACGACATCGCCTTCGGCGGCGGGCCGGGCATGGTGCTGAAGCCCGAGCCGCTCGTCCGGGCGCTGCGCCGGATCCGGAGCGAGGTGCCCGGAGTGAGGTCGATCCTGCTCTCGCCGCAGGGGAGGCCATTGGATCAGGGGGTGGTCCGGGAGCTGGCCGCGGAGAGCGCCCTGCTCCTGGTCTGCGGGCGCTACCAGGGCGTCGACGAGCGCGCCCGCGCCGAGATCGGCGAGGAGCTCTCCGTCGGGAACTACGTCCTGAGCGGTGGCGAGATCGCCGCCATGGCGGTCGTCGACTCGGTCGCGCGTCTCGTCCCGGGCGTCGTCGGTTCGGCCGACTCGCTGGCCGACGAGACCTTTTCGGAGGCCGCCGGGGGTGGCCTCGAAGCTCCGCTCTACACTCGTCCGGCCGACTTCGAGGGCGAGGTGGTGCCGGAGGTGCTGCGCGGGGGAAATCACGCCGCGATCGCCGAGTGGCGCCGCGGCCAGAGCCTGGAGGCAACTCGGCGCCGGAGGCCCGACCTGCTAGGGTCGTCGGGCGCGATTTCTGGAGGTACGAAGTGAACGTCGTCGAGCTCCTCGAGCGGGAGCAGGAGAAGGCCGAGGTCCCTGTGCTTCGCAGCGGGGACACCGTGCGGGTGCACGTCAAGGTCGTCGAGGGTACCCGCGAGCGCATCCAGGTCTTCGAGGGGGTTGTGATCGCCCTCTCCGGCAAGACCGGCATCGGTGCCAGTTTCACCGTCCGCCGCATCGCCTCCCACGGGGTGGGGGTGGAACGGACCTTCATGCTCCATTCGCCGCGCATCGACCGGATCGAAGTGCTCCGGCACGGTGACGTGCGCCGGGCAAAGCTGTACTACCTGCGTGAGAAGGTGGGCAAGCGGGCCCGAATCCGGGAGCGCCGCCAGCCGCTCGGAGGCGAGGTCGACGCCGTGCGCCGCGCCCAGGCCGCGGGCGCGACCGGGGCTGGCGCTGAGGACGCCCTCGACGAGGACGTGGACGAGGTGGAGACCGCCTCGGTGATCGAGGATGTGGCCGAGGAGACGGAGCCGGGGAACGTCTGACCCTCCGGGTTCTCTCCCGGTTCCCACTCGACAGCGGGTGGGCGCTGCCGGGGAGGAGGCCGCCATCGCTCATCTCCGGGCGAGCGGACTGCGCGTCATCGCGCGCGATTGGCGCTGCCGTCTCGGCCAGCTCGACATCGTCTGCGAGGAGGCGGGGGTGCTGGTCGCAGTCGAGGTCAAGGCGCGCCGGAGCGACCGCTACGGCCTTCCCCAGGAGGCGGTGGACCGGCGCAAGCAGGCCAAGCTCCGGACCCTCCTCGACGCCTTCCGCCAGGCCTCGGGCCGCGGCGGCCAGCCGTGCCGGATCGACGTCGTGGCCGTGCGCCTGGACGGCGAGCTGCGGCTGCTGAGCTGCGAGCACATCCGGGACGCGGTCGGGGGCTGACCCACTGGTGGCCCGGCGCCCGGGCGGGTGGCGGGTAGCCGGTCCGAGTGTCCCCGCACTTGCCGGAGCGCCTCACCGTATGATCCCCGGGCGGATGACGAGCCGACAAACTGTCGTCGCAGTGGTCGTGGTGACCGCCTGCCTGGTCGCCGCATGCCATGGCTCGCCGGCCCCGACGCCGCACTCCACCGGCACGGTAATGGCCGCGTCGCCGGGGGCCAGCCCCACCGGTTCTCCGACGGCGGGTGCGTCGGTCACGCGCGGCGCCTCGCCCTCGCCGAGCGGGCCCGGTCCGACCACCGGTCCGGATGGGTGCTCCATCGCGGCTCCGGCCACCGCGCCGAGCGGGCTCACCCTCTACGTCTGCTACACGATCAGCGGCTCGGTGAGCGCGAGTGGCGGCTTCATCGACTCCGATCAGGGGGCCAACGCGCTCAGCTGCGCCGATTGGGCGCAGTACGGGGGGGAGGCGGCGGGCTTGGCCGGCGCGGCGCTGCAGGCGCCTGACCCCGGCGACGCCCAGGTCACCGTCAACGGCCAGGGCCTGGGCTTTGACCTCGTCATCGACCCGTACAGCGGCCCCGGGACCTACCCGTCGACCACGGTGGCCGAGAGCGTCAACCTCGGTGACACCCTCAGCTGGTCCACCAACAACACCAAGACCGCCACCTTCACCGCCCAGGTGAGCTCCGATGGCTCAGGTTCGTTGACGGCTGGAGAGCTGGCCAATGACTCGAGCAACGGCACCATCGAGAGCGTCTCGGAGAGCTGGGTCTGCGTCATGGAGCCTGCCTCCTGAGCTGGTTCGGGGCGGCCAATCACCCTGGCAGACGCGGCCTATCCTCCGGCGCTGCTGGCGCTCGGCGTCGCAGACGGGGACGGAATGCTGGTCGGGCTCGGCGATGCAGACGCCGACGGGCTGGCGCTCGCGCTGGCTGACGGGGAGGCCGTTGCCGAGGCCGACGGCGAAGGTGACGGCGAAGGTGACGGCGACGCCGTCGCGGTGGGCGTCGGGCTGCTGGCGCCGACCAAGACCCCGATGTTGGGCGGTCCCGGGGTGGTATTGGTCGGAGCCGGCGTGGCCGGGGCGGTGCCTGCGAAGGCGACCAGGGCGGCGATCACGGCTGCGGCCACCCCGCCGGCGCCCACAGCGGTGAGCACCGGCGCCCGGGAGGGGCGGTCGCCGGTGTTCTGAGCTGAACGCATGAATTCCTGTCGGGCCGGGGTCATCGCCACCTTCTCGGCGGCGGCGCTGGCCCAGCGGGCGCTTGCGTAGACGAAGGCCTCGAACAGCAGCAGCAGCCCGAGGAGCGATGTCGAGAGACCCGGAGAGCGCACCACCATGGCGCCGACCGCGAGCACCGCGATCAGGGCGATGAAGCTCTCGGCGAGGCTCTGGCGGAGCGCCCGCCAGATGGTCCCGCTGCCCTCCTTGACCTTCGAGGTGCGCAGGAAGGCGGCGCCCTGCTTGACCAAACCGCGCACGCAGGCCAGCGCCACCACCCAGGAGAGGGCAAACCACACCCGGAGCGCCCGCACCGCATCGCCCCAAGCGCAGTGGGTCGTCCGGCGCAGGGCCCACAGCGCGCGGAGGATGCCGGTCATCAGGAAGACCACCGGCACCACCAGCACCGTGCCAGCCATCTGCCGCAGCGGCAGCGAATGGTGGGTGGCCACCGCGAGCGCGGTGACGATCAGGATGAGGGTGAAGAAGCTGGTGAGCAGATCGCCGAACCACTGGATCGAGCCGAGCAGGTAGTGCATGCGCTGGGCGGCGGTGAGGCGGAGCTGGTGGCGCATCAGCGGGACGAGTTCCCGCCAGTGGGCACGCAGGATCTGGATGCCTCCGAGGGCCCAGCGGAAGCGCTGCTTCTTGAGCCCGTCGAAGCTGAGCGGCATCATCCCGGCCCCCCAGGGGCGGGGATCGTAGACGCCGACCTGATTGGGACTGAGGGCCAGGATCCGCAGGCTGCACTCCGCGTCCTCGGTGATGCAGCTGGGGTCCCAGCCACCCACCGCCTCGAGCACGCTGCGCCGGATCAGGCCCAGGGTGCCGCAGAAGATGATGGCGTTGCGGTGCGCCCGGCAGGGCAGGCTGACGTCGAAGAAGTAGCGATAGCTGTAGAAGAGGCCGCGCAGGTAGGGGGAGTCCTCCCAGTCGCGGTAGTGCTGGGCGGCCTGGACGAAGGCGACGTTCTTGTCGCCGAAGTGGGGAGCGGTCCCGGCCAGCCAGCCGGGAAGCACGACGTAGTCGGCGTCGACCACGCCGATGACCTCGACCTCGGCTGGGAGCCTCTGGGTCGCCTCGTTGAGGGCCCCGGCCTTGAAGCCGGGCCAGTCCTCGAGGTGGATGAAATGGAATCGCGGGCCCAGCTCCTCACAGATCTTCTGGAGCGGTTTCCACACCTCGGGATCGGGGGTGTTGTTGTCCACGACCTGGACCATGTAGTTGGGGTAGTCGAGGTGGGCTAGCGCCTCCAGAGTGGCGCGCACGATCTCGACGGGTTCGTCGTAGGTCGGGACCTGCAGGGCGACGAACGGCGGAGGTCCCACCGGCGGCGGCGGCGTCGTCGGGGAGCCGCGCCGGCCGAGCACGTCCAGGATCTCGAAGGCATAGGAGAGGCTGAGGAAGAGGCCGAACAGCTCGAGCAGCAGCAGCAGGCTGGAGGCGACGAGGAACATCGCACCGCTGATCTGCACCGCGGTCAGCGCGCAGGCGTAGACGATGTAGCTCAGCGCGGCCATGATCAGCATGCCGAACATCAGCGCGGCCAGTGGCTGCCAGCGGCGCAGCCACAGCCAGGTGGCCGCCCAGATCACCAGCCCGACAACCCCGAGCACCTTGCCGGCGAAGGGATCGCCGCTGATCAGCGCCGTGGCCAGGCCGCTCGCGGCCAGGACCACGAGTGCCGCCGGCACCCCCGCCGGCCAGGGCCAGGCCGGAACCCCCTTCGCCAGGCAGACCAGGGTGGCGAGCGCCGACGCGACCGCGAAGAAGGTGAGAATCTCGATGAGCATGCGCGGACGTTCCCTTCCCAGGTCGGAGGCCCCGCCCCCGGTTCCGATCCCTCATCAACCTAACGGGTCGGTATTGTTTCAGGTTTTCCGGGACTCGATGAAAGGGCCGACCTACCCGCCATCGTGGGTTGACCCGGTGTTGGGGAACGTCACTCGACCGACGGGGTAGGTGTAGGAGGTCCCCAGGAGGGCGGCCGCGGGTCGATGCGAGTGTCGCTCCCGTCCAGCCCCCTCGCTCCTGCAAGCCAGATTCGTAGCCTGGCCAGTTGTTCGTCGTGGCGCGCCTTGATCAGGGTGCTGCGTGGGTGAACCGGCGAGCCTGAGTACCGTTCGGTCGCCGCGATCACCACGGAGGATCCATCCGTCAGCAGAACGCGGATGGCTCGCCCCTGATACTCGAATCGAGCCCCACCAAGTTGGAAGCCTGCCACCGACTCGCGAGGGATCGTTCGCGTCGAGGCGAAATTGCGGACGATGAGCGCGCCTCTCGTGCTCCGGACCCCGACCCTGCTCCAGCGCCCGGCCACCGCCGTGGAGAGCCCCGCCGCGACCACAGAGATCAGCAGCACCGCGAGAGCGCCGTGCATGGCGGCCTCGATCGCGGAGAGGATGGCCCCGAGTGCGAGGACGGAAAACCATCCGACGGAGAAGGCCCGAAAGGGCTGAGGGATCCGGAAGCCGATTTCACCGTCCAAGGCCGTGAATGGTAGGAGGACGCTGGCATCGTGGCGTCGGCCGCCGTGGGGGTGGGCTTCGCGGTTGTCGCCGCGGCGGCCGGGCTGGCCTCTGGTGGGGTACCGGCTGCCATATGGCGGCGCCCTGCTATTTCGCTTATCATACTGACGTGTATGGTAGCGACCGCCATAAGCTGTGCCGTGCAGGGGCTCTCCGGCGTCCCGGTGACCGTGGAGGCGGACGTGGCCAACGGGCTGCCGAGCTTCACCATCGTCGGCCTCACCGACCGCGCGATCCAGGAGGCGCGCGAGCGGGTCCGTGCCGCCATCCGCAACGCCGGCTTCGACTTCCCGCAGCGGCGGGTGACCGTAAATTTGGCGCCTGCAGAGGTCCCCAAGGAGGGGAGCGGCTTTGATCTGGCCATCGCGGTGGCGCTGCTGCGCACCGAGCGGGAGCTGCCCCTCGACGACGTCGCCTGCATCGGTGAGCTGGCGCTCGATGGAGGGGTTAGGGGCGTCATCGGGGTGCTGCCGATGGCCCGCCGTCTCGCCGCGTCGGGCATCCGGCGGCTGATCGTCCCGGC
>PLNE01000028.1 GCA_003141695.1 Candidatus Dormiibacterota bacterium
CGTGGCAGCGGCGGCTGGAGCGGTTGTCTCCCGGCTACGCGGCCCGACGTCTCCGCGCCGCCATCCGCCTCGGGCTGCCCCGACTCGGGCACTACGACGCGGCCCACGCCAACCACCCTGCCCTGGCCGCCGCTCTCCGCCCGCTGGCAGACCGGGTGGTGGTGGCGGCCTGGNNCGTCGCCACCTGGCGGCACACGGGACGCCGCTTTCCCCGCAGCGCCGCGATGGCCGCCAAGGGAGTGCTCCACTACCGCAACGATGTCCGCGGCTACCGCGCCGCGGATTGCGCCGTCGCTCCGACGCTCGTCCTCACCGAGGAGCTCCGCCGGGCTGGAATACCCGCTCTCCACAGCCCGCCACCCTGCCGGGGGGTCGGGGGGGGGCCGCGGGCCGAACGCGACGGCGACCCCACCGCCCGCTTGCTCATCTGCAGCGGCGACCTGGCCCACCCGCGCAAGAACGTCGCTCTGGCGATCGCGGCTGTGGGTCTCCTCGCCGCCCGGGGGCGACCGATCGCGCTCGATCTGGTCGGCCGTAACGCGGAGAGGCTCGATGCCGCGCTGGACCGCCTCCCCCACGGGGTGGAGGTGAGGCGTCTGGGGTCGCTGCCGCCCTCCGAGGTCCATGCCCTGATGCGGGACGCGGACGCCCTCCTCCTGCCCAGCCTCTTCGAGGAGTGGGGCTACGTCGCCGTCGAGGCCGCCTTGCAGGGGACGCCGGTCGTCAGCCTCCCCGTCTACCCGTTCCCCGAGATGCTGGCCGGGCGCCTGGGGTGCTGCGCCGGCGGGATGAGCGCCCGCGCCTTCGCCGACGCCGTCGACGAGCTTCTGGCCGACCCTCCGGACCGCGTGCAGCTGGCCGCGTCGGCCGAGGAGCGCTTTGGGCTGGAGACCGTCGGCCGCCGCCTGCGGAGCATCTGGGAGGGCCCCCTCGTCCGGGCCGCGCCGCTCGAGGAGCGGGTGACGATGCCTATAGGCACCGCGCATCCCGTCGGCAACGAGCGCACCCGGTGACCGTCGCCGTCACTCCACCCCGCCTGGTCGCCACCTGTCACCACGGACTCGAGGCCTTCCTCCGCCTCGAGCCGGAGTGGCGCGCGCTGGTGGAGCGCTCCCGGACGACCAACCCCTTCCTGAGCTGGGAGTGGGTCTCCGAATGGGGGCGCAGCTTCTGGGGTGGGAACCTGGTGGTGGTCGTCGTCGAGATGTCGAGCGGTACGGTGGCGATCGCACCCTTTCACGAGTACGAGGGGCTGCCCGCTCCCGGGCTGAGGGCCCCGTCGCTCGAGCTGATGGGGCCGCGCCGCCGCCGGTACCGGCAGATGTTCGAGTTGGCCGAGGCCCTGGTCGACCCCGATGACGCCGTCCCCGCCCTCGCCATGGTCGTGGACCGGCTCTGTGCCGAGGGAAGGTGGAGCTGGCTCGAGGTCGGCGCCTGGGGAGAGGGGGCCGGCTGGTGGCAGGAGGCGATAGGCGTGGCGGAGGCGAAGGCCACGGCGGCGGTCGAGGGTCGGCGCGACGTCCTGATCATGGACCTGGGCAGGACCTGGGAGGAGCTTCGCGGCCAGCTGCGCCGCAACGTCAAGGAGAGCATCCGGCGCGCTTACAACGCCCCGGCACGCGACGGCATCCGCCTCGTCTACTCCGAGCACCGCGGCGTCGCCGGCCTCGATCCCGTGCTGGACGACCTCTTCGCGCTCCACTCCGCGCGGGCCGGCGCGGGGAGGGGGGTCGCTCATCCGGACTACTTCTCGGACCCGGCGGTCCGCGGTTTCGTCCGGCGCGTGGCCCATCGCCTGGCGGAGGCCGACCGGCTCAGCCTCGGGATCGTGGAGCAGGACGGCCGCCGTGTGGCGGTGCGCTTCCATATGGAGATGCACGGGGTCCTCTACCTCTACCACTCCGGGTTCGACCCGGAGCTTTGGCGGTACAGCGTCGCCACCCTGGCGACCGTGGAGGCGATCAAGGCCGCGATCGCCCGGGGCCTCCGGGGCGTCAACTTCTCGCTCGGGGTGGACCAGGCGAAGGCCCGCTGGAACGTTCGCAGCGTTCCTTTCGAGCGAGTCCAGATTGTCAGGGGCACCGCTGGAGCCCGCCGGGTGTCCGCCCTGTACAGCGGCGTGCGCCATGCCCGCCAGGCCGGCNNACCACCGCGCCGGCCGCCGCATCGGTCGAGTGCGGGTGGCGCCGGCGCCACCGGCGCTTCTCCGATGTCCCGGTGGCGGTGCGATCCGCCCATTCACCGGTGCCGCGCCGCCCGTCACACTGGGTGGGATGGGGGATCCTCCTGTGGCTGCCGTCCGCGTGACGGAGCCGTTTGACGCACCCCGGACGCCCGCGATGGAGCCGTTCGACGTGCCCCAGACCAAGGTGACGGAGTCGTTCGGCGCGCCCCCGCCGAACGCGGTGAGGCTGGCCCGGAGCATCTCCATCCTGACCGTCGGTCAGATCGTCACCTGGATCGCGACCCTCACCTGGACTGTGATCGTGCCGCGGCGTCTGGGCTCGGCACAGGTGGGCATCTACACCCTCGGGCTGGCCGCCTCCGGGGTGCTGCTCGTCCTGGTCGGGCTCGGGCTCCGACCCCTCCTCGTCCGCGAGATCGCCTCCAACCCCGAGCGGGCCCCCCAGCTGATCGGGACCGGAATCGTTCTCCGCGCCATCTTCTGCCTGCCCGCGCTCGCGGTCACCCTGGTCATCACGCTGGTCGGCCCCTTCCGCGGAGTGGAGGGCACGGCGGTCTTCCTCGGATGGTGCATGACCGTCTTCGCGGTGGTCTCCGAACCCATCGCGGCCGGGTTCCAGGCCATGGAGAAGATGCGGTATCTCACCTACTCGACCATCTTCAGCAGGATCGTCTCCACGGTGAGCGCCATCGCCCTGGTGCTGTTCGGGGTCAGGGCTATCGGCCTGCTCCTCGCCGCGGTCGTGATCGGTGCCGTCCTCACCGTGCTGCTGCTGATCTGGTCACGCCCCCACTTCCACATCGACTGGAGGGTGAAACGCCACGAGCTGCGCCGGCTGTTCATCGCCAGCCTCCCCTATTGGAGCTTCGTCGCNNCGCCTTCTTCACCATCTACCTCTGGATCGACTCGCTGATGCTGGGGGCGATGACGTCGACCACGGTGCTGGGCTGGTACGGGCTGCCGACGCAACTCTTCGGGACGCTCATGTTCATCCCCACCGTCCTCTCCACGGCGTGGCTCTCGCAGCTCGTGCGCGCTCACAAAGGAGGCCCTCAGTCGCTGGTGAAGGCGGCGCGACCGGCCATCGAGTTTGTCCTCGTCCTCAGCCTGCCGGTCTGCGTCGGGGCCGTGCTGGTGGCCGCCCCGCTGGTCAGGGTGCTCTACGGGCCCGACTTCACCGAATCGATCCCCGTCTTTGCCCTGCTCTCACTCACCGGCCTGCCGGTCATCGCCTCGGGCACACTGGCAGCCGCAGCGGGGATGGCCGCGAACGGGCTGGCCAACTGGCGGAGCACGCGCCTCGCCCCAACGATCTGGGGCCAGGTCGCAGTCGACACCGCGGTGCGGCTGGGACTGACGCGATTGGCCCAGGCGGTCTCGGCCGACCGTGCCATCGCACTCCCCCCGGACGCCGCGGCGACCAGCTCGAGCGTCCCCGCCGAGCTGCTCGCGCGGGTGCGCAGGAGCCGCCGCGGAGCGATCTGGACGGAGAGCGCGTCCCATCGGCCGCAACGGCGCCGCGGCATCGACCTCACCTCGCATCTCCTGCTCCCGGTGGTCGAGGCAGGGCGACTCGCCGGCATCGTAGTCTGTGAGAGGCGCGCCACGCGGCCCTTCGACGCCTTCGACCTGGAGACCGGGCTGCACGCGGTCGACGAGCTGGCGGAGGCGCTCATCGGCGCGGGTCTGGTCCTCTCCATCCCGCGAGAGGGGACCATCGGGGACATGACCGGGCACGAGCCCGCGCTCGGCGGCGCTGCGGGGTCACCCGGGGCCCGGTGAGGTCAGCCTCGCCTAGTGTCCTGTACCGGAGA
>PLNE01000044.1 GCA_003141695.1 Candidatus Dormiibacterota bacterium
GCCCATGCCGGCCGATCCAACGGTTCGCCCGAGGCCGCCGCGTCCGTCTTCCAGGCCGCCGCCGAGGTGCAGGCGGTGCTCGATGAGATCGACGAGATGGGCGTCATCCTCCGGGACATCCCCACGGGGCTCTGCGATTTCCCGGCAGTGCGGGCCGGCCGGCCGGTGTACCTCTGCTGGCGGCTCGGAGAGGACGAGGTCGGGAGGTGGCACCCCCGGGACGCCGGCGTCGCCGGGCGCGTGCCCCTCTGAACCACGGGCACCAGGTACACTGCCCTCAAGCGTCTCCGGCCCACCGCCTCCCCGCGCCTGATGATCCACGACGCTCTGCGGTATGGGGCGATGCGGCACTCCGAGAAAAGGAGGGTCATGCCGATGATTGATTACCCACATACGGTGCCCCAGCCGACCAGCGCTCGAGGCGTCTGCTGATCGCCGGGAGCCTGACCTTGTGAGACGCGATCGCTGACGGCGGTCGTGACGTCTCAGAGCGCTAGACGGGGTGTCCACCATGCGGGTGGGCACCCCGTTCTGCTTTTCTCCTGGGGCCCTTCCGGGATGCGCGTCCTCGAGCCGCCACGCCGCGGGCGCAGCCTGGTGGGTTTCCGGAAGTCGTGAGGCGAGACGGCGCGCTGACAGCGGGCGCCGGCCTCAGACGAAGCGCGCCGCCTCCAGCTGAGCCTGGCGGGTGGAAGCCTCCGGGGCGGCGACGATCTGATCGGTCTCGACAAAACCCTCGGTCCCGTCCGAGAGGCGCACCTTGGTGAACGGACCGCTGCCCCCGGCTATGGCCTCGACGCCACTGGCGGTCCGGAGCCGGGCGCCACGCGGCGCGTCCCAGCGTGGCTCGGTGAAGAGCTCGTAGGGCATCCCGGCCCAGGAGGCGACCAGGCTGACCGGCCCGTCGGGGATCGCACGGCGGCGGTACACAGTCCGCGCATCGTCACTGCAACGGGTGAGCAGCTGGACGAGTTGGAGGGCCCGCGGCACGGGTCCACGGCCCTTGCTCGCGGCGACCGTGACCACCGTCCCGGACGATTCGGTCCTCGCCTCGCAGGTCACCCAACGGGTGTGGATCGCGACGTGCCGGGACCACTGTCCGACCAGTCCCTTGCGCCGGAATTCAACGATGCGCGCTGAGCTCTCGCCGGTCAGCTCGAATCGGAAGGGGAAGGTGCCGAGCATCTGCTCCATCGCCGCGAACACCTCGCGAGGGGGCGCCGAGGCGAGAAATGTCCAGTGCTGGGCCTCCTTGGCCAGCAGCGGCAGCCTGTGGGCATCTCGCGCCGCCAGCATCCGGCGCTGCAGATCCTTCGCCCGCACGGCCCAGCGTTCCATCTGGCTCACCACCGACATCGTCCGAATTCTACGGGCGGCGGCTGAACGGCCGCCTGCGGGTAGGCTCCTTCATCAGATGCCAAACGGCCGTTTGCTCCATCTTCCCCGGCCGCCGGCGACCATGGTCGTGGATGCGCCTGGCGATCGTCTCCAAGAGCTTTCTGCCGCGGGTGAACGGTGTCACCCGGACGGTGATGGCGCTGACCCCCCATCTGCACCAGCGCGGGCACGAGGCCATCCTCTTCGCTCCTGGCGAGGGGGTCGGGGAGCACGACGGGTTCGAGGTGGTGCGGGTCCGGGGGATTGGCACAGCCCTCTACCCGGACCTGACCATCTCCCCGGTGGCGCCTGGGATGCATCGCCGGCTCCGGGATTTCGACCCCGACATCGTCCACCTCGCGTCGCCGGCGGCCCTGGGGGTGTGCGGGGCCCGGGTGGCGCGGCGCCTCCATCTGCCCGTCGCGGCCCACTATCAGACTGATCTCCTGGCGTACGCCCGGGCGTACGGGGGGGCGGCCCTTGCTCTGGTGGCCGGCGCGGCCGAGCGCCGCCTCCACCACCGCTGCATCGTCACCTACGCGCCGACTCCGGCGATGGCGGCGGAGCTGCGCCGTCGGGGCTTCGAACGGGTGCGGGTGAGCGGCCGAGGGGTCGACACGATGCTCTTCCGCCCCGGGCGCCCTGGGGCTCTGGAGGCCCGGAGGCTCTGGCCGGCTGGCACCGGCCCGCTCGTGCTCTGCGTCTGCCGGCTTGCGCGCGAGAAGGGCCTGGATCGGATGATTCGCCTCGCGCGGGCACGGCCGGACCTGCGATTCCTGGTGGTGGGCACCGGTCCGCTGGCGGACGAGCTGCGGCGGGCAGCGCCGAGCACGGTGCGCCTGGCCGGCCTGCTCGAGGGTGACGCCCTCGCGGACACCTATTCCACCGCCGATGTCTTCCTTCACCCGGCATCGACGGAGACCTTCGGCCAGGTCATCCAGGAGGCGATGGCGTCGGGGCTCCCCGTGGTCGGCGTCCGCGCCGGCGGCGCCGGCTGGCTGGTGGAGGAAGGGCGCACCGGCTTCCTGGCCGACCCGCCGGGAGACGGACTGGGCGAGGTGCTCGCGGCTGCCGTCAGCTCGGCGGACCTTCCCGCCATGGGCGCGGTGGCGCGGCGGGCGGTGGCGGGGCGCAGCTGGGCGGCGGTCTTCGACGCGCTGCTCGAGGACTACACGGCGCTCGTGCGCGGCCAGAGCG
>PLNE01000133.1 GCA_003141695.1 Candidatus Dormiibacterota bacterium
CGAGTGGTACCCGAGCTCTGCTACCAGCCCGCCGACGCGCCCGGTGGTGCCGTCTCGGTCGGCACCACCCCGGCGGCAACGCTCACCAGAACGGCCTCGCCGAGCGGCTGCCAGCTGACTAGGACGAAGACCCAGCCATCCTTCGACCAGCTCAGGGAGCTTGCCACGGGCGCCCCGGTGGTCGGATCGACCTGAGCCTGGAAGATGCCCGGTGAGCCGCCCACGTCAACCGCCACCTCCGCGCCCAGGCCCGTCGCCCCGTCGGAGGCCGAGGTCCCCGGGAACTGGACCACCCCCAGCGGCGTGTTGCTGCTGGCCGGGCCCGTGCAGGTCCGGGTCGCCGCTGAGGCCGGCTGACCATCGGCGAGGCCGATCTGGGCTCCCGGCGCGATCGCGCTGAGCCGGAACCCCGCGGGGAGCACGGTCACTCGGGCCATGGCGCTCTCGTGGACGGTGACGATCGGACGGTCGTCACTCTGATCGATGAGCGAACTGGACCCGAGTGGGGAGCGGAGCTTCGTCTGGAACTGACCGTCGAACAGGTCCAGGGAGCAGCCCGCGCCGGACGGCACGCTGACGGGAGGCTCGACCATCGCGAGGATGACCACGGCAGGGCTCTCGAGGGCGACCAGGTGGGGTCGGGACCGGCAGCCTCCCCAATCGCCGTTGACGACGATGGTCCGGTCGTCGCTCCGCACCACCGCCTCAGGGATGGGTTCGAAGGTGGACCCGGACGGGATCGTTCCCGTCGCCGTCACTCTCCCCGGCCCGCCGTCGAGAATCGCCGCCGCAGCGCCTCCGGCCACCAGCAGGACGGCTGCGAGGGTGATCGCCGCCGCCCGCGCCCTGACGCTCGTCGGCCGCGGCCGATGGCGCGGGCCGGGAGGCGTCCCGCCGGACTCGGAATCGGTGACGGGGGATTCCGGACCATCCGAGCCCACGGGCATGATCACAGCAGCTTAGACGCCGTCGAAGCGACCGGTTGTCGGGCCCGGCACCCTGCGCCGAGGCTTGACAGCCACTTGCCCGACTGACTAGAGTCCCATTTCACTATGGAACTAGTTAATTGATCCACCTGCGGCTGGACACCGGCTCGGCGATGCCCGCCTACGCGCAGCTGGTGCGCCAGGTGCGGCGGGCCGTGCTGCGCGGGGTGCTCACGCCCGGGGACCGGCTCCCGGCCGCGCGCGAGGTGGTGGCGGCGCTCGCCATCAACCCCAACACCGTGCTCAAGGCCTACGCCGAATTGGAGCGCGAGGGCGTCGTCCGCAGCCGGGCCGGGCTCGGCACCTTCATCGCCGACACCGCCCCCGCGCCGGTGCCGCCCGGGGTGCAGCGCACCCTCCGCCCAGGGCTGGACGCCTGGCTGGAGCGGGCGCGGGCCGCGGGCCTCAGCGAGGAGGCCGTCTGGTCCCTCATCGACTCGGCTGTCCTCGACGCGTACGGGGAGGACGTGGCATGACGGCTGCCATCGAGGCGACCGCGCTCAGCAAGCGCTTCCGCCGGGTGTGGGCGCTCCGCGACTGCTCCCTCCAGGTCCCCGCCGGGCACATCACCGCCCTGGTCGGGCCCAACGGTGCGGGCAAGACCACCCTGCTCAACCTCGCCATCGGCCTGCTGGCGCCGAGCGCCGGCGGGATCCGGACCCTGGGGTGGGATCCCCAACGCCAGCCCGAACCGGTCCTGGAGCGGGTCGGCTACGTGCCCCAGGAGCGCCCCCTCTACCCGGACTTCACCGTCGACGAGACGCTCCATATGGGCAGGGCGCTAAACCCGAGGTGGGACGAGGGCGGAACGCGCGGGCGGCTGCTCCGCCGCGGCATCCCCCTCGACCGCCGGGTCCGGCACCTCTCCGGCGGGCAGCGGGCGCAGGTGAGCCTGGCCCTCGCCTTGGGGAAGCGACCCGAGCTGCTCCTGCTCGACGAGCCCGCCGCGGCACTCGACCCCCTGGCCCGGCGCGAGCTGCTCACCGAGCTGGTCGACACCGTGGCCGCCGACGGCACCACCGTCCTGCTCTCGTCCCACCTGATCGCCGACGTCGAGCGCGTCTGCGACCACCTGGTCATCATCTCCCAGGGCCGGGTGCAGCTGGCCGGCGACATCGACGCCCTGCGTGAGGAGCACCGCCTGCTGGTGGGGCCGCGGATGGACCCGGCGGTCGCGGCCGCGGACCCGACGGTCGTCTCGGCCCGCCACACCGGGCGCGAGACGGCACTCCTGGTCCGGCGGGACGGGGCGTCATCACCAGCCGGCTGGCGGTCGGAGCCGGTGTCGCTGGAGGAGCTGGTGCTCGCCTACCTGGAGAACCCCGCCGTCGGGGCGCTGCCGCCGCCCACGCTCGTCGAGGCGGCCTCCTGATGGCCTGGCTCACCTGGCGCCAGCACCGCGCCGATGCGGTGACTGTCGGCGCGCTCCTCGCCGCACTCGGCATCGGTGTGATCCTCTGTCTCGTTCTCCTGCCGCACCTCTAGCCGGACGGCGCGCAGCGCTGCACGACGTCCGGCAGCGGGGGGATGTGCCTGTCGCTCAACCCGCAGCTCGGAAGCTCGGCCTGGTCCTGGATCGCCCTCGGGGGCCTTCTCTTTCCGCTCCTGGTCGGCATCGTGGGGGCGAAGACGATCAGCCGCGAGCTCGAGGGGAACGGCTATCTCCTCGCCTGGACCCAGGGCGTGCCGCGTCGCCAATGGTTCGTGCGCCGCGCCCTGGTGCTGAGCTGCGGGACGCTTGCCGGCGCCGCCGTGCTCGTCGCGGTCATGCAGGGATGGTTCGCCGCGCAGCGAGGGGCCGGAGATCCGATCTGGGACGGGTTCGACATCGGCCCCATCGTCCTCGCGGGCTACACGCTCTTCGCGCTCGCCCTGGGGATGGCGGCCGGGGCTCTGCTCAAGCGCACGTCGCCGGCGGTGGCGGTGACCCTCTTCTCCTACATCGCCGTTCGCGTCACCATCGCAGTGGTCGCGCGGACGCGGTACCTGGCCCCGCTCCAGGCGTCCTCGGTGATGAGCACGAACCCCGCCGGGACGAGCGTGACCGGCAGCAGCTTGCCCCAGTTCCCAGCCGGCGGCTGGACGACGGGATCGCCGGTGGTCGTCGACGCCGCCGGGCACACGATCGCGGCCACCGGCTACTGCTTCTCGGCGCCACCTGTGCCCGCAGGATGTCATCCGGCGCCGATCACCCTCTTCCAGCCCTACCAGCCGGCCTCCCGCTTCTGGCTGTTCCAGGGGATCGAGGCGGTGATCTTCGTGGGCCTTGCGCTCGCTCTCTTCGCTGTCGCCTACCGCCTGGTGATGAGAGCGCGGTAGCGCGATGACCTGGTTCACCTGGCGGCAGCACCGCTCGAACGCCGCATTCGCGGGCGCGATGCTGCTGGTCTTGGGCGTGGCCGTGATCTACCTGAGCATCGCCGGCGCCGGCCTCCTCGCCGAGGTCCGGTCCTGCACCCCTGCGCAGGGCGCGTGCGGCGCCATGCAGGCGTGGTTCAACAGCAACCTGCAAACCTGGTGGGGGCTGGTCCTCATGGTGGTCGTCGTCGTCCCTGTCCTGATCGGCATGGCCATCGGCGCCCGGCTCATCCCGCGTGAGCTGGAGGCCGGCACCCATCTTGTGGCCTGGTCCCAGGGGGTGCCTCGGGGCCGCTGGTTCCTCGTTCGCGCGGCCCTGCTGGTGCTGGGCGCGGCGGTCGCCGCGGCGGTGCTCGCCGCCATCGCCCAGGGCTGGTTCGCGATGCAGCGCGACCTCGGCGGAAACCCCGTGCTGAGCATCTGGGGTGGGTTCGACAGCGCCCCGCCAGTGGTCATCGCCTACACCCTCTTCGCGCTCGCGCTGGGCATCGCCGCCGGCGCCGCGCTGCGCCGTACCCAGCCGGCGATGGCCGTGACCCTGGTCGGGTTCATCGCGGTGCGGGTGTCGATCGCCGTGCTGGCCCGCTGGAGGTACCTCCCGCCCGTCGTCTTCCACGAGCTGGCGGGCGGCCAGCTGACCGCCGGCACCCCGGCGCCGGGCCCTGACGACTGGCTGCTCAACTCCGCACCCCCGGGCTTCTTTGATGCCGCCGGCCACCCCCTCAACGCGGCGAGCGTCAGCCAGCTGATCTCCCGATGCACGGGGAACACCCAGGCCACCTGCCCCAGGGCGCTGGCCGGCGTCTACTCGCTCACCCAGTACCAGCCCGCCTCCCGCTTCTGGCTCTTCCAGGGCATCGAGGCCGGGCTCTTCGTCCTGCTCGCTGCTCTGCTCTTCGCCCTCGCGTATCGCCTGGTGATGCGGATCAGGTGACCTGGGCGCCGACCCGCTCCTGACCGCCCAGCAACTTCACAATGTGTTGAGAAGGTGACTGCTTGGAGCAAGCGGAGGATGGCCGGCGAGCAGCGGCGGCTGAGGCGCGCGGCTCATGAGTCCTAGCGGAGGTGGCTCGCGTGCAGGTGATCGTCGACCGGGCGCACCAGCACCTCGCGGACGCGGCCCGCATCTGGGCGGAGGCGACGGCGGCACGAGACGGAGAGGCTGTCGGCGCGCGACTGGAGCTCTCTCGCGACCGCATCAAGGAGGCTCTGGATGCCTCCCCGCAGTCGCTGCTCCTGATCAGCGTCGACGAGCGCGGTGCTGTGGTCGGCTTTGCTACCGCCGCGCCACGATCGCCGGGCGACGAGACCACCGCCGAGCTGAGGTACCTCGGGGTCCGTCCCGATGCATGGGGACGAGGCGCCGGTTCCAGCCTGCTGCTCTCGGCCGCAGAGCTCCTGCGTGGGGCCGGGTTCGCCAAGGTCATCCTCGAGGTGTATGCGGACAACCTGCGGGCGGTGCGCCTCTACGAGAAGCTGGGATGGCACCGCGTGGGTGCGGCGCATCCGCACTCCGGATCGGGGCGCTTGCTCGAGGACTACAGCCTGGATCTCTGACCGCCGGGGCGATCGGTCCTTGCTGCGCTCCATGCCGCGGCCGGTACCCAATCCTCCGGGGACGGCCTGACCGGGGGCGGCGCTAACATCCCGGCGAAGACGTCTCGGTCCTGCCTTGCGCCCCGCGCCCCCGCACTGCGGCCGCCGAGATGCCCAACTGGAGACGGCGGAGTATGGGTAACCAGCCCTTTGACCCCTCGCAGCCGGGTGGCGTCCCGCCGCAGCCCGGAGAGTTCCCGGGATCCTCCGACCCGGGGGCGGGCTGGGCCCCTCCCGGCTGGGGATCGCCGGGCGCGCCAGGCGCCACGCCGCCCGGGTGGGGGTCGCCGGACACTCCCGATGCGATGCCTCCGGGTTGGGGTGCGCCGCCGCCGCCGTCGCCCTCCGCCTGGGGTGGGCCCGGCTCCTCGGGATGGTCCGGCCAGTACCCGCCCC
>PLNE01000184.1 GCA_003141695.1 Candidatus Dormiibacterota bacterium
GGGGCGACGTCGCCATCACCCCCACGGTCCGCGGCAGGCGACTAGCGGGCGCCCACCTCGACGGGGAGCTGGCTGTCGATCCAGGCCTGGAGGGCTTCCCCCGACTCGAAGGACGTGATCAGGGCGTGGCGAGGCTTCGGCCCCGGGTTGTGGACCACGTGCCAGAGCCTCTCGGTGTCGATCACCATCTGCATCCCCGGGTGGAGCGGAATCCGGCTCTCGGTGTCGGGGTCGTCCTTCTGCTCGCGCAGGATGAAGGTCGCACCGGGGGGTGCGTCCAGCTCCAGCCAGGCGCGGACGACCCAGCCCTCACCGTCCGGATTGAGCCGATTGTTGTCGTCGAGGTGCAGCTGGCGGAGAGCGGCGGCCTCGTCGCTCGGGTTGAGCTCGATCACCCGCACCCGGCCGTAGCGTGCCCCGATCTGCTCGACGTAGCGGACCAGCGAGGGAGCGATCTCCCGGTTCTTGGTCCAGATGCCGTCCTTGTCGGGCTTGCCGTGGTCCCAGAATCCGCGGCACTCCATCTCGCCAAGGGCGGAGGCGAGCGGCGCGAAGTTGGTGTCGCCGCCGGACTTCCAGTCGATGAACTCCAGGCCCTGCCACTCGCCAGGGGGGATCGACGGGCCCCGGTTTTCCCCCAGGACGACGAAACCGGTGGGGTCGAGAATGGGGAGCTTGCGGTGTGCCATCGGGCAGGTCCTCTCTCGTGATGGTGTGGGCATCAGAAGCTTACCGGCACCGCCCCCCGGCCCGACGGGGTGGCGATTGGCAGCAGCCTGTCCCGGTAACGTGCTCGACCGCTGCATCCACCCGGACTCGCCGATCTCGGCGTCGGCTTCTGTGCGCGCTCGGTCACGCAGCTACGGCTGCGCTCCCTCACGTGCTCGGCGCCTCCTGGACCTCGGCGGCCCGGCCGGCGCATCCGCCGAGGCTTACCGGGACAGGCTGCTAGGGTGGGCGCATGAACCCTGACCTCCAATTTGCCCACGGGTTGGCCGACATGGCCGACGCGATCGCCATGAGCCGCTGGCGCAGCCTCGACCTCCACATCGAACGCAAGCCCGACCTGACCGAGGTCACCGAGGCGGATCGCCAGATCGAGTTGCTGATCCGTGAGCAGGTCCGGGTCCACCGCCCCTCCGAGCGGGTGGTCGGCGAGGAGTTCGGCGGTGACTTCGCCGACATCTCCGGGGCCCGCTGGGTGGTCGACCCGATCGACGGGACCCGCAGCTTCATCCGCGGCTACGAGACCTGGGCCTGCTTGATTGCGCTTCAGCACGAGGGCGTCACGGTCTGCGCGATCGCGTCGGTCCCTGCCCTCCGCCAGCGCTATGCGGCGGCGCGGGGCGAGGGGGCGACCGTCGACGGCAAGCCCATCCACGTCTCCGCCATCGACCGGGTCGACGCCGCGATGCTCGCCCACACCAGTGTGTCCGGATTCGTCCGCATCGGGCAGGACGATCGCCTCCGCTCGCTGGCCGGGCGCTGCTGGGACAGCCGCAGCATGGGCAACTCGCTCTCCCACCTCTCCGTCGCCCGCGGCACGGCCGACATCGGCTGGTCGTCGCGAGCCAACCTCTGGGACTTCGCCGCCCTGGCCCTCATCGTCGAGGAGGCCGGCGGCCGCTTCACCGACCGGAGCGCGGACTCACCGGTGGGTGGGGCGGGCGTGTCCAGCAACGGCCTCCTCCACCAGGTCGGGCTGGAGGCCGCGGGGGTCAGCTAGCCGGCGTCCGTGGTCTGCGGCGACACCGGCTCGTGCGGTGCCCCGAGCCCGGAGGCGGCCGCTACCGCCGGCCCTTGGGAACCCGGAGGCGATCGGCCCAGACGGCCTCCACCCGGACCAGGCGCCGGACCTCCAGCCTCCCCTCGGCCTGGAGCTGGCGGATCGCCTTCTTGTCCTGCTTGCCCACCGAGCTCTTGGGGATGGCGGCGACCACCGCCCAGGACTCGGGGAGCCAGAACGAGGGCACCTTCCCGGTCAGGAACTGTCGTAGATCCTCGGGATCGGCGGAGTGGCCGGGCCGGAAGGCGAGCACGGCCAGGGGCCGCTCCCCCCAGCGCTCGTCGGGGATGCCCACCACGGCTGCATCCAGCACGGCGGGGTGCGCCAGCAGCGCGTCCTCCAGCTCTATGGAGCTGATCCACTCCCCACCGGACTTGATGATGTCCTTGGTCCGGTCGGTGATCTGGACGTAGCCGAGCTCGTCCACGGTCCCGACGTCGCCGGTGAGCAGCCAGCCGTCGCGGAACCGCTCGCGCCCCGCTCCCCCGAGGTAGGAGCTCGCGACCCACGGCCCGCGGACCTCGACCTCCCCCACCGTCTTGCCATCCCACGGGAGCGGTGTGCCGCTGTCCCCGGTGATGCGCAGCGCGACGCCCGCCACCGGGCGCCCCGTCTTTGACCGGTAGTGCCAGTACGAGGAGTCGCCCTCGACCACCCCCCTCGGCGGGAAGGAGACCATCCCGAGCGGCGACGTCTCGGTCATCCCCCACGCCTGGATGAGTGGGAACCACGGCTGGTACGCCTGCATCAGGGTGGTCGGCACGGCCGCGCCACCGCAGATCCCCAGTCGGACAAAGTCGAGCTCCACCTCGGCCGCGCGGGCCGCCATCAGCAACCCCTGGAAGATGGTCGGCACACCGACGACGACGTTGGGCCGCTCGGCCACCACGAAGGAGAGGAGCGGGTGCGGCTGCAGGAATCGCTCCGGGAGGAGCAGGTCGGCGCCGCACATGAAGGCAGCGTAGGGCTTCCCCCAGCCGTTGACGTGGAACATCGGGACCATCAGACCGATCCGATCGTTCTCGTTGAGGGCGAAGTTGGCGACGGTCGCCAGGGAGTGCAGCCAGATGGAGCGATGGCTGTAGACGACGCCCCGGGGGTCGCCGGTCGTGCCGGTCGTGTGGCACATCGCGGCAGGCTGTCTCTCGTCCAGCACCGGCCATTCCCGGAGCGGTGCCGAACCCTTGATCAGCTCGTTGTAGTCGAAGACCACACCCAGGCCGGAGGTGTCGGCACGCCCCACCACCACCACCGTCTCGACGGTGGTCAGCTGCGACCGGATCGCGGCAAGGAGGGGCGTCAGCCCGGCGTCGACGATCACCACCCGGTCGCCGCCGCTGTTGATGACGTAGGCGAGCTGCGCCGGCGAGAGCCGCACGTTGAGGGTGTGCAGCACCGCCCCGAGGAGCGGCACCGCGAAGTAGGCCTCCAGGTGCTCCTGGTGGTTCCAGCAGAAGGTGCCCACCCGATCGCCCGGTTTGACCCCCAGATAGCGGAGCCCGGCGGCCAGGCGCGTCACCCGCTCGGTGACCTCGGCGAAGTCGGCGCGGCGCGAGGTGCCCCCATCGAAGGTCACCACCTGACTGCCCCGGAAGAGGCTCTGGCCGCGCCGGAAGATGTCGGCGATGGTGAGCGGCACCTCCTGCATGGTGCTCTGGAGCGGGCGAGCCATGGGCGGCCTCCTCGGCCTGGCAGGGTTGGATGCGACCTACCAATCATCCTCCAGGCCCGAAACCTCTGTGGACGTGTCCGGTCAGGATCGGGTCAGGATCCGGTCACGAGACGGCCCCGACGGCGTGCGGCACCCCGTGCTAGATTGCTGGGCGATGGCTGGAGCCCGGCCCACGCTCCTCTTTGCGCATGGCATGTACATGAATGCCAGGAGCTGGGAGCCGTGGGTCGAGCTGGCCCGGGCGGCGGGCTTCGACCCTCTCGTCCCCTCCTGGCCCTATCACGACGGAGAGCCCGCAGAGCTCCGCCGCCACATCGATCCGCAACTCGGGAGGCTCACCTTCGGCCGGGTCGTCCGGCACTACACCAACGTCATCGGCACCCTCGCCGAGCCGCCGCTCGTCATCGGTCACTCGGTGGGTGGCCTGGTGGTCCAGAGGCTGCTGAACGGCGGGCTGGTGAAGGCCGGCGTGTCCATCAGCTCGGCGCCGCCACGAGGCTTTGTCTCTCTCGACCCGCACTTCTTCCGGGCCAATCTCCCGCACGTCAACCCCCTCGCCGGCAACCGGCCGGTGATCATGACGCCGAAGCGTTTCCACTACACGTTCGGGAACACGATGAGCCGCGAGGCAAGCGACCGGGCCTTCGAGCAGTACGTGGTGCCGGAGAGCCGCAACGTCCCGCGGAGCACGCTCACCCGGAGCGGCAAGATCGACTTCCGGCGCGATCACGGACCGCTCCTCTTCATCGTCGGGGACGCCGACCACCTCTGCCCCCTCCGCACCGTGGCCCGCAACGCGATGGCCTACCGGCGGTCGCCCAGCCCGGCCCGACTGAGGGCCTTCACCGGCCGCTCCCACCTGATCTGCACCCAGGAGGGCTGGGAGGAGGTCGCCGACGCCGCCTTTGCCTTCCTCCGCACCTCGGTCAGCTAGATGAGATCCCCCACGACGTTGGTACGCCAAGGCGCCCCTGCCCGGACGAACGCGGGCACACGGGCCCCGGCACCGGGCTGCTACCTTCGCGGGCATGCCGCTCCAGCCCCCGACCTTGGCCGACGTCCTGGCCGCCCGCACGCGGATCCGCGACCACCTGCCGCGCTCTCCGCTCCGCGCCTACCCCGCGCTCGACCGGATGGTCGGCGCCCAAGTCTGGGTCAAGCACGAGAACCTCCTCCCCACCGGCGCCTTCAAGGTCCGGGGCGGGATCAACCTGACCAGCCGGCTGGACCCGGAAACCCGGCGGCGGGGCGTCATCACCGCATCGACGGGCAACCACGGCCAATCGGTCGCGTACGGGGCGCACCTCTTCGGCATCACAGCCATCGTCTGCGTGCCCGAGCACGCCAACCCCGTGAAAGTCGAGGCGATGCGCGACCTCGGCGCCGAGGTGATCTGCATCGGCCGGGCGTTCGAGGAGGCGCGCGCGCACTGCGAGGCGCTCGCCGAGGAGCGAGGCCTGCGCTACATCCACGCCGGCAATGAGCCGGACCTGATCGCCGGCGTCGCGACCTCCACGCTAGAGCTGCTCGAGGACCAGCCCGACATCGACGTCATCCTGGTCCCGGTGGGTGGCGGGACGGGAGCCTCCGGAGCGTGCATCGTGGCCCGGGCGGTCCGGCCCTCGATCGAGGTGATCGGCGTGCAGTCGGCCCAGTCACCGGCCGCGCACGACTCGTGGCGGGCCGGGGAGATGGTGGCGCGACCAAACACCACGACCGCCGAGGGCGTCGCCACCGGCACGGCCTTCGAGCTGCCCCAGCGGATCATGCGCGAGCTGCTCACCGACTTTGCCGTGATCGAGGATCGAGAGCTGCTCCGAGCCACCCGGCTGATGATCGAGAAGACCAGGACCCTGGTGGAGCCGGCTGGAGCCGCCCCCCTGGCCGCCGCGCTGGACCCCGCCCTGGCGCCGCGGCTCCGCGGTCGCCGGGTGGCGCTGATCTGCTCGGGGGCCAACATCAGCCCGGCGCAGCTGGCGGAGGCCATGGCTCTCCCCGGCCCGGCGAGGGGTGATGCCTGAGCCCGTCGTCGTCGCCTGTGGCCGCTCCCCCATCGGCCGGGCGTTCAAGGGATCTCTCACCGGCTGGCGGCCCGACGACCTCGCGGCATTCGTCGTCGAGAGGGTCCTCGACCGCATCCCCGCGCTCGACCGGGATGCCATCGACGACCTGATCTGCGGGTGCGGTCTGCCCGGAGGCGAGCAGGGATTCAATCTCGGACGGATCGTCTCCATCCTCTCCAGGCTCAATGTGCCCGGGACCACCGTCACCCGCTACTGCGCCTCCTCTCTGCAGTCCACCCGGATGGCGGCGCATGCGATCCGCGCCGGTGAGGGCGACGTCTTCCTCTCGGTGGGCGTGGAGTCCACGACCAGGTATCAGTACGGCACCAGCGACATCCCCTCGTGCCGAAACCCGAGGCTGGAGCCAGGCAGCACGGATCGCTACCCCGACATCTACATCCAGATGGGCGACACCGCCGAGATCGTGGCCGAGCGCGAGCGGGTCTCGCGCGAGGAGATGGACCGCTTCGGGCTGCGCTCCCAGGAGCGCGCGGTGGCGGCCCAGGACGCAGGATTCTTTGAGCGCGAGATCGTGCCCGTGCCGCTGCAGGATGGGCGCGTGATGAGCGCGGACGACGGCCCGCGCCGCGACACGTCGCTGGAGAAGCTGGCGGCCCTCGAACCCGCCTTCCGGGAGGGTGGAAGCGTCACGGCCGGCAACTCGTGCCCGCTCAACGACGGAGCGGCGGCCGTGCTCGTGATGAGCGACACCCGGGCACGAGCGCTCGGCATCCGGCCCCTCGCGCGGATCGTCTCCACCGGCCTCTCGGCGCTGGAACCGGAGCGGATGGGACTGGGGCCGATCGAGGCATCGCAGCAGGCCCTGACCCGGGCCGGCATGACCATCGGCGACATCGACCTGGTGGAGATCAACGAGGCGTTTGCCGCCCAGGTCATCCCCTCTGCGCGCGGTCTCGGGATCGATCCCTTCGACGACCGGCTCAACCCCCACGGAGGCTCCATCGCCCTTGGCCACCCCTTCGGTATGACCGGGGCGCGGATCCTCTGCACCCTGCTGAACGGTCTGCAGGCGACCGGCGGGCAGGTCGGGCTGGAGACCATGTGCGTGGGTGGTGGGATGGGGATGGCGATGATCCTGGAGCGTTTGCCCTGATCGACGGTGCATCCAGGGGCATCGCCCCAATTGCGCGTAACCGGCAGGCGGACCGGCGGCGTTACCCTAGGTGGGCAGGTCGCGCCAAGAGAATGGCGCACCCGGTGAGGGCAGACACCATCTCGGACCAGGACGGCGGGCGGTGACAGGAGTGACGCGTTCAACGGTGGGGCGTCGCGCGTGGGTGATCGCCCTCGGAGCGGTCGCGATCGTGATGACCGGGTGCAGCCTGGCCCCGGCGGCCTCGCCGAGCGCGACCCCGAGCCCGCGCCCCAGCTCTGCACCCACCGGGCAGCTGACCGTCTCCGGTCCGCCCTCGGTCACCGTGACGCCGGCCGACGGGACGACCGGGGTCGGCCTCGACGCCGCCATCCAGGTGACCGCCGAGAACGCGACCGTGAGCTCGGTCGCGGTCGTGGAGAACGGCGATGACGACATCCTCGCCTGGACCACCTCGGATGCCGACGCGCAATGGACCTACGTGGGGGGCCTGGACCTCAACGCCGGCTACACCGTCACCGCCACCGCGGTGACCGCCGCCGGTGCGGAGACGGTCGCGACCTCCGCCTTCCACACCATCACGAGCGCCAAGCGGCTGCTCACCACCGTGCTGTACGTCAGCAATGGCGACACCGTCGGGGTGGCCATGCCGATCGATCTCGAGTTCAACGCGCCCGTACCCGTCGCGAACCAGGCTGGGATCATCGCCCACCTCGCGGTGATCGCGAACCCGCCCCAGCCGGGCGGCTGGTACTGGTTCGATGACGAGGACGTCCACTACCGTCCCGAGAACTACTGGACGACCGGCACCCAGGTGACGCTCGACGCCGACCTCAACGGGGTGGATGCCGGCAACGGCTACTGGGGGCTCGGCAACTGGAGCGAGAGCTTCAGCATCGGAGCCGCCCACCTCACCGTGGTCAACACCCAGACCCGCACGATGCAGGTCTACGACGATGATTCGGCCACCACCGGCCAGCTCATCGACAGCTGGCCGACCAACACCGGCAAGTCCGGCTACGACACCATCAGCGGCGTCCTCGTCGTCCTCTACCACGAGCCGGTCGTGCAGATGAACTCCTGCCAGACCTTCCACACGCCAGCGGCCTGCGGCGGGGACGACACCTACAACGAGGCGGTGTACGAGGACACCGCCGTCTCCGCGGACGGGTACTTCATCCACGCGGCACCGTGGGTCTGCTATGGCGGCAGCTGCAGCCTGTACCCGTACGGCGACACCAACAGCTCCCACGGCTGCATCAACCTGAGCACCGCAAACGCCACCGCCTACTACGCGTGGAGCCAGGTCGGCGACCCGGTGCAGGTCGTCGGCAGCGTGCTGGAGGCCTCGTACTCCGACGGCGAGGGCGACTGGCAGACGCCGTGGACGGACTTCTCCCCGGGTGGGATCGACATCCCCTCCAACACCGCGACACCCGCCTCGGCGCCACCTGCCGAGGTGGCCAGCCCCACCCCGGCGTCCTCCGTCGCCGGACCGTAGACCATAGCCAACACAATGACGCGGTACTTCCTTTACGGATGGGCTTATGTGTCTGCGTTGCTACGGCCAGAGGCTAGCAGCCCGTCCGGGTAACTCCCCGCAGATCACCCTGCTCGTACACGCTCTCGATGGTGCTGAGATCGAGCTCATCGACAACTTCGTCGATGAAGTGGGCCATGTCGCCCGCGGGAACCCAATCCTGCACTGAGGGCGGCATCAACAGCATCTGGTCCGGGTCGTACGGGCGGAACGTTTTCGGCATCCGCCGATTGACTCACATCCAGAGGGGGTTGGGTTACCTGGGCGGGCTGCTATAGGGGATCGAACAGGCCGAGTTCCTCCGCTTGTGGTCGCTGGAACACCTTGACCGAGCTCTCGAGCAGCTCCCGGCTGATGTGGAACGTCCCCGCCGGGGGGGTGGCGTTGCGTTGTTCCAGCCGCTGCTCGAGTTCGTCCAAGGGTGGATCGAGCAGGCACAGAACCACTCGGGCCCCCAGCGCACGCGCCTCGGTGCGGAAGCGGTCGCGCTCCTCGCGCGCCCATATCCCCCAGTCGACGACCACGTTGCACCGCAGTGCGAGCAGGCGGGTCGCGACCTCCCATTGGATTTCATGCACCGGCCAGCGTAGGCTGACGGAATCCGCGACGGAGAGGTGCGGATAGAAGCGGTGCAGCCACTCGTCAGCGGTCAGGCGCACCGCGCGGCGTTCAGATTCCAATCGCCGTGCCAGTGTCGTCTTGCCGGAAGCCGGGAGGCCGCAGGTGAGGAAGACCGTCGGCGGCAACGCGGCAACGCTGCGCTCGGGGGCGTGTTGTGCCTGCGGCAGCAGTTCGTCGGGAGCGGGGGGCCCGTAATGGCTCCACCACAGATCGAGGTCGGCCCTCTCGACGCGGAACGTGCCCGGTGGCAAAGCCGCATTGCGTGCCTCGATCCGAGACCACAGCTCCTCGAAAGGGACCGCGAGACTGCGCACTTCAACTCGGAAGCCCCGCTCGCGCGCCATTGCCGCAAGCCGGCCTCTTTCCGCGCGCGGCCAGAAGCCCCATTCGAGGATAGCGTCGATGCCGAGCTCCAGAACACGCATGGCAACGTCCCACTGCACGGCTTCCACCGGATCTCGGAGCCGGTCCATTTCCGACCGTTGCGACGGGGTAGGCAACATCGCAGAGATCCATTCGTCAGGACAGAGGCGCAGAGCGCGTCGCTGCTTCTCCAGACGCTTGGAAACCGTCGTCTTCCCCGCCCCCGGCAGCCCGCAGATCATGAATGGCGTCGGAGTCACAGCGACGCGTCCGTGTAGGCGAGCGTGCGCACCGTCACCCTCGCCAGCTCGGTATTGCCAAGGCGGCAGGCGAACGCCTCCGACGACTCGCCCTTGCTCAGCGACACCACGCTGTGCGCACCGGCACCGAAGCGGGCGGGCAGGAAGGCTTCGCACAGCGTGGTGGTCACGCGGGGCTTGAGCCTGCCGGATGTCGGGGCGGCGAGCGGCACGAGTGGCCTGCGCACGCCGGTGCGGGGCAGGGTTGGCTCTGGGAAGGCCATGGTTCTCTCGGTTGGTGAGGGAGGATCACGGCTTGCGGTCGCGCTGAGCAATCCACGACGCTGGTGGATCACTGACGGACACCACCTCCTGCTCAAGCACGGCCGTCACGGTGATCCGTGGCGAGTGCGGGCGGGAAGGTGGGCTATCGCGTCATCTCCCCTGCACTCTACCGCAAAGTGGCGGACACGGGGCGTGCAACCCTCGGGGACCCTCGGGAGGATTCCACGAAAACCGAACAAGCCAACGCCGAGATCGGCGGTGCGAGGTGGATGCAGCAGCGTTGGGGTTACTCGGACGGGCTGCTAGCCCGGAGATCGACAGCATCAAGGCGGAGCTCCGAGCTACCCCCAGGCGCCAGGGTGACACGAAAGACATCCCTTGTCGACACGGAGGTGATTCGAATCGATGCGGTGGCAATGCTTACTGAAGCCTTCGCCTCGCTGGAAGGATTGCATGTCCTTCCTTGCTCGGACTATCACCCGTATGCATCCGGTTGGGCGCGACTAAGGCTTTCACCTACCCGCGGATGTGAGACGGCACCTCCGTGCCGTCGCGGGCACGCGCTGGCCCGACGAGCGTTGATTTAGGTTCGGCGTGAAGCTGGGTGAGCCACATTGCGGCGGCTGCGCTCATGGACGCTTCAGGAACCTCCAATAGAACACCGCGAACACCAGGACAATTCCGACGTTTACGATCAGCCGCTCCCCATACTGGTTCCTGAAGAACAGGAGGTCCACGCCGACCACGACGGCTACCATCGCGAGCCCGTAAAGCACTGCCGGTCGTCGCATCGTTCGATCCTACTATGCCCTGTTCTCCCCATCCGCCCCAGCCAGTGTCAGCAGAGGACCAGCGGTGGATCCAGGCTGAGACGGCAGCGGCGCTCGGGGTCAGGACCGCTGCAGCGCTCGCCTCATCAGCTGACGCTCGTCGGGATCAGCGGCGCGGATGAGCCAGAGCGCGACCAGGTAGATGGCCCCGGCGACGAGCGTGAAGCCGACGGTCGCGATCCGCCCCTCGGGATGGACGAGCAAGAGGAAGCCGCCCATCAGCAGCGCTGGGGGCACGATCCGCCAGCTGAGCCGGAACACCGGGACGCTCACCCCGAGGTGCCGCAGCACGATCAGACCGATGACGACGAGGCCGATCTCGGTGGCGGCGGTGCTGGCGCTGGTGACCAGGTAGCCGGTACCCGGATGCAGGTGCTCGAAGACCGGGATGAGCACCGCGTTGAGGACGGCGTTGAGGACCAGGCCGGCTCCGACGATCCAGGCGTAGGTGCGCTGCCGGTCCATGGCGAGCAGGCCGGTCGCGTTGGCGTTGTCCGCGAACATGAAGACGATGGTCACCCCGAGCAGCCGCAGTGCGGGAGACGCCTGCGCGGGAAGGGTGAAGAGCGACGTGTACTGGTCGGCCAGCACGATAACGCCGATGGAGGCCGGCAGGCCGAGCGCGACCAGCGCCTTGAAGAACTTCTGGACCGCGATCACGAGCCGCTCCGGCGCCTCGCGGTGGTACACGGCGAGGAGCGGGAACACCACAGTGCGGAGCGCGAAGGGGATGACGAGCAGCGCCTGGAACGGCTTGTAAGCCGCCTGGTACCAGCCCACCTCGCAGTAGCTGAGGCTGGTGAGGGTCGGGCAGGCGGTGGGGGTGGCGGGGCCGAAGTGCTGGAGGATGGGGACGTCGATCTGCCAGTACACCGTGGTGAAGACGTAGCTGATCGCGAGCGGCACGGTCATCAGCATCCAGGGGCGGATCAGGCCCCGCTCGAATCGCCACCGCGGCCGCCAGGCACCGGTCGCCACCAGGGCCACCGCGAAGTAAGCGGCGGCGGCGAGATAGCTGAAGGTGTAAGCCCAGATGAAGTAGGCGGTGCCCAGGTCCTTCAGAGCGCCGATCACCACCAGCACGAGCAGCAACAGGGCCTCCGGGATGATCTCGAGGGCCACGAACTTGACGCGTTGCAGCGCGTAGAAGCTGTTGCGCAGGAGGAGCTGGAGGCCGGAGCCGACCAGGAGCGCGGCGGAGGCGATGACCAGCGAGTGAAGCCCGACCAGCCAGAGGGCACCGGTGAGCACCAGGATGGCCAGGGCAAGCAGGGGGATCCGGAGCGACAGCATGTTGTCCAGGTAACGGCCCACCAGCTCGGGATGGCGGGCGCCCTCGCGCAGGTAGAGCGTGCTCAGGCCGAGGTCCGCGATCACCGACACGATCGCCCCGTAGGTGATGGCGGTCTGCATCTGACCGAATTCACCGGAGCCTAGGGAGTGGATGATCACGATGACCGAGCCCAGGGCCAGCACCCGGGAGGAGAGCTGGGCGGCCAGCATCATCAGCGAGTTGCGCACCCCGCGCAGCCCGCTCCCGGCGCGCAGTGCGCCGGGCACAGCCGGCTGGGCCTCGCCCGGAGGGACGGTCTCCGACGGCGGAGACCCGCCGGGGGCTTCGAAGGCTGGCATCACAGGGTCCATCGGCCGGCCATTGTCGCCCGTGGAACGGGGTACGGTGCCGGAAGGGTTCACTGCGGCCCGCGCCGCCCGGGCCCGGTGATGCCGGTCAGGCGCTCCCGGCGAGGGGCAGCACCGCTTCTCGACCCCGCCGCCGGCGCCGGCTGAGCCGCTCCCTCCGGCGCCGCCACTCCGCCTCCGGACCGCCGGCGTCGCGAGCGGCGACCACGGCGAGCCGCCTCCGCCACCCGGCCCAGCTCGCGAGCACCGCCTCCGCCTCAGTGCAGACAGCGAGGGCTCCCTCGATCTCCCCCCGCCGCTCCAGGGCGATGGCCACTCCGCGGGCGGCGGTGAGGTCCTCGGGATGGCGGCGCCAGAGCTCGCGGAGGACCGCAGTCTGGGACCCCGGGGTGTCGCGGCGGAGGCGGCGGGCCAGCCGGTGGCCCGCAGGTCGTGACCAGGGCGATGCTGCGTCCTGGAAGGCGGTGGTGAGATGCGCCTCGGCGGCGTCGGCCATCCCGACGGTCTCCAGATGGACGGCGAGCCGATAGCGGTCCGCCGGGTGCACCGGCTCCACGAGCTGCCCCGCCGCGTGGGCGGCGAGGCGTGACCCGAGCACCACGGTGGAGCAGAGGTCGAGCTGGTTGTGGCGGATGACCCCCTCCAGGACAGAGGGCGGTCCTCCGTCCAGCCATGCGCGGAAGCGCGCCGGCGCCTCCGCACCCGGAACATCGTCCTCGCGCACGAGGCCGAGCAGGGAGACCTCGGCCTGGCGGAGGGTGCAGGAACCGAGGCGCTCGCGGAAGAGCCGACGCACCGGCCCCAGCAGATCGCAATGGAGCGCCGGGCAGATGGCGTCCACCGGCCGCCGGTTGATGACGCAGCGGGCCCGCAGCACGGGGATGTCGAAGCCCCGCCCGTTGTAGGTGAGCAGGACTCGCGAGGTCCCGACGCGGGCCGCGACGGCGTCCAGCATCTCCCCCTCGCCGTCGAGGTCGGCGAGCAGGTACTGGTCAACCTCCAGGAACCGTCCCCGTGGCACCCCCAGGCCGACCAGGAAGGGCACCACCCCGCTGCCGCGCAGCCCCAGGGACTCGATGTCGAGGACCAGCGCGTCGCCATCCGAGAACGCACCGGCCGGTGCGCCCGGAGAGAGCCGGTAGAGAAGGCGGACCAGGTCGGGCGGAGCGGCCGGGCCATCGGCGCCGGCGCGATCCAGGAAGGGGCCGAGGTCGACCCGCACCCGCCGGACCAGCACCGCACCCTCGGCGACGAAGCCGAGAGCGCCGGCACGTTCGGCGGGGGGCGGCGGCGGCTCGGAACGGAAGACCCGCGGCGGGGGCAGCGGCCGCGAGGGGTCGACCAGACCGCCCATGGCGGCGAGACGCGCGCGGAGCGCGCTCACCGGGGTGGCAGTCGCGCCCGGCGGGCTCATCCCCTCACGCCGGCGCCACGGCGAGGCGCAGCAGCCGCAGCGCCGCCGCCCGGCCGTCACAGCCCGCCGGCGCCGGACCGACGCAGGACGGGCAGCCGGTGGCGCAGGAGCAGCCGGCGGCCAGGTCGATGGCCGAGGCCACCATCTCCGCGAAACGGTCAAAGCATGCCTGTGCAAACCCGACACCGCCGGGCGTGGCGTCGTAGAGGAAGACGGCGGGCCACCCGATGCCCTCCTGGTCGGGCGACGCCGGTGGCGCGGCCGGTCGCCAGCCGGCGACAAACTCCTGGGGCTCACCGGCGGCGGGCGGGCCGAGCGACACCGGCGCCGGGTGGGGCCCGTCCGGGCCGGCCTGGGTGCGCAGCTCGACATGGGTGCCCAGATCGCGCGGGTCGCACATGCACAGCAGGCAGGCCGCCGCGTGCAGGGCGCGCGACGCACCCAGCAGGCCTGCCTCCTGCTCCGCCGGCGGCATGGCGCCGAGGCTGGTGGGCCGGAAGGCGGCCCAGACCGCGGTGGTGTGGAGATCCTGCTCCGGAAGGTTGATCGGCCCCGACCCGACGTTCTCGTGCGTCAGGAACCGGACCTTCTTGTAGACGGTGGCGAGCCGGCTGACCCGGACCTCGCCATGACTGCACAGCACCCTCTCCCCGACCGGCCCGGCGAAGCGCTCCAGGACGCGCACCGTCTGGCGGGTCTCGGCCAGGGTGTAGTGGTCGACGCCGATGGGGTGGACGTAGGCGCGTTTCTCCTCCCAGTCCAGCCGCTCGACGTGGTACTGCCGCCCCTCGTGGAGGTAGATGGCGTCGTCGTGGACCAGCACCGGCGCGGAGAACTGGTCGACCTCGCCGATGACCCGCCCGTGGCTGCCGGGGCGCCCACCGCCGCTGCCCGCCCACGGGCCCTGGGGCCCCTGGCCCGGTCCTGCAGGATCGCTCGAGGTGTCGATGATCACGACGTTGCTGGCGGCCGCACGCCGCAGCGAGATCGCCTCGGCGGGGAAGGCGTCGGCGCTCCAGTGGTAGCGGCTCCCGCTGCGGTGGACCAGGCCGTCCTCCGCAAAGCACTCGAGGAGCGACCCGGTCAACTCGGCCCCGGCGTTGCCGAAGCTCTCGCCCTGCTCGAAGGAGAGCTCAAAGGCGGCCGCCTGCAGGTGCGAGCCGAGCACCAGCAGGTTGTCGGGGTCGACGAGACCGCGCTCCGGCGGGGTGTCCAGCAAGTACTCGGGGTGACGCAGAAGGAACTGGTCGAGGGGCGCGTCGGAGGCGATGAAGACGCCGAGGGAGGCGGATTCCCGCCGCCCGGCCCGGCCCAGCTGCTGCCAGGTGCTGGCCAGGGTGCCCGGGTAGCCGACCAGCACCGAGGCGTCGAGGCCGCCGATGTCGACGCCCAGCTCCAAGGCGTTGGTGGCGATGACGGCGCGGACGCTCCCGCCCCGCAGTCCTGCCTCGATGGCCCGCCGCTCGAGGGGCAGATAGCCTCCGCGGTAGCCGCGGATCGAGGGCGTCTGTCCCGGCCCTCCCGCCTCGAGCTGACGCAGATAGCTGAGCAGGACCTCGACCGAGCTGCGGCTGCGGCAGAAGCCGATGACCTGGAGGTCGAGGCGGAGCAGCTCTGCGATCAGCCGCCGAGCTTCCAGCACCGCTGACCGGCGCACCCCCAAGGTGGCGTCGCTGAGCGGCGGTGCCCAGAACCAGAGGTGACGCTCGGCGCGGGGCGCCCCGTTGCGGTCGATCACG
>PLNE01000156.1 GCA_003141695.1 Candidatus Dormiibacterota bacterium
CTCCGGTACAGGACACTAGGCGGTCTTGTCGGCGACGGCCGCCTCCCCCCCCTCGGCGTCCGCGTGGCGCGGCTCCTCGGTCAGCAGCAGAGGCTCCACGCCGTCCTGGATCGACTGCTCGGTGATCACGCAGCGCTTGATGTCAGGACGGCTCGGGACCTCGAACATGCTGTTCAGGAGCACGTCCTCGATGATCGACTTCAGGCCGCGAGCTCCGGTCCCGCGAGCCAGAGCTCGCTTGGCGATCGCCCGCAAGGCCCCCTCATGGAAGGCGAGCTCCACGTCGTCCAGGGCGAAGAACTTCTGGTACTGCTTGACGAAGGCGTTCTTGGGCTCGGTGAGGATGCGGACGACGTCGTCCTCGTCGAGGTAGTCGAGGGTGACCACGATCGGCAGCCGCCCGACGAACTCGGGGATGAGCCCGTACTTGAGGAGATCCTCGGGCTGCAGCTCGCGGAGCAGCTTCGTGGACTCCTTGGTGCGGCCCCTCTTCAGAGGCTCGCTGGTGAAGCCGATGGCCCGGCGACCGGTGCGATGCTCGATGATCTTCTCCAGACCGTCGAACGCACCTCCGCAGATGAAGAGGATGTTGGTGGTGTTGATCTGGATGAAGTCCTGGTGCGGGTGCTTGCGCCCACCCTGGGGAGGCACGTTGGCGACCGTCCCCTCGAGGATCTTGAGCAACGCCTGCTGAACGCCCTCGCCGCTCACGTCGCGAGTGATCGACGGGTTGTCGGCCTTGCGCGCTATCTTGTCGATCTCGTCGATGTAAATGATCCCCCGCTCCGCGCGGGCGATGTCGAAGTCGGCCGCCTGGATGAGCCGGAGCAGGATGTTCTCGACGTCCTCGCCGACGTAGCCCGCCTCCGTGAGGCTGGTCGCATCGGCAATGCTGAACGGGACATCGATGATCTTGGCGAGCGTCTGCGCGAGCAGGGTCTTGCCGCAGCCGGTCGGGCCGACCAGGAGGACGTTGGACTTCTGGAGCTCGATGTCGCTGTTGGTCTTGCTGTTTGCGATGCGCCGGAAGTGGTTGTAGACGGCGACGGCGAGGACCTTCTTGGCGTGCTCCTGGCCGATCACGTGCTGATCCAGCGAGGCCATGATCACCTGCGGCGTCGGCATCATCCCCGACTTGACCCGCTTCTGCGAGGTCGAGCGGTTGTCCTCCTCCAGGACCTCCTGGCAGAGATCGATGCACTGATCGCAGATGTAGACGCCCGGGCCAGCTACCAGCTTGCGAACCTGCTCCTGGCCCTTCCCGCAGAAGGAGCAGCGGGTATGCCGGCGCCGATCTTCGCGGTCGGTCATGTCGCTACCCGCATCGCGTGACCCTAGCGGGCGGCAGCGCCGCCCCCGGCCTCGGGCCCATCCGCGGGCTCACTGCGAGAGGGCCTTCCACCGACGCCACTCACACCTCGCGGCGAGGAGCCGTCACCGGTGCTCTTGGTCCGCCCCTGGATGATCTCGTCGACGATCCCGTACTCCTTGGCCTCGTCGGAGCTCATGAAGAAGTCGCGATCCGAGTCGCGGTGCACCACCTCGATGGGCTTCCCGGTGTGGTGCGAGAGGATCTCGTCGATGCGGCGGCTGACCCGGAGGATCTCCTGGGCATGGATCTGGATGTCGGCGGCCTGACCGCTGAATCCGCCGCTCGCCTGGTGGATGAGGATCCGGGTGTTGGGGAGCGAGTACCGGAGGCCGGGCGCGCCCCCGGCCAGCAGGACGGCCGCCATGGAGGCGGCCAGGCCCATGCAGATGGTGCCGACCCGAGGCTCCACGTATTGCATGGTGTCGTAGATCGCGAGGCCGGCGTAGACAGACCCCCCCGGTGAGTTGATGTAGAGCCAGATGTCCTTCTCGGGGTCCTCGCCGGCCAGGAAGAGCAGCTGTGCCATGACCACGTTGGCCACCTGGTCGTCGATGGGTGTGCCGATGAAGATGATCCGGTCCTTGAGCAGGCGGGAGTAGATATCCATCCCGCGCTCACCCCGGTTGGTGGTCTCGATGACGTAAGGGATGAGGGTCATTGCCAAGCCAGTATACCCACGGGCCGTCACCGTGCCCTGCGGGGGGTGCCGAGGCCCGGGCAGCCCCCCTGGGGAGATCGGGCGCGCCCCGGTAGGGCCGGCTCGGACAACCGCCGGAAGCGCCCTCTAGTCAAGGGTATTGCTGATACTGACAGTATCAAGTATATTGACACTCCTGGCTGAGAGACATGGTGGAGGGAGTCGGCCATGGCCCGAAAGTACAAGCCCGTCGAGCTGACCCTTCGCACGGTCCCGGTGGACCTCGCGCAGGAACGCGCCCGGTGCCCGCTCTGCGATGACCACAACTCGGGCGTCATCGGGCGCCTCGGTCTCCGGCTTGTGTTCCGCTGTGAGCATTGCCGGGTCCGCTTCTACCGGCCCTCGGCCGCCCTGCGTTTCGGCTGATTCAGGCCCCGCCGGCGGCGATCTCGCAGGCGCGCTCGGCCGCCGCCCGGCGGAGGAGGTCGACGTGCGCCGCAGCGTGGAGGCGGCGGCGGTCCTGCCCGGAGAGGCGACGTCCCGCGCCGATCCGATCGACCTCGTGCTCGACCTGGAGCTCGTCGACCTCGATCTGCTCAGCGGTGGCAAGGGCCCCCAGGGCCAGCTCAAGCCGGACGCTGTCCGCCGCGGCCGGGCGGCGCTCCGCGCGGAGCTTCTCGACGCTGCCCCCGGTGTACTCCAGGTAGCGGTCGAAGCGAAGGCCCAGCTCGGCGAGCCGGACCTCCATGCTGGCGAGCTCGCGGTCCAGCTCACGCTCGACCATGGCCGCCGGAAGGTCCACCTTGACCCGGTCCCGGAGTGCCTTCAGGACGTCGGACTGGAAATGCTCCTCGTCGCTCTGGGCGGTGGCCTCGACGAGCCGTTCCCGGTAGCGGTCACGCATCTCCTCGAGCGTGTCCGCGCTGCCGTCGCGCTGGGCCAGGGCGTCGTCGAGAGGCGGGAGCGTCCGCTCGCGGATGTCAAGGATGTGCGCGTCCGCCTCCACCGTCACCCCGCGAAGCTCCTCCTGCGGGTAGTCGGCGGGGAGGGCGAGGGGGAATCGCCTCTCATCGCCGGGCACGAGCCCGATGAGAGCGTCCACCAGCCCGGGGACGAGGCGCTCGCGATCCAGTTCCAAGTCGCGCTCCTCCCCTCCGGAGAGCACCTCCTCGCCGCGCCGCATCACCAGGGTGCACCGGAGCACGTCGCCGGCCTGAGCCGGACGGCTCACCTCGGCCAGGTCGGAGAAGCGGCGCCGGACCTCCTCCAGGGCCGAGTCCACGTCCGTATCGCCGATCTCGGTGTGAGGGCGTTCGATGCGCAGGGAGCGGTAGTCGGCGAGGTCGACCACGGGGCGGACGGCGACCTCGGCGGTGAACTTCACCGGCTGGCCACGCTCCACCGTGCCGAGGGTCACGGAGGGGTCGCCGACGGGGTCGAGGTGCTCCTGGTCGACGGCACGAGCGTAGAGCTGGGGAACGAGCTCCTCGGCCGCGGCGTTGCGCAGAGCCTCCCACCCGACGGCGCGCTCGACCAGCCCGGCGGGCGCCTTGCCCGGCCGGAACCCCGGAATGCGGAGCCGGGCTCCGAGCTTCCGGCCCGCCTCGCCGAGGGCCCGGTCGAGCTCCCCGGCTGGAGCCTCGACGGTGATTTCGACGATCCAGCCCGGCTTGCGCTCGACAAAAACGGACAGCTCGGAGGTCGCGGTGGTCACATGGTCTCCTCAGGTGTCACTGGCCCGCCATTCTGGACGACGGCACGGCCTGGGCGGCGGCGCGAGCCGCCCACGTGCGCGGGCCGAGACTCGAACTCGGACGGGTCACCCCACGGGATCCTAAGTCCCGCGCGTCTACCGGTTCCGCCACCCGCGCCGGTCCGGGCAGGCCGGGGGCGAGTGTAGCACCGCCATTTGCGCCGATCGAAAGGCGGACCGGCGCCCGGTGCCGGCAGCCGCCACGAGGGGTCGCGGGCCCGCCGGCGGCTCACCCTGGTGGACCCTCAACCGCACGCGACCAAGAGCCCTGGACAGGGCCCGTGCGGACCCCTAGGCTTGGCCTCAGTCCGGCCAGCGGCCGGTTCACCGATCGCCATCCGCACGGAGGTCGACGTATGGAGCCGAGCCAGTCAGCCGCAGCGGTCGAAGCCCCGCAGGAGATCGTTGCGAAGATCGATCAGAAGGCTGTGAGACTTTCTGCGCTGCTGCGGGACATCGACAACCA
>PLNE01000205.1:0-41492 GCA_003141695.1 Candidatus Dormiibacterota bacterium
ACCCGCGCTGGTCGGCGTGCTTGACGAACGTCTTGATCCGGACATCGTGGATCCGGCCCAGCCGTTCGCGGGCAGGCCTCCCTGACATCTCGGCGAGTGCCCGCTCGACCTCGGGGGTGACAGGCATCCAGGCCATCAGCGCAACTCCACCACGGAATGGTCTCCCAGCATCAGCTTGTAGGCGCGCGGCCGGACCGGCGAGTGCCGGATCACGCAGCCGCGCCCGATCAGCGAGGACTCGATCTTNNATCTTGCCGTCGGTGTGCTCGATCCGGGCGCCCTCGAGCACGATGCTGTGCTCGATCTCCGCCCCCCGGATGGTGCAGCCCGCGCTGATCGAGGTGTACGGACCCACATAGGCGTCCTCGATGAGGCTCCCCCGGCCGATGATCGCGGGACCGCGGACAGTGCAGTTCCGCAGCTCGGCACCCGCCTCGACGACCACCTTGCCCTCGATCCGGACGGCCTCACCCAGCTGCCCGTCGACCCTCGGAGGCATGTCGTCGAGCACTATCCGGTTGGCCTCCAGGAGGTCCTCGAGCCGGCCGGTGTCCTTCCAGGTGGCCACCTCCGCCTCGTGGCCCGCGCTGATGATGTGGGGGCGGACATCCTTGCCCATGTCGATCAGCTGCTGGATGGCGTCGGTGATCTCCAGTTCGCCCCGCGCCGAGTATTCGATCCGATCGATGGCGTCGAAGATCACCGGGGTGAAGAGATAGACGCCCACCAGGGCGAGATCGGACTTGGGCACGGCCGGCTTCTCGACGAGTCGGACCACTCGCCCCTCCTCCAGTTCTGCGACCCCGAAGTGCTGGGGCTCGGCGACCCGCGCGAGCAGGATCATCGCGTCCGGCTGGTTCGCCCGGAACTCCTCGACGACCGGGATGATGCCGTGGCGGACCAGGTTGTCCCCCAGGTACATGACAAAGGGGCTGTCGCCGAGGAAGTCCCGGGCGGTTAACACCGCGTGGGCCAGCCCTCGGGGCGCGTCCTGGTGAATGTAGGTGCAGCGGGCGCCAAACGCCGTGCCGTCGCCGACCGCGGCCTCGACCTCGGCGGCGGTTTCCCCGGTGACGATCCCGATCTCGTCGATGCCGGCGGCCACCAGTGCCTCGATCGCGTAGAAGAGGATCGGCTTGTTGCCGACGGGGACCAGCTGCTTGGCGCTGGTGTGCGTGATGGGGCGTAGCCGGGTGCCCTTGCCCCCGCTGAGGATCAGGCCCTTCAGCGTTTCGGCCATAGGATCTCCGCCTTCCGGGGAATTGACGCGGGCCGCCGGAAGTCTACATGACGGGGAGGTAACGGCTTGTCCACGAAGGGTTGTAGTTGGGCCAGGGCCCGTGCCTCGGATGGTTAGCCTCGCCCCAACGGAAGAGATCCATCTGTTTGGGAGTTGGGAGTGAGTGCAGGCCGTCGGCGCCCGCCGGAGCGGCCATTCCTGTGGGCGGGGATCATCCTGGCCCCGCTCCTCCTGGCCGGGCCCCTCCTCTCCCCGATGCCTGTGCTCTCCGATACCGGCACCCCAGGGATCAGTCTGACCCTCGGTGCCACCACCGTGATCCTCCAAGGCACAGCCCTCGAGGGGCTGTCCCAATTCGACCTGGGGCCGGCGGGGCTGAACGTGATGACCGCGTCCGCCGCCGCTCGCGACCCGTATCGGGAGGTGACGCTCACCGAGGTGCCCTATGGTGCCGTCGATGCGGACGATCCCGCGCTCGGGCCCGCGTTCCCCGGGGCGGCCGCCGGGTCGCGCGCCTCGCTGGGGGCCTTCCGCACGTCCCAGGGGGCCGTGACCCTGGGTGACCCCGAGGTCACCCTCTTCGGCGCCCAGGTGACCGGTGCCGCCAACCTGGTCAACCTGGCTGTCGATGGCCCCACCCCGACACCCACGGTGCTCGTGGAATGGGTGACCGAGGCCGAGGGTGGCCTCTGGCTCGTCCGGGTTGCGGAGGAAGTCGGGAGCCCCGGCACGGCGGCCGCGGCCGAACCGATCGTCGCCCAGCTCGCCGACATGACGGTGGCTGCCGGGAATGGCGGGAGCGCGACGGAGGCCGGGGAGTACCAGCCGAATATCGCCGGCCCGGCCACCACCAATGGCAGCCTCGATCAAGAAACGCAGGGCATCTCGGGACCCGTGCCGCCACCGGTCCCCACGCCCTCGTGGTGGAGCGGGACCTGCGACACCAACGTCTACTCGACCGCCGCCCTGGCGCTGATGGGCGGGCCCCTCGCCGCCTACCCGCTCAGCGCAACGTCGACATGGGACGGCCTGACCGCTTGCGGTCCGCGCCCCGGATACGCCGAGGGGCCGGACGTCAGCGTGCTCTACCCGGGAGCCCAGTGGAGCGTTCTGGAGTGGGAGTGCGTGGAGCTGAGCATGCGGTGGATGTACGAGGAGTGGAACGTCGAGCCGTATCCCGCCAACGGAAGCAATGTGGTCTGGAACTACGCCGCCTTCCAGAGCGAGTACAACCCGGACGGGCCGGTGCTGACGGCCGTCGCCAACAACGGCGTCGGCCCGATGCCGGTTCCCGGTGACGTGCTGAGCTACGGGGCGACCAGCACGGCTGGGCACACCTCCGTGGTGACGGGCGCCAACATCGATGCCAACGGCGATGGCACGGTGACGGTGCTCGAGCAGAATGCGTCCGCCACCGGTTGGGACACGGTGACCGTCACCGACTGGGTCCTCGGCGGGTACGACGGTGGGGTCTCCGGCTGGCTCCACAACCCCTCGATCCGCGTCGGTGGCGGGCCCGCACCCCTCGCGCCGGCACAGAGCCGGACCCACGCCCTCGCTCCGGCCACCTGAGACCCGAGCTCCAACTCGGAGCGCGCCGCTTCTACACTTCCCGGAGCGGCCGCGACCCGAAGCGGCTCCGATTTGAGCCTGGAGCGCACCGCCCCGTGTCGTCATCTCACCGCCTCCTGAGGATTGCGGGCACCCCGCTGCGCCGCTATCTCGACCCGCGGTTCGGGGCCATCGAAAGCCGGCTCGACAGCCTCGCCGAGCGGGTGGGCGCTCTTGCATCCGAACCCGGCGAGCTGGAGCGGGCGATGCGCTCGGGCTGGCTGCAGCGGGTGGACGTGACCGACCACAACCAGGCTGGAAGGCCACCGGCGTTCGCGGACTTCGACTCGCACGCGGTCAGCGCGGCCCAGTGCGTCGTCCCGGCCTACCTCGCCTGGTACCGGAAGCTGCTGCCCGGGTGGCTGGAGGACTCGCTCGCCCGCACCGAGGGAGGCGACGAATGGAAGCGGCGGGGGGGCGTCACCGGAGCGCCCATCCCCCTCTTCAACCGCAAGGCGTGGGAGTGGGCGTACATCGCCGAGATGGCGAGCCAGGCCGTCGGCTCCCGCAGGGGGGGGCGCGCGCTCGGCTTCGGTGTCGGCAACGAGCCGCTCCCGGCCCTCTTCGCCAGCTTGGGGATGGACGTGGTCGCGACCGACCAAGGCCCCGAAACCGGCTCCGACTGGGTGGAGACCGGCGAGTTGCTGAGCGGTCTGGAGGGACTCTCCCGCCCCCACCTGCTGAGCGACGAGGAGCTGGCCCGGCGGGTGAGCACTCGCGCTGTCGACATGAACCACGTCCCGGATGACCTCGGCACCTTTGATCTCATCTGGTCGTCGTGCTCGATCGAGCACCTGGGGACCCCGGGGCTGGGATTGGACTTTGTGCGGGAGTCGTGCGGGCTTCTGCGCCCCGGCGGCGTGGCGGTCCACACCACCGAACTGGAGCTGACCCGCAAGGACAGCACGGCCGACTATGGGCACTGTGCGGTGTACCGGCTCGGCGACCTTCGAGACTTCGCCGGGCGGATGCTCGCGGACGGCTACGAGATCTCGCTCAACACCCACGTCAGCTTGGACACGCCCCAGGACCGATGGATCGACCTGGGCCAGGCCAAGGCCGTGCTGGTCGATCTGGCCCACCTGCGGGTGGTCATCGGCGACTCGGTGACCACCTCGATCGGGCTGCTGATCCGCAAGCCGGTGCCGGACCGCGGCGGCTCCGGACCGGAAGTAGTGACCGCTTCAACCAAATTGCGACGTTAGACTCGTTCGCGTCGTGCGCTGCGGCTCCCCGAAACCGCTGACGAATTGGCATACTGGGGCCTCCCAGCGGTGGCACGACCAGGCCCCGCGCGACGATGCCAGGCTAATCACATGCCAGTCCGTATCTGCACGATCATCGCCCGCAACTACCTTCCGGCTGCGCGCGTGCTGGCGTCCTCGTTCCTCGAACACCATCCCGGTGGGCACGTCGCGGTCCTGATCATCGACGGCGTCCGGGGCGACGTCGATCCCCAGGACGAGCCGTTCGAGGTGGTCAGGCCCGAGGACCTCGATCTCGATGCGGGCGAGTTCCACCGGATGGCGATGATCTACGGCCTGGTCGAGCTGGCGACGGCCCTGAAGCCGTGGCTCCTCCGCCACCTCCTCTCCCGCCCGGGCACCGCGGCGGTGATGTATCTCGATCCCGACATCCGCGTCTACGCCCCCCTTGATGAGGTGAGCGCTCTCGCCGAGGCCGAGGGGATCGTGCTCACCCCACACGTCACCTCACCGATCCCGCGCGACGGGAAGATGACCGACGAAAACACCATCCTGAGCGCGGGCATGTACAACCTCGGCTTCATCGCCGTGGGGGTGCAGGCACAGCCCTTCCTCGACTTCTGGATGGCGCGTCTCGCCCGCGAGTGCCGGGTCGACGTCTCCAAGAACCGCTTCGTGGACCAGCGCTGGATCGACTTCGTGCCGAGCGTCTTCGGCGGCAAGATCCTCCGCGACCCCTCGTACAACGTGGCCTACTGGAACCTCGAGCACCGTGACCTGCGCTGGACCGAGGGCGGCTATCTGGTTGACGGCCTTCCCCTCCACTTCTTCCACTTCAGTGGTTTCGACGTGACCGTGCCGTCACTGCTCAGCAAGTGGCAGGGTGCCCGGCCCCGGGTGCTGCTCTCGGAGCGTCCGGATCTCGCCCGCATCTGCGGCGAGTACCAGGCTGCGATCCGAGCCGCCACCCGAGGCGGGGAATCCGCCACGCGCTACGGCTTCGCCGACCTGCCCAACGGCGTCCCCATCGACGGCGAGCTGCGCGATCTCTATCGTGAGCATCTGGAGGCAGCAGAGGCTGCGGGAACGCCGCTGCCACCCGACCCGTTCATGGACGATGGGGCCGAGGATCTGCTGGATTGGGCGCGCTCGCCGTCCGGAGAGGCGGGGCATCGCGCCCCTCGCTACCTCGCGCAGCTCCTCTCGCGCCGTGCCCGGCTGCGGGACGCGTTCCTCGCCCCGCACGGCCCCGACTACGACGCCCTCCTCGACTGGGCGGAGCGCGAGGTTGCGGCGGGGCGGATCGATCGCCGGCTCATCCCGCCAACGCGGCTCGCGCCGTCCGAGGTGCCGCCCGGGGTCCGCTGGGCTCCGCCCGGCCGCCTGACGCCCGGACTGTCGGTGGTCACCGACGCCTCACCCGGGACTGGGACCGGCAGCTGCGCCGGGCTCCTTGCCGCGGCGGCCCAGGCGGCGGGCATCGAGACCGAGACGGTCGTCCTGGAGGCCTTCGGCGATCCCCCGCGCCTCCGGCCGGGTGTGCCCGGAGCCGGTCGGCACAACGTCAATCTGATCGCGGTCGGACCGGCGCAGTGGGACCGTTTCATGGAGGACGCCGGCCCCGCCTTCTTCGACGGGCGCTACACGATCGGCTTCCTGACCCGTGACCCGGGCCCGATGGCCGAGGCGTCAGGTGAAGCCCTGGGCCGGCTCGACGAGCTCTGGGCCACCACTGACCCCGTTCGTCGCAGCGTCGAGCACCTGACCACAAGCCCGGTGCTGAGCTTCTCCCCACCGGTGGTCGTCCCGACCGTGCCTCCCGATATCGATCGAGGCAAGCTCGGCCTGCCCGGAGGCTTCCTCTTCCTCTCCCGTCTCGACTTCCGGTCCAGCCTGGAGCGCGCGGACCCGTCCGCGCTCGTCGAGGCCTTCGCCCGCGCCTTCTCCCCCGGAGAGGGGCCGGTCCTGGTGTTCGCGGCGAGCGGGGCCGGATCGGGGGTCGCCGAGCTGGAGGCGCTCAAGCTCCTCGCGACCGCGCGGTCCGACATCCTGGTGCTCGACCGGGAGATGGATGACCAGGAGAGCGCCACGCTCACCGCACTCTGCGACTGCTACGTCACCCTGGATCCCCGGCAGCTCTCCGGCCTGGCCGTGGCAGAGGTCGTCGCCCTTGGCAAGCCCGTGATCCTGACCGACGACCCGAGCGGCCCGGATCTGCTGGATGCGGCCACCGCGTACCTGGTCCCGCTCTCCGCCGCCGATCCGCCCGTCGATGCGGTCGCCCAGCTCCTGCGCCAGGTCGTGGACCACCCGGAAGAAGCGCGCGAGGTGGGCGCGCGCGCTCGTGACGCGGCGCTCACCACGCACGCGCCCGCAGCACGAGCGGGCTTCATCCGAGAGCGCTTCGACCACGCCCAGGAGGTCCTTCGTGCCCGTGCCGCTGCGCCCCGTCCAGCTCTCGACCCCCGGTCACTGCTGGAGCTGGCCGGCTCGCGGGCCGACCCCGGTGGACCATCCCGCATCTCCTTCATCTCGCGTCCGCTCCGCCGCATGGTCGCCCGGGTCACGGCACACGGGGACGCCCACCGGACCCTGGTGGACACCCGCCTGGCGGAGGGGTTGCTCGCACTGACGGCACGCGTGGACGAGATCGATCGACGGATGAGGGTATCGGCCGAGATCCTGAATGCCGGGGGGCGTCTGGACACCGAAACCGCTGTCCGTGCAGCCAGGACCGAGAAGCCGCCCCTGTCGGATTCCAGCGAGGGTTCGGGGTCGCCGTTGTTCGACGGCACACAGCCGGTTGACAAAGGGGTCGCGGGCCATGCCTCCCGCCCCTGATCCCGGGCCGGCGGGCGTCCAGACAACTTCCGCTTCCAGCGCCGTTGAGACGGCGCCGCCCACGCTCCCCGGACCTCTCGCGACGTCGTCTCCTCGACCCGCGGCCGCTCCGGCCAACGAGGCGCCCGCAATCATGGAGACAGAGCCCGATGCCACCCGGGTGACCACGGCAGCAGAGGCAGCGGATCGCGAGTGGTCCGCGCGTCTCGATGCGGCTGAGCGGCGCTTTGCTCAGGTGACCTCCGACGCCATCGAACGGTCCCTTGCCGCGGCGGTCGTGCAGCTCGGGGACTACATCGATAGCGCGATCCTGAAGGTGGCGGCTGTTGACCATCGGGTGTCCCCGCCGGGCCGACTACGACGGTTCATCCGTCGTTGCACCCCGCTGTGGCTGAGGCGGGGAATTCTCCGAGGCATGAGGGTGGCCTGGTGGTCGGTGAGCCTCCAGCTCCCTCGGCGTCTCAGACAGCGACGAGAACAGCTCGCCGAGAACGGACGGCAGGTTGCCGAAGCAGCCCGGCCCGCCGAGCGGGCTGAGCCCCCAGACGTTCGGGACCTGATCCAGACCCGCTTCAGGCTCGACCAGCCGATCGCCACCTTCGCCGTTGCCGATCTTCCGCGCACTGTTTCCCTGGTGGTGAACGGTCTCGACCAGACCGCTCTGCTCGGCGGCCAGGGTACGGCCGTCATCATCGCATCGCTCATCGCCGAACGCCTCGACGCACGGTTTCGCATCATCACGCGAACGCATCGAGCTCAACCAGCCCAGATTGCCGACATGCTGGTGGAGAATGGGCTCGACGCGCCCCGAGACCTCGACATCGTCCACGCGCCACCCCGGTCGGCGGAGAGCATTCCACTGGGCCCCCAGGACGTTTTCCTGACAAACCACTGGCGGACCACTCGAGCGATATTGGCTGGGGTTCGCCCGGATCGCGTGATCCAACTCCTAGAGGATGACGAGCGCCTCCGTTACGGGATCGGTGATGACCACTTGAGGTGCACCGAGACCTTGTCGGACGGACGACTGCGCCTACTGATCGATGGCGAGTTCCTCTTCCGCTCGCTCAGCGGTGGGATGGAGCCACTGCCGCATCTGGATGAACGGGCAGCATGGTTCACCTCGGCGTTCCCAGAGAGGCTTTACCACGACGAGGCCATCGCGCGAGGCACGGATGGAAGGTGGACCTTCCTGCTTTGTGACGAGCCGCCGGGTCTCGGACCCCTCTACTGGCGCGGGCTCGAGGCCATCAGCCGGGCTATCGAGGACGGGATTCTGCCGCGCGATGAGTGGCGCTTCACTTTCCTGGGTGACCGACTTAGGCCGTTGCGGCTACCGTGCGGTGTCGTCACCGAGCCGGTCGACGTTCGCACCGTGGCCGCATACGCCGCCCTCGTTCGGAAGGCCGACCTTGGCCTGTCGATGACGGGGACATCGGTACCGAGCCACTCTTCACTGAGACTGCTGGCGAGTGGTGCCGTCGTGGTAACCGACGTCGAGGCCGCAGCCGCTTCGCAAGGCAGCGGGACCGGCAACATCGTAACCACTGATCTCAGCGTGGAGGGTCTCTGCCGGAGCCTGACGGTCGGGGCTTCCCTCGCGCGCGACCAATCGGCGCGGGCAGCGAACTACCGGCAGGTGCACGTCGCACGCGAGTGGCGGACCTCGTTGGATACGGTGATCGCCCGCTGTGTGGAGTGGATCGGCTCGTAGCCGGAGAGCCCGCGTGTTCCCAGATGTGAAGTGCGATCCGGTGCCGTACACGGACCCGTGGGTCGCGAGCTACGATCAACGTCTCCGTGCCCTCGTGAGACGCTCACGCCACATCGCTTACGTGTACGAGATACCCGAGGCAAGCTCCTTTCGCTATCGGGTGTTCAACATGGTAGAGGCTCTCGAAGCGGCAGCCGGCCTCGACATCTCCGCTGCGTGGTTCACGCAAGCCGACCTCCGCGGTGATCTGCGCTTCGTGGACCGTGCCGATGCCATCGTCATCTGCAGGACCCGATACGATCATGACGTCGCGCGTCTGCTGGCCCGGGCCAACGCGCGCGGGATAAGGGTCGTGTTTGACATTGATGATCTCGTCTTCAACTCAGACTATGTTCCCCTCGTAGCCCATACACTTGACAGGCGGAGACCGACGGACGAGGACTGGAACTACCTCTTCGGGTACGTCAGCAGGCTGGGTGCGACGCTGAAGAGCTGCGATGCGGTGATAGCGGCCACCGCGCCGCTGGCGGAGTGCGTGCGAGCGTTCTCGGGGAATGATGACGTCACGGTGTTGCCAAACTTCCTCAATCGGCGCCAAGTCGAGATTTCACAGACGCTGATCGCCCGAAAACGTCACGGAGGCTACCGGCGCGAGGCACCCTTGGTCATCGGGTATTTCAGTGGGTCGCCGACGCACAATCGTGACCTTCAGGTGGCGGCGCCCGCCCTCGCCCAGATCCTGGCGAAGCATGCCGAGGTCTTGCTTCGGATCGTGGGCTACATCGAGCTCAACGAGGTGCTGGATCCCTTCCGGAGCCAAATCGACCTGGTCGAGGTTCAGGACTTCGTCAATTTGCAGCGGGTGATCGCGGAGGGAGAGCTGAACATCGTCCCGCTCCAGAGCAACGTATTCACGGACTGCAAGTCAGAGCTCAAGTACTTCGAGGCTGCCGCTGTGGGGGTCGTGACGATCGCCTCGCCAACGACCCCGCTCATCAAGGTGATCACAGACGGGGTCAACGGATACATCGCGCGTCCGCACGAATGGGAGGCGAAGATCGCAGCGGTGATCGAGATGCTGCAGGCGGAGCCGACGGCGTACCAGCTGGTGGCCGAGGAAGCCGCGGAAGACGCCCTCTCCCGATACGGCTGGGATCGTCAAGCGCGCTCGATCGAGGCCGCCGTGTTCGGCGGGGCTGCGGGTTCGAGTGGATGAGGCCTGCCATCCTTGCGCCGCAGATGTTCGTGAGGGGTGGGCCGAGAGGTGAACAGGAGGGCGCTCTCCCCAGGGAGCTGAATTCCCGATCCATGGATCCGCGCCCTGCACACCGTACTCTACCGGTGGGCGGTCGAAATGGCGGCGTCCCTCCCAATCGCAGGTACGCTCTCCGACAAGCACGCTCGCTAGGCGGTTGACGGCCAGGTGGCGATCCCCCCCACGTTCAAGTCCAGCGGACGCGGCTCGTCCTGCTGCTCCTCGAGAAGCGCATCCTAGCGTTCGAAGTCCGGGCCTGGCCCTAGTCTCGGTCGGCCCGCTGGAGGTCCACAGGCGCTGACTTCCGATGGCGCACCGTCGTGCTCGGGGCGCGCAATCCCTCGATCGGATGAAGCGCGTCGTGACGGGATCCGACTCGGTCGCGGTCCTCGCCTCGGCCACCGTTGGTTGACGGCCCCCGCTCGGCCCGGCCGGGCGGGCCACTCGATTGGCGTGTTCTTCAGGTATCATCCCGTCCTTCACGGCATGAAGCTCACCTACCACCTCTATGTCAGCGACAGCGGGAATGTCTTCATGACCGAGATCGCAGCGCTGTTGGCCTCGGCGCTGTCCGACCTCGGCTACGAGACCGTCTTCCCGGCGCGCGGGCTGCCGGAAGAGGGATCTGATCGGATCAATCTGGTCGTAGCTCCCCATGAGTTCTTCCGGCTGCAGCGTGGTCTCACCGAGCGGGAGCTCGCCAGCGCTGCGGCGTCGAGCGTAGCGGTGTGCGTGGAGCGACCGGGAACCGCGTGGTTCGAGCTTGGAGCAGGCTACGCAAGCCTCGGAGCGGGCGTCCTCGACATCAGCAAGGATGGGGTGGCAGAGCTCGGCAGGCGTGGGCTCGACGCAACGCACCTCCAGCTCGGCTACCACCCCAGCTGGGATCGGTGGGGTGGTGACCCCGCCCGTCCACGGCCGACCGATCTCCTCTTCCTGGGATCCACAACGGCTCGCCGCGACCGGATCCTGTCCCGAGAGCCGATCCCCTGGGACTGCGCCGCACAAATCCGGCTTTTCGACCCGTCCCAGCCCATGTGCGAGCCGCGCGACGGGTTCGTCGCGTCAACGGAGAAGTGGGACCTGCTGGCGTCGAGTCGGATCCTGCTCAACATCCATGCCGATGACGCTCCCTTGCTTGAGTGGGTGCGGATCATCGAAGCCATGGCCAACGGCTGCATGGTGCTGTCCGAGTGCTCCAGCGACTATGGTCCTCTAATCCCTGGAACGCACCTGATTGCCGTCCCATACGAAGTCCTCAACGCCTACGCGGTGAGCACGCTGGCCGACGAGACCCTCCGATGCGAGGTTGCCAGCGCCGCCTATGACCTCATCCGCTCCGAGCTGCGGTTGACAACTCTGCTTGAACCGGTCTGCGCCCATCTCGAGGACCTCGCGTCCAGAGCGCAGCGAGTCCGCAAGCAGCCGAAAGACCCGCTCCCGCGACCAAGCCCGGCGCCGGTCCCCAGCAGGGTGGCGGCGGCCGCCTCACTTGTCAACGAGTCGCGCACCCGGATCCGAGTGCAGGCGAAGCGACTACTCGACAGCGAGACGGCGCTAATCCAGGAGGTCGACGCCCTGAGCGCGTGGCTCCTCCACGGCGACCCGGATCACGCGGATACGTTCGTCACCCACGCCTGGGAGGCCTGCAACCCGCGGGTCACCGTGCTCCTCACCTCCTACAATTACGAGAACTTCATAACCGAGACCATCGACTCGGTGATGAGCTCCATTGAAGTTCCGCTGGAGCTGATCGTCGTCGACGATCGCTCTGACGACGCTTCTGTCGCGGTGGTCAGGCAGATCATTCGCGACCACGATTGGTTCCCGATGATGCTGATGGCCAGGGCTGCAAATGTGGGGCAAAGTCTCGCTCGCAACATGGGGATTGCCAGAGCGCGGGGCGAGTTCGTCTTCATCCTCGACTCGGACAATGCGATCTACCCCACGACGCTGAGAAAGCTCTCGAGAGCCCTGGAGCGTGCGCCGGATGCCGCGCTCTCCTATGGCATTCTCGCCAAATCAGACAACGGCGGCCTTCTCAGCCAGCTTCCCTGGGACGTCGAGCGTCTGTGCCGCGGTAACTACATTGACGCCATGACCATGATCCGCCGCAGCGCACTGGTGGAGGTCGGAGGGTTCCGATCCTTCTGGGGATGGGAGGACTACGAGCTCTGGTGCCGGTTGGCCGCCAACGGACACCGCGGCGAGTTCGTCCCCGAGATCGTGGCCTGGTACCGTGTCCATTCGTCGAATGCCCTGCACACGACCAATCTGGATCTTGCCCGGCTGATCGGCGAGCTCCACACCCGGTATCCATCGTTGCCCTGGGCCGAGGGATGACGTGAACGAGGAGCCTGTCGTGGTCAAGGAAGCGGAGCCTGCCGTGAGCAGCTCGGTGTTGGCGCTCCAATTGGAGATCCACGCGGTCAGGAGACAGGTCGTCCAGCGGGAACGAGCTCTGGCGTTGCTCAACCGCCGGCTGCTGCGGTTGGAGCGCGGTGAGATGGGGATGCATCCGGCATCTCTCGAGGCGCAGTTGTCATCACTACGGGAGGAGAACGACGGTCTCCGTCAGGAGCTGCACTGGTTGCGCCATAGCAAGATCTTCCGTTGGTCCAGGCCCCTCCGAGCGGCCTTCTACGCGGTGAGACGTGGGATCCGGAGAAGATGAGTTCGCAGGCCACTCGCTATACAGCCACGCTCGACCTCCGGAACATCAATGACTCTCATGTCCTCGCCCTGGGGCGGGTGCCGGCTGGGAGCCGGGTCCTCGACCTCGGAGCGGCCGACGGCACGGTGGCGGCGGTGCTCCGACAGATGGGATGTCGGGTCTGGGGGGTGGAGATCGACCCAGCGGCGGCTGCGGTCGCACGGACTGTGTGCGAGGAGGTGGTGGTCGAGGACCTCAACCAGCTCGACTTCGGGGCGTGCTTCCAGGAAAGGCGTTTCGACGTGGTTCTCATGTTGGATGTCCTTGAGCACTTGAACGACCCGGCGGCGGTACTCGCCCGCGTCGGGACAGTACTGACCGACCGGGGTTGGGGGGTCATCTCCGTTCCCAACGTCACGCACGCCTCGGTTCGCCTAGGCCTGCTCGGCGGGAACTTCACGTACACGGACGTGGGGCTGCTCGACCGGACGCACGTCCGCTTCTTCGACCGGGCAGGCGTGGAGGGCCTTCTGAGGGACTCGGGGTGGGGCATGTTCGACATGGTGCGTGTCCTCGCACCCTTCGGCACCACGGAGATTCGGGTGGAGGATCCGGACCCCGCGCTGGTTCGCCAGCTGGACTCAGACCTCGAGGCACTCACGTATCAATTCGTACTGGGAGTGGCCCCGCTCGGGTCCATCGTGCTCGAGCAGCCTCCGGTCCTTCCCGCGGCCGTCGCGCAGGCTGCCTACCTGGAGCTGCGGGAAGAGGTCCGTCGCCTGCGCGCGGGCGTGCTTCCCGCGCTGCCGGAGCAGGCAGGGGCACAGCAAGTTGACCTAATCGGGCACCTCGTCGCCATGCGTCAGGCGAGCAGGGACCGCCGCACTCACATTCGCGAGCTCCTCGCGACCGTGGAAGCGGAGATGGAGCGTCTCCAGGCGACTCTTGTGGAGCTCCCTTGACCACTCCCGTCTCGCCCGGAGGCCCGGGGACCGCCTCGCCCGCCCCCTCGCAGGCGTGGCCGATCCGCCCCGTCGCCCTCGAGATAGCGCTCGCGGTGGTGAGCGCCGTGATCGCCGCCGCCGTCGTCGTCATGTTGGCCCTCCACGTACCGGCGACGAACCAGGCGCACACGGACGTCCTCGGATACCCGACGTTCGCCGACTTCAACGGGAACCAGTACTCTGACTACTGGTATCTCGGCGTGATCGGCTGGCCTCTGATCAGCGGTGCCTTGTTCCTTGTGGGGCGGTGGCTATTGCGGGTCTCGGGGCTGCTCCCACGGATGCGCTTGGCCCTGCACTCCCGTCGTGCGCGGCCGACGCAGGAGCCGCCGTCGGAGAAGATGGCCCCAGACCCAGACTCGCTAACGGAGCGCGTCGTGCTCGCGGCTCGGGTCGCTGGGGTTGCCTTGGTGTGGGGCTTCATCGGAGCCATCGTTCGGGGAAGCCAAGATCTGCGCTTCTGGCGCGACCTCGCTTTGATCGGGGCGGTCTATGCGGTGATCCTCCTGTTGGCAGTTGCCGCCCTCTCGTCTCAAAAGCGCGCGCATCCGCGCCTCCCGGCCGGTCGGTCCCTGGTAAGCATGCTCAATGCCCTGGGTGCCGCCCTGACCATCGGGGGCCTGATCGCCGTCTCACAGCGCTCAACCCTGACGACCCTCTCCGACAACATCCAACACCCAATGCACTGGCTCCCCGCGACCCTGGGAATCCTCCTTTCAGCCATCAGCGTCAGCGCGGTCGGCGTCGGACTGTGGCGTGGCCGAAACTCGGGTCTCGACCGGGTGCGGAGGGTCGAGAAGCGTGCCCTCTTCCTTGTGGCCGTGCCCGTTGCCCTCTTTCTCACCACGGCGGTGCTCGAAGGAGGGCAGCCAGGCTGGAACGTCTTCGAGGCCGGCCAGCAACTGGTGACCCTCAGGCTGATTCATCTGGGCGAGGTCCCATACCGCGACTTCCTGCCCTTTCACGGCCTGATGGTCGACACGCTCTTCAACGCGCTGGGCTATCGGCTTCTCAACGCCTCGGCGTGGGGAGCGTTCGTGGGGGCGGCACTCTATGTCATTCCGCTGAGTTGGGTCGCCCTGTATCTCTTCGCCTACCGGATTACAGGGGGCAGTTGGGCTGCGGTCATCACGACGCTACTGCTCTTCTTCAATACGACTCTGATGCCCGTGGGCGAGCGGCTGATGTTCTTGCCGCTCGTTCTCGTGTTGCTGGCCGTGGCCTTCGACCGCAGGTCGCGGATCGCGTCGTTGTGCGCTGGGGGTGCGGTCGCCATCTTCGCCTTACTGGTTCCAGAAGCGACCTATGCCGTACCAGCGTGTGGGATCGCTCTCCTTGGCCACGACGCCTATCATGCTGATTGGCCTCGAATTCGCGTGCTGCGAGACTTCCGACTCACGGTCTGGGCGGTCGCTGGAGGGGTGGTGGTCGCGGCATGTCTCTTCGTTGTCCTGGTCGCGGAGCACGCTGTCGGGGGTTTCGTGGATTTCTATCTAACAGAGGTGCCTGGGCACAATCTTGAAGGTGCCCTTCCGATCTCCCTCACGCCGATGACCCCGCAGTTCCTATTCTGGATTGTGGCTCCGGGCGTCGCTGTGATGCTCGCATTCTCCATCGTGGCCCTGAGGATCCGCCTGCGGCTGAACCTCGGCACCAACCACTTTCTAATTGTGGCCGCCGCCGTGTTCGCAATCGTTTACTATGCCGAGGAGTTCCTAGGCCGCGCCGACGCTGGCCATGCGGCCGTTGCCTACACTGGCGCCATCCCTCTGATCGTGCTATGTGGCTGGGAGGTACTGTCTTGGCTTAACGGATGGGTCCGCGCGCGTCTGCGAGGCAGCGACGCGGGCTTGCTGCGTTGGCCCGCCTTCTACGCGGCGGCTGCAATCGCGGGGATCACCGTCACGACGCCGCTCCCGACGCTGGTCGCTGCCGCGCCGACCAACTTCCGAGTCACCGCCGCGACTGAGCCCTGGCTTCCCAGCCTCGGCTACATTGCCAACACAGATGAGGCGGTGTCCAGCGACGTTGGTACCTTCCTGTCTTCGTTCCTCAAGCCGGGCGCGGAGATCTACGATTTCAGCAACCAGCCTGGCCTCTACTTCTACATCCTCGACTACCGGCCGGCATCCCGTCACTTCTTCACCGGCACCGACTACAGCGAGGCCTCCCAGGACGAGACGATCGCTGATCTGAAGGCCAGTCGCCCGGAGTTCGTCATCATGTTCGGGAGCGCCAATGGCGCGTTGCCGTCTTGGGACGGGCTCTCCGATGCGGTCCGTGACTACGCCATCTCCCAGTATCTGCTTGAGAATTATGAGCCGTTCGCAGAGGTCGACGGCCAGATCATCTACGCTCGGAATGGCGCGCAGCTCGTCATCCCAGGGTCACTCCAGTCCCACCTCGGGTCGGCGCTCAGCCAGACCGACCTGCCATTCCAGTACCCGACTTGTGCCTGGGGGTATGTCCCAGAGTTCCTGAGCGTCACACCTCCCGCTGGGGTGGGCGGAATCGTGGTGGGAGGGGAGAGCAGTCCGTCTGAGGCTTGGACGGTCAACGAGCCACCAGCCAGCCAGTGGGCGGCGTACGACTGGATCCAGCTGACGATCGCGTCCGACTCACCAGGCGCCGCATTTACCCTGGACGACCGGGAGGTGGTAGGCGAAAGCCACGACGTCACATTTCAGACCCTTCCTGGTGGGGAGACAACGTATGAGTTCCCGATCGGTGCATGCACCCAGTGGCATGGCTACAGCCTACCGACGCTGCACCTCAGCAGTTCGGCGCCGGTAACCATCACCCAGATCAAGTTGCTCCCGTGATAGCGTGATGGCTGGGATTGACGCGCTGTGGACCTGTGTGGCGTCCACCCCTGGAAAGTCGCACATCGGTTCGGCCGGCATGAGCGATACGATCCCGACACGGGGTGGTGGCTCAGACGGGCGGGTGCAGGGAGGACGGAGGTGACATCCTCGCTCGAAGTGGGGGTGGGTGCGGCGCGGTCGGTGGCCCCCGGGCGGGCCGGCATCCAGACCGATTTGCTCGTCCCTGAGCGCGACGCCGCCGACCCCGAGCTCTCCATCGTGATCCCCGCGTGTGACGAGGCGCTCACCGTCGGGGAGTTCGTCGACTGGTGCCGGGAGGGGATGGCCGAAGCGGGGATTCTCGGCGAGGTGCTCATCGTCGACAGCTCGACTGACGCCACCGCGCAGATCGCCGTGGACCATGGTGCCCGGGTGCTGCGGGTGCCTCGCCGTGGCCTTGGGCAAGCCTATATCGATGCTCTGCCGTACATCCGGGGTCGCTATGTCCTCATGGGAGACGCCGACTGCACCTACGACTTCCGCCAGCTCGGAGCCTTTGTGCACCAGTTCCGCGACGGCTACGAGTTTGTCATGGGCTCCCGCTGGAAGGGCAGCATCGAACCCGGTTCGATGCCCTGGCTTCACCGCCACCTGGGAACGCCGGTCACGACCTGGATCCTGAACCTGCTGTACGGAAGCACATTTTCGGACATCCACTGCGGCATGAGGGGCCTGACGCGTGACGCCCTGATGCGCATGGGGCTCCAGTCGCCATCCTGGGAGTACGCCTCGGAGATGGTCCTCAAGTCGGTCCACATGCGGCTCCGCACCACCGAGGTCCCGGTCGCTTTCCTCAAGGATCGAGAGGGGCGGGTCAGTCACCACAAGCGGCTCGGTTGGCTCTCCCCCTACCAGGCCGCCTGGATCAATTTGCGGGCAATGTTCGTCTACGGTGCCGAATTCTTCGTCTACCGCCCCGGCATCGTCCTGTTTGCGCTCGGGCTTCTGATAACCCTTCCCCTTAGCCTCGGTCCGATCACCCTCGGGGCGCTGCACCTTTCTCTCTATTCCATGCTCCTGGGAATGACCCTGAGCCTCGTGGGGCTCCAGAGTTTCTTCCTCGGCTGTCTAGCCCAGGTCCTCCATGACTACACGGGCCGTGCTCGTCGCCGCTGGCTGCGCGTCTTCCCCTACTCACGCACGGTGCTGCTCTGCGCCGTCGCCTTCGTGGGCGGGGTCGTGATGGATACACTGCTCGTCGCACAATGGACCTCTAACGGGTTGAAGCTCCAGGTCGATCAGGCCGTCTACAGCGCGGTCACCGGTCTCATGCTGATCATGATGAGCTTCATGACCTTCACCTTCATGCTGCTTCTCCACGCTGCGGCTCTGCGCACCACCTCCACGTATGACAGCCACGAGTAGAGATCTGCGCAACCGTGCCTACGGCCAAGACCACGCCCTGACGGCGGTTGACCGTTTCGGCGTATGGCTCTCATCGCGCAGAATCCAGCGCACGATGGGCAGCTTCTCCGGGATGCGCGTGCTCGATGTCGGATGCGGCTACCATGCGACGGTTGCCCGGTCTCTGCTTCCTGCGGTGGCCTCCCTGACGCTGGTGGACGTCGCCATCAGCCCCGCGTTGCGGGGCCACGTCAATGTCCGAGCCATCGAGGGGCGGCTTCCCGAAGCCCTTGGCGAGGTCGACGATGACTGCCAGGACCTGGTCATCTGCAACTCAGTTCTGGAGCATCTTTGGGAGCCATTGGAAACGCTTCGCGAGGTCTGGCGCATCCTTGCCCCTGGAGGGATGGCACTGGTCAACGTGCCATCCTGGCGGGGCAAGCGCTACCTCGAGTTCTCAGCCTTCCGACTAAAGATGAGCCCCGCTGACGAGATGGAGGATCACAAGGCGTACTACGATCCGCGTGATCTCTGGCCGCTTCTCGTCCGTGCTGGATTCACCCCGAGCGCAATCCGATGCGTCCCGCACAAGTTCGGTCTGAACACATTTGCGGCTTGCCGCAAGGCGAGCGCGGAGTCTGGGCGATGACTACCTTCACCGATAGATATCTCGCTGAGACCGGGCAGATTATCGAGTCGATTGACGCCACCGCCGTGGAGGGACTCGCCGAGGGACTGGCCCAGGTGCGCGAACGTTCCGGGCGTCTCTTCATCCTGGGGGTTGGCGGTTCGGCCGGGCACGCCAGCCATGCGGTGAACGATTTCCGCAAGCTGTGTGGTATCGAAGCTTACACTCCGGTCGACAACGTCTCGGAACTGACCGCTCGGATAAACGACGAGGGCTGGGAGACCTGTTTCAGCGACTGGCTTAAGGGTAGTCGAATCGCAGGAAGGGACGGCATCCTGGTGTTCTCGGTCGGTGGCGGGGACCGGGAACGCGGCATCTCCGCAAATATCGTGAATGCCCTCGATACCGCGCGTTCGGCCGGATGCTTCATCGGAGGAGTGGTGGGCCGCGATGGAGGCTACACCGCACGAATCGCAGATGCGGTCGTGGTCATCCCACCCTTGGTCGATGCTCGCGTGACACCCCATACCGAGGGACTCTGTGCTGTCGTGTGGCATCTGCTCGTCTCCCACCCTCGGCTCCAGCGAGCGCCCACCAAGTGGGAATCGGCGTTGGAGGAGAAGGTATGACCTCTCGCTACGTCATCGTTGGTGGCGCGGGTTTCATCGGAAGCCACTTTACGGACCGGCTCCTGGCGGATTCCGACACCGAGGCGGTGACCCTCTACGACAACTTCTCGTCGGGGCGGGAGTGGCACTACGCCAGCTGGGTGGGCGACCCACGGCTCCAGGTCGTCCGCGCCGACGTGCACGACCAAGAGCGTCTGACCGCGGCAATGCGAGGCCACGAGGTGGTCATCCACCTAGCGTCAAACCCCGATATCGCCCGCGCCGTGACGGAGCCGACGATCGACTTCGACGAAGGGACGGCCCTGACCAATGCAGTCGTCGAGGCGGCGCGGCGCTCCGGCGTCGGGACCATTCTTTACGCGTCCGGCAGCGGCGTGTACGGTGACCGGGGCGAGTGCGAGGCCAGTGAGGACGACGGTCCGCTGATCCCCATCTCCACCTACGCGGCGTCGAAGCTGGCGGGGGAGGCCATCATTGCGGCCTACTGCTTCATGTTTGGCGTGGTGGGGCGTGCCTTTCGATTCGGCAACGTCGTGGGGCCCCGTCAGACCCATGGTGTCGGCCTCGACTTCATTCGGCGACTCTCGGCGGATCCCGCGCGGTTACGCATCCTGGGAGATGGCGGTCAGAGCAAATCGTACGTGCACGTGACCGACGTGGTCGGCGCGGTGTTGACGACCCTCCACCGCGAGACGGCACCGTATCAGGTCTACAACGTCGCAACCGGCGACTACATCACAGTGTCGGAGATCGCCGACATGGCCGTCGAGGTGGCCGGTCTGACTCCGGGGTCGGTCGCCTACGAGTTCACCGGCGGCGACCGCGGCTGGAAGGGAGATGTTCCGGTCGTTCGACTCAACAGTGACCGCATCCGGGCCCTCGGCTGGTCCAATAGATTGACGGCCCACGAGGCTATGCGGAGCTCGTTGCAGGCCCTCCGGCTAGATATCGGCCGAGACGCAGCGCCCTAATGGAGATCTGAGATGGTGGATTTGACCAAGCTGCGCGTCCAGATCTTCGCTGACGGCGCCGACCGCGCCGGAATCGAGACGCTGGCGCGCAACCCGGTCATCCGGGGCTTCACCACCAACCCCACCCTGATGCGGGCATCCGGGGTGAGCGACTACGAGGCATTCGCTCGGGACGTTCTGGAGCTGGTCGGGGACCGGCCGATCTCCTTCGAGGTCTTCGCCGACGACTTCGGCGAGATGGTTCGCCAGGGCAGGCGGATTGCCGCCTGGGGTGCGCAGGTATTCGTGAAGATTCCGGTCACCAACATCGGAGGTGAGGCCACCTCAGGGGTGATCCGGACGCTCAGCTCGGAGGGGGTCCAGCTGAATGTAACCGCGATGACCACGCCGGGGCAGGTGGAGCGGGTCGTCGCCTGCCTAGATCCGGGGACCCGGCATTTCGTTTCACTCTTCGCGGGGAGGATTGCAGACACCGGGCGCGATCCACTCCCATTGGTGCGCCGGTGCGTCGAGATCCTCGAGCCGCGGCCGGAGATCCGCCTGATCTGGGCCAGCCCACGGGAGATCCTCAATGTCGTCCAGGCCGACGAGGTGGGCTGTCACGTGATTACCGTCACCCATGACCTCCTCAAGAAGCTTCCGCTGCTCGGCAAGGACCTCGACGAATTCTCTCTGGAGACGGTTCAAATGTTCCATCGAGACGGTGTCAGCGCCGGTTTCAGTCTATGAGCAACCCGGTTGGCGACGCGATGGGGGGTGACTGGGACAGCCTGTGGGAGCGCTTCGACCAGGCCGCGCAGCGCAACCCCGCGGAGCTCATGCGGTTCCGGTTGGCATTGCGCTTTCTCGGGCTCGGGAGCCGTCCGGCCAGAGTCGTGGACGTAGGCTGCGGCCAGGGAGAGCTGGTCTCGATCATCAACAGGAAGCATCCCTCGGCGACGGCGCTGGGAGTCGAACTCAGCGCCACCGGCGTCAACCTCGCCCAGGCGCGGACTCCTTCGGCGCGGTTCCTTCAGTGGGACCTGCTAGCGGACCGGCCGGCGCCGGAGGAGTGGTCAGGCTGGGCGACCGATGCGGTCTGCTCCGAGGTTCTGGAACACGTCGATGATCCGGTGCGCCTGCTCCGGAACGCCCGGGGGTTCCTCGCTCGGGGGTGCCGCCTGGTCGTGACGGTCCCCGGCGGACCGCGTTCGGCTTTTGACCTCCACATCGGCCACCGCCGCCACTACGATCCTCAAGCCCTTGCCGAGCTGCTCGCCGAAGCCGGGTTCGAACGGGTGGTGACCTTTGGCGCCGGCTTCCCTTTCTTCAACCTCTATCGCTTGGCCGTGGTCGCTCGAGGCAGGCGGCTAATCGAGGATGTCGCGGTGCAGGATGACGGGGTCTCGCTATCGCGCACCGCTCGCCTGACGATGCAGGCCTTCGATGCGCTCTTCCGGCTCAACCTGATGGGGACCCCCTGGGGTTGGCAGATCGTGGGGACGGCGCGACTGCCGCGGTGAGCCAGTGATCATCACCCGCACCCCACTTCGCATCTCGCTCGGTGGCGGCGGTACCGACCTCCCGTCGTACTACTCGCGGCGCGGGGGCCTCGTGATCTCGGCGGCGATCAACCGCTACGTCTACGTTGGGATCAACCGCACCTTCACCGACGATTACTTCATCAAGTACGCCGAGATGGAGCGATGCCGCTCGGTGGACGAGATCGCGCATCCCATCATCCGTGAGGCACTGCGCGCGCATCCGATCGGTCCCGCCCTGGAGCTCGTCAGCCTGGCCGACATCCCCGCCGGCACCGGACTCGGCTCGTCCGGGTCGTTCACCGTGGGCTTGCTCCGCGCCATCTATGCGTTCAAGCGCGAGCACGTCGCCGCCCACCACCTGGCCGAGGAGGCCTGCGACATCGAGATCAGGAAGCTCGGCCGTCCGGTGGGCAAGCAGGACCAGTACGCGGCCGCGTTCGGGGGCCTGACCTGCCTCGAGTTCGATACCGACGGGCGAGTCGCAGTCTCCCCGCTCCGGATCCCCGCCGCAGCACTCCATGACCTGGAGGAGCGTTTGCTGCTCTTCTTCACTGGTTACTCGAGGAATGCTGAGGAGCAGCTGCGGCAGCAGGACGACCGGAGCAGCGCCGGCGATGCCGTGATGCTGGCCAACCTCGACGCCGTGGCGGATCTCGGGCATCGGGTCCGGCAGACCCTGGAGGCCGGAGATACTCACGGGTTCGCCGCCCTTCTCCGCGAACACTGGCTGGGCAAGCGTCAGCGCTCGGTGGGGATGAGCAGTCATTCGATCGACCGCTGGTTTGAGGTGGGGATGGCCAACGGTGCTCTGGGCGGGAAACTGGTCGGCGCTGGTGGCGGCGGATTCCTGCTCTTCTACGCGGAAGACACTCAGGCTCTGCGCGCCGCCATGGAGCGCGAAGGCCTGACTGAGGTGCATTTCAGCTTCGACCTTGACGGCTCGACCGTCATCGTCCGGGACTGATAGCCCCGGCGCCGCCGCGGGTGGCGGCCGGCGTCCGGCCGAGGGGACCTGCGGCTGACACGCGCCCAGCCCTACCCCTCACCTGGCGTCCGCGAGCCCAGATGTCGCTCCAGGTCGAGGATGCCCTCCGGCGAACCGATCTCAAAGAACCGCTCGGTGACCTCGAACCCGGCCAGCTGCCCGGTCAGGCTGAGGTCGTGCATCACGTCTGAGAGATCGGTGGGCCGGCCGTGCGTCACGCGTTCGGTGATCGCCTCCCGAGTCAGGATGGAGAATCCGTAATCGATCCACTCCATCCTGTCGCGCCAATGCTCGGGCCGGGTCTTGTCGTAGACGACGACCCGGCCGTCGTGGTACACGGCGTTGCTCAGGTCCCACCGGTCGCGGTTGCGCATCACCGTCATCAGGGCTGGGCACCCAGCCCCCGAGAACGCCTCCTCGATCTTTCCAAGGTCCAGGGTGAGGAAGGAGTCGCCATTGATCACCCCGAAACGCTCCCCCACGGCGCCTGCCTCGATCACCGCACGCAGGGCGCCCGCCGTGCCGAGCGGGCGATCCCCGTCCGACACGTAGCCGACGCGGAGGCCGTATCGATCGCCGCCGCCTACGTGTTTGCGGATCTCACCTTCAAGGTATGCGACGCTGAAGACGACGTCTCTGACACCGAGTGAATGGAGCCAGGCCAGCTGTAGATCTGCAAACGGCCTGCCATTCACCTCGAGCAAGGCCTTCGGAACCGTGATCGTGGAAGGTCGCATCCGAGTGCCAAGACCCCCCGCCAAGATGACGACCGGGAGCGGCATCGGTCACTGGCCGTGGGAGTTCGCGGCTCTGGCGTACGCGATCACTGTTGGAGCACAGTCTAACCGACGACTTTGGCGCGGGAAGGCGCGGCTGGGATTCACGGCGTGCCGTAACCGGTGCGGATCGATCCCGGCACGTGGGGCGGGATCCCTGGCACACCCGCGCGGGTCACGGTAATGTCAGTTCCGTGAAGCCCTTGCGCGGGACCTTCCGGAAGGTCCCCGAGATCACGGCGTTCTTCTGGATACTCAAGGTCCTGACGACCGCCATGGGCGAGGCGACTTCGGATTACTCGGTGCGTCAGATCGACCCCTACCTGGCGGTGGCCTTGGGGGCCGTCGCATTCGCCGCCGCCCTGACTCTTCAGCTGTCAGTCCGCCGCTACATCGCCTGGGCGTACTGGCTCACGGTGGTGATGGTGGCCATCCTCGGGACCATGGTGGCCGACGCTCTCCACATTCAGCTGGGGGTGCCCTACGCCGTGTCGACAGTCGGCTTCGCGATCGTCCTGACCCTGGTCTTCATCGCCTGGTACGTCACCGAGCGGACGCTGTCGATCCATCGCATCAGCACCCTCCGGCGTGAGCTCTTCTACTGGGCCACGGTCTGCGCCACCTTTGCACTCGGCACGGCCGCCGGCGACATGACCGCCATCACCCTGCACCTGGGTTTTCTCGCCTCCGGCTTCTCATTCGCGGCGGTCATCGCCGTGCCTGCTCTCGCCCACCGCTTCGCCCACCTCGGTGCGGTCGCCTCCTTCTGGTTGGCCTACATCGTCACCCGTCCGCTGGGGGCGTCGTTCGCCGACTGGATGGGCGTGCCGCACGCGCTCGGCGGCCTCGACTGGGGTCGAGGCACCGTCAGCGTGATACTGACCATCTTCATCGTGCTACTGGTCGGCTACCTCTCCCTGACCAGAGTCGATATCGATGACGAGAGGGAAGGCCCGTTGGCCGAGGAGCGGGCCTGACGGTAAAGGCTCGAAGGCCGGCGAGTCGGGCGCCGGAGTGGCGATCGGGCTGGTGGTCCGGATCGACCTTTGGCCACGCTTGCTCTAGCCTGCGGATCCCCCGACGGGCATGTTCCCCTGCCAGGAGGCGGTGGCACCATTCGCAGTGTCGGTGACGGTGACCGAGTAGGGGTATGTGCCTGGCCCCGGGAAGGACAGCTCGCCCATGACCACGATGAAGCCATCGGAACTGCTGGCCGATGACTGCGCGACCACCGCGGCGTTGGGCTTGCCGTCCGTGCTCTCCCCGATCACGACAGCGGCGTTGGCGAACGTGACCTGGGCCGTGTACTGGGACGCGCCGCCGCCGCCTGCGAACACCGCCATCTCGGTCGTGGTGCACGTGTAGTTGGGGGCCGTCGCGACCTCGCAGCTGGTCGAGGTGAAGGTTTGGAAGGCAGGCGGTGCCACGGGCACCGCCGCGGTGGCCGTGGAGGCCGGGGTGGCGGTGCTCGCCGGATGGGCGGGACTCGCGCTGGGGGTCTGGCTGACGCCGGAGCCGGGAGTCACCGCGTCGGCTCCCGAGGTCCGGCTGGCCGCGGCGCTCGCGGAAGGCGATGCCACCGCGGCAATGGCCCGGGGTGCGCCGGAGTGCCCCGCGGCATACCCGGCGAGGAAGGCGACCGCGAGCAGCCCGGCCATCGCGACAGCGGCGAGGACCCCCGACCAGGGCCTGAGCCGCCACCATGCCGGCGTCTGGCCGCCGGAGGGTTCCTGAGGGGCGGGCCCGCCCTCGCCCGGGTGGTGCTCTCCGTGGTCCACGCTGCCTGCTCTCCTGAACGTTCCGAGTGGACGCGGTCCGAGCGGGTATCTTCCCCGATTCCCCGGCGACTGGGCAGCTGCCGCCTGGCAGCCAGATCCGGTCGAGTGTCGAGAGGGGATGGTGAGGGCGGCTCCGCGGAGATCGCGCCGCCTATCGTCCACGCTCCAGATGGGACCGGCCAGCCATTTCACCGTGGTGACCCTGCCCGCCTACCGGGCCGAGAACACGCTCGAGTGGACGATCGGTGACCTGCCCACCGGTGCCGCCTCTCACCGGAGGGCTTGTGAACCAAATGAACCGGCTTCCCCATCGAGGCCGGCGATTACGTGGGGATACCGCTGCTGCTGGTCGGTCTGTACACCCCGGGGCGCCGGCGTTGAGGAGGCCGGCTCGGGATCGGCAGCGGGGGGCTCAGCTCGGTGTGGCGGACGGGCTCGGCGTGGGAGTGGGTGGCGGCCCGACTGGGATGCTGCCCGTCCAGCTCGCGGAGGCTCCGTCCTGCGTGTCGGTGATCGTGACCGTGTAGGTGGGCGTCCCGGCCGCCGGGAAGATGATTGTGCCTGCCACTACGTCGTACCACCAGTAGGTGCTCTGCGACACGACAAAGACGTCCTTGGCGCCGTCCGGGAGCACAACCCGGGGGTCGTCGAAACTGACCTCGCAAGTGTTGTACCTCCCGCTCGACGACGAGTCGTCGAAGCTTGCCAGCGGGACCGTTCCGCACGTGGTGGGGTACGCGAGAGCGTTGTTGGACGTGCAGTTGTCCGTGACGTAACCCTGGGCAAAGACGACGTCGGTGAGCACCGGGGTGGCGATCGGGCTGAGCATGGGGGTGACAGGGCTGGGCGTCCCGGTCAGGGTGGTGGCGGGCGTTGGCGCTGACGGTAGCACGGGCGTTGGCGTCGGAGTAGGTGTGCCTTCGCTCGCCGTCCCGGTGGCCAACGGTGCGGTGGAGCGCCCGGTTGCGCTGCCGGTTGCCGTTGCCGGCGACGAGGTGGCCACCGACGAGCACCCCGGCGACGATCGCGGCCACCGTCACACCAGTGCCCAGGCCCCACCAGCGGCGCCCGCGCCAACCGGCGCTGGGATCCCTGTCGCCTTCCACGCCGTCTCCCTCCCCAGGGCGGTCCCGGCATAGCGACCCATCGCCGCCCCTCCTGGTGCCGCCCGGTCGAGTTTTCGTTGCCTGGTGAACGCGCCCTTCAGCCTTCGGTTACGAACCCTCTCCGCGTCGAGGAGCTCCTGCCCGGTATCGGCAGAGGGGGCTCACCGGAGATCGCACGGCCTATCATTTGCGGTCCCGATGGGACCAGCCAGCCACTTCACGGTCGTGACCCTCCCCGCCTACATGGCGGAGGGCACCTTGGAGCGCACGGTCGGCGCGCTGCCCTCCGGTACCGCCGACCATCTCCTGCTGGTCGATGACGCCTCCCCAGACGGGACCGTCGATGTGGCCCGCCGGCTGGGCATTGACGTCCGGGTCCACGATCGCAACCGCGGCTACGGCGGTAACCAGAAGACCTGCTACCGGGAGGCGCTCGAGCTCGGCGCCACCGTGATCGTCCTGCTCCACCCCGACTACCAGTACGACCCGTCGGCGGTGCCGGCCCTGGTGGCCCCCATCGTCGCCGGAGTCGCCGACTTCACCTTCGGTTCCCGCTTCGCGTGCACGGGGGACCCGAGAGCCGGGGGCATGCCGCTCTACAGGTACTGGGGAAACCGCTTCAGCACCCTGACCGAGAACCTGCTGCTCGGCACCCATTTCACGGAGATGCACTCGGGGATGAAGGCGTACAGCCGTCGGTTCCTGGAGGCAATCCCCTTCGAGTCGTACTCCGACGACTTCGTGTTTGACACCGAGATCCTGGTGGCGGCGGTGCTGGGGGGCTACCGGATTCAGGAGGTGGCCATTCCCACCCGCTACACCATCGAGTCGTCATCGATCAATGTGGGCCGGTCCCTCGAGTACATCCGTCGCAGCGTCGAGGTCTGCTGGCGGGCCTTCGGCGCCCGCCGCCGCCAGCGCCGGCGCGCCCGGTCGGACTGATCGGCTCAGCCGTTGGGATCGGCGACGTAATCCTGGGCGACCCATCCGCCCAGCCCCGCGAGGTACCACCAGATCGTCCCCATCGGGAGGTGGCTGGTGGAGTCGGTCTCCGCCACGTAGATGGGCCCCTGCTCGACCTGGTAGGTCGTCGAGCTCGAGGAGCTGACGCAGGAGAGGACGCTCGAGGCGTGGCCCGGGGCGGAGTGGATGTTGACGCAGCTCCTGCCCGGTGCCGTGACCGTCACCGTGCTGCCGTCGGCCGGCGCGGTGTCCTGGGTGCAGAGGACATCCATCGGGTGCCAGCCGGCGGCGTCCTGATAGACGTAGGCGTAGCAGACGGCGCCTCCCCCGCCCCCGTACAGCTGGTATTCGAAGTCGGCGGCGTCCGTGCCCGACGTCTCCCCGCTGAGTGTCAGGCAGCTCCCTCCCGGGGCGGGGGTGCAGCTGGTCGTCACGGTCACCCCCTCCTCCTCCTCAACCTCGGAGACGGCCGCGTCCTGCGCGTCGGTGGCAGAGGTCGGAGCGGACGTGATCTGGGTGACCGCTCCCACCGTGAGCACCCCTTGACAGGGGGCCATCCCCTCGGGGAGGGATGGCGAGGGATTGACCGGCGCGGTGATGGTGTCTCCGCTGGGGAAGGTCAGGCCCAGCTCGCCGGCCGTCGGGGCGGAGCCGGAGCAGACTCCGGGCGCGGGGTTCCCCGTGTGCCATGAGATGAGGACGGTCGCCTCGCCGGGCTGGGGCTCCGTGGGGTCGAGCGCCACCCGATCCGGCACCAGCCACGCCTGGCCGGTCGGGGCCGTCCCCTGCGAGGTGGGGAGCGCGGATCCGCCGGCGCCGAGGAGCTGGGCCTGCAGCGTCCCGCTCAGGTCGCAGGCGGCTGTGCCATCGTTGGCGATGAGAACGATCACGCCGTGCAGGCCACCTGCCGATGAGGAGCCGGCGCCCACCGCCATATTGAGCTGGCCGCTCGCGCAGGCGTCGGCGACCGCGGGGCTTGGTGAGGCGGTGGGAGTGGGGGTCGGGNNGGGGGCCGCCGGGGTGGGGGTCGCCGCGTTCGCCGCGGAGCTGGGCGACGGGTTGGAGGCCGACGGCGTCGCCGCGGTGACCGCGTGGCCACCATGCGAGCTGCCCGAGAGCCGGACGAGGACGAACGCCGCGCTCCCGCCGACGATCACCACCGCGGCGAGGACGCCCGCCAAGAGCCTGGGTCGCATCCGGGGAAGGTAAGCACGACTCCGTGTCTGTGGGGGGAGTGCGACGGTCCCGTGTCAGCGCGAGGGTCGTCGGCCGGCCGGGCGCAGGGCGAGGACGTACCAGTGCACGTAGCGTCCCAGCCACTTGGAGATGCTGAAGTGGGACTCGCCGTCGGTGCGATCGCGCCAGGTCGTGGGGACCTCGGCGACCCGCAGCCCCCGCTGCTTGGCTTTGGCGACCATCTCGATCCCCAGCGTGAAGCCGGCGTCGGACTCGACCCCGACTCGCCGGACGAAGTCGCGGGAGTATGCCTTGAACGAATTGGTCGCGTCGTGGGTTCCCACCCGCCCGACCAGGTGGAGGGACCTCCCGGCCAGCGATGACATGGTTCCCTTCAGCCAGGGGCCACCGACCTGGCGGCCACCTCGCATGTAGCGGGAGGCTGCGGCCACCGCGGCGCCCCCCTCCACGAGCAGGGCGAGCTGGTCGATCTGGAGGGAATCGTCGCTGCCATCCGCCATGGTCACGACCACCACCCCGCTCTCGGCGTTGTCGATGCCGAAGCGAAGGGCGGCTGCGGGGCCGGGGCCGTACGTGTTGAGCACCGGACGCAGGCGCGGCTCGCGTTCCCGGTAGGCCTCGAGGGGCGCCACGGTGGTGTCGGTGGGGCGGTCGTAGACCGCGAGGACCTCGCAGGGCAGCGTGACAGCCTCGAAGAGGCGGTCCAGGAAGGCGGTGATCCGACCTCCCTCGTTGTACACCGGGACGACGATGGAGACCCGGGGCATCAGACGACGACACCCTTCCCGAGGAGGTTGAAGAGATCCACGGCGGGCACGTTCAGCTCCAGCCCCCGATACTCCTTGTGCGGAGCGGCGATGATGACCAGGTCGGCCTCCGCGACCACCGTGCTGAGGGGGACGAGATCGGTGTCCGTCGTGACCCGAGGGTCGCTGCAGAGAACCTTTCGCGCCTTGAGGGCGAGGATGCGTTTCAGCTTGTAGCTGAGGCTCGATCGCACGTCGTCCGAGCCGCCCTTGAAGGCCATGCCCAGGATGCCCACGGTCATGCTGGATAGGTCATAGCGATGCTCGAGCTGGCTCACCACGTAGAGGGGCAGCCCCTCGTTGATCATCACGCTCGCGTGACCGAGGGTGAAACGGTTCACATTGAAGGCCGCGATCTGCATCGTGTCCTTGAAGAGGCACGGCCCCGCCGCAAACCCCGGGCCGGGCATGTCGGCTGCGCGCGGGTACCCGTGTGTTATCGCGCCGCGGATGCGCTCGAAGTCGAGGCCGCAATCGTTGGCGATCATGAAGAGCTGATTGGCGGTCGCGAACTTGATGTACCGCCAGGTGTTGGTGAAGAGCTTGGCCAGCTCGGCTTCCTCTGGGGCCAGCTCGATGATGTCGTCGGTCAGGCTCCGGAATAGGGCGGTGGCGAGCTCGACGGCGACCTGGTCACAGCCTGAGACGATCTGGGGGAGCGAGCTCAGCTCCTCCAGCGCGTGCCCCTCCGCGATGCGCTCCGGACAGAAGGCGACGTGCACGTCCTTGCCGAGCTCCCGCAGCCGGCGATCGATCATCGCCGTGACCCCCGGGTAGACGGTGCTCCGGAGCACGAGGAGCTGGCCCTCCACGAAGTGTTCGATATCGGGGTCCAGAGCTCTCATCACGGCGCCGATGTCCGGGCTCAGGTGGCGATTGACCGGCGTGCCGACCACGACCACGACGGCCGCGGCAGTGCTGATGATCCCGGCATCCGTCGTTGCCATGAGGCGCCCGCTGGCCTGGGCCGCGGGCAGCAGCTCGTCGGCCCCCTGCTCCAGGAATGGCATCCGGCCCGCGTTGACCAGATTCACGGCGGCGGCATCCACGTCGTACAGGGCCACCGTCCGGCCGCGGGTCGCGAACGCGATGCCCAGGGGAAGGCCCACGTGGCCGCAGCCGCCGAAGATGACCAGGTCACGTTCGAAAGCCATCGGCTGGACCTCCATGTCGCCCGGAACGGCCTCCGAGTGCCTCGGCCCGGAGTATACGGGCGATTCCGGGATCGTGACATGGCACTCTGTTAGCATCCGGGACGAGCCCGGGATCGGCCCGCCGGCGCCCAGCCGGCACCAGTGGGGATGTGATGAGCAGGGTGCTGGTCACCGGATCCGCCGGCTTCATCGGCGGCTACGTGGTCGAGGAGCTCCTCCGTCGCGGGCATGAGGTCGTCGGCATCGACAACCTCTCCAAGTACGGCCCGGTACGAAGGTCGTACGACAGTCATCCGGCGTACCGCCTGGTCCAGGGCGACGTCCGTGACGTCCAGCTCCTCTCCAAGGTCCTCAGCGGCTGCGACCAGTTCATCGCCGGGGCCGCAATGATCGGGGGCATCTCCTACTTCCACGCTTATGCCTACGACCTGCTGGCCACCAACGAGCGCATTATCGCCGCCTCCTGCGATGCCGCCATCGACGCCCACCGGAGCGGGACGCTCCAGAAGGTGACATACCTCAGCTCGTCGATGGTCTTCGAGTCCACCACGACTTGGCCGTCCAGGGAGGGTGACGAACGGCGGTGCGCACCCCCGCTCTCGTCCTACGGCTTCCAGAAGCTTGCCGTCGAGTATTTCGCCCACGCGGCGTGGGAGCAGCATCGGCTGCCCTACACCATCATCCGGCCCTTCAACTGCGTGGGGGTAGGCGAGGGTCGGGCTCTCGGCGACGTCGAGGTCATGAGCGGCAACGTCAAGCTCGCGATGAGCCACGTGGTCCCCGACCTCGTGCAGAAGGTGCTGCGCGGTCAGGATCCTCTGCACATCCTGGGTGATGGTGAGCAGATCCGCCACTACACGTACGGGGGGGACCTCGCCCGCGGCATCGTGACGGCCATGGAGCACCCTGCCGCGCTCAACGAGGACTTCAACCTCTCCACGGCGACCTCCACCACTGTGCTGGAGCTGGCCGAGAAGATCTGGCGCCGGGTGCGTGGAGCCGACGCCCCGTTCCGTTACGTCTCCGACGAGCCTTTTGAGCACGACGTCCAGCGGAGGGTCCCCTCCATCGAGAAGGCCAAGCGAGTGCTGGGCTTCGAGGCCACAACCTCGCTGGATGCCATGCTGGATGAGGTCATTCCCTGGATCGAGCACGCGATCTCCGCGGGCGCGATCTGAGCGTGTGTGGAAGACCTCGCCGAACTCAGGAAGTGGGTGGAGCGAGAAACCGTTTCAGTCCCATGTAGGGTCGGAGTGCGTCACGCAGTCGTGTATCTCTGACAACGACGTGCGCTCGACCTCCCACTGTGAGAGTGCCGTGGAGTTGGCTGTTAGCGGACCACTCCGTGTCCATCTGACCGGGATCCATCGACAGCTGATGCCATCGACGCAAGTGCCAGGCTTCTACAGGATTGGGATTGGCCACGTTCCAACGGCGACCCTGTTCGGCCTTCAGATGGAGGATCTCCCTCGCCCTGAGCGGCGCGTGGAAACAGAGCACCTCGTTCGCCTGATGCAACGTGACTGGTGCCGCGTCACTGACGCTGTGCGCGCCAGCCGCGAACGTCATCGTCGCGGACGCGCGGCCGATTACCTTGGGCGGATATTCCATCTCCACGAACGCTATCGTGCGAGATTCGACAAGGGCTTGGCAGGCTTCGGGAGGACCGACGGGCGTCGCGACGCGGTACAGCATGTGAAGAAGGGCTCTCTTGCGCAGGTGTCGTTGTCTGCGGTCTTGGACAAAATTGACGATTTTCACCTGAACTGCACCGGCATCGACGTTGACGAGGGCCTCCTTCAGTGACAAGGCGCCATCGATGGGCGTCCAGAACTCGTCCGCGTCCACGGACATGACCCAATCCGCACCCTCGCGGGCGGCAGCGCGCGCCAGGTCGGTCAGGGCACTTGCTTGGTGGAAGTCACCGTCGTCGTATGTCCACCGAATTCGCCTATCGCGAGCCAGCCGAGCCAACTTTGCGGTTGTGCCGTCCACCGAGCCATTGTCGACGATGAAGAAGCGATCGACCCCGCGACCCAAGTGGTACCGCACCGTGAGGTCGATAATGTCAACCTCATTACGGACCACGGATATCGCGAACAGCTTCACGGGTCCTCGGATGGTGTCTCAGTGGCGAGGTCTTGAATGAGCGTTAGTGGCGCGCAGCTTATCAGCCTGAGCAGAGTGCTGAGGTGGAGCTCCTGAGGGAAGCCGGCAAGCTCGGCAGGCGGTATCCCCAGGGTGGGCGAGCGCTACCTCGGCCATCATCTCGCGGACGGCCCGATTCAGGCGTGCCACCCCTCCCGGCCCGAGGTCGCCGGCAGATGCTCCTGGTCAAGCTGGTCCAGGAGAAGATCCAGCGCTCGGCGAAACTCGACCAGCGCCGCCAGTCGAGAAGCTCCGCCGCCTTCTCCGACGTGCCCAGGCGATCACCACCACCGGAAGGCCCCGGTGCCGATGGGCCTCGCGTAGCTCATCCTCGCCCCCCAGCTTGGGCCGCCGAGGACGGCCGCTTACAGGAACCCGATCAGCTCCTCGATGAGCGCCAGCAGAGGTGCCTCCTCCACCGGCTTGTTGACCACCGCGGCGGCCCCGAGCTGATGGGCACGGTCGCGCGACTCGATGTCACCCGGATCTGCCAGCACCACCACCCCCGCCGGCGGGCAGAGCTCGGTGAACCGGATGGCCTGGAGAAACTCGAGGCCATCGGTGTCGAGGCTGACGTCGAGGAGGAGCACCTGGGGAGCGAAGGCCGGCAGCTCCGCGCGCAGCTCGCGCACGGCCCGGACCCAGCGCACGTCGTGCCCCCCCTCGCGGAGTGCCAGGATCAGCGGTCGCGCGAATATCCCCTCGTCCTCGGCCAGCAGGATACGTGCGCCCGCCATGCGGTGGATCGTAGCCGCATGGCGCAGTGTCATGCCACGCAGCGCCGGCAGCGGCTATGCTGGCGGCTGAATGGGCTGGGCGCGGCCGATCCTCCCCACCGTGAGACGCCGCCGTGGCGGCGACGAGCGTGCCCCCCACCCCTCTGAGGAGCCCGCGACCGACTCCGCCCGCACCAGACCGGCCAGCCGGGTCCTTGTCGATGCCGCCACCCGCACCTTCTGGTCGCGGGGAGCCGACGAGCCGGTGACCCTCGTGGAGTCCGACACACCGGTCGCGGCTCGCCCTCTCCGCGACCGAGTCCGGGCGATGGTCGCTGCCCACGACGGCGGCTCCCGCCGGGGTGCCGTCCGACCCTCGGGCAACCCCGCCTTCAGCGAGGCGCTCTTCGTGGAGCTCATCCGCGGCGGCCAGCACACTCGCGCATTTGCCCTCCTCGCTCCCGATTGCCAGCTCCGCTGGGGGAGTGCCGAGCGCTTCGCCGCAGCCCACCGCGAGGGCTCCCTCCAGCAGTTGGAGGGAGTGAGTGTCGTGGCGGTCCGCCACCTGGATCAATGGGTCGACCCTCACCACGGCGACACCCACCGCCAGGTCGCCGAGCTGGACGTCGAGTACAGCTTCGCCGCCGGGGTCCGCCTCGTGAAGCTCGCCCGCACCGTGCACCTGATCGCCGTCGAGGGTCGTTGGCGGTCGCTCTCCTATCCGGTGGAGGCGGCCCTAGCCTCCTGACGGCGGCGCGCGACCGCGTGCCTCACCAGGAAGGCCCAGTCCCGTCGTGGCTTCCGGCGCCTGCGTCTCGGGGCGGATCGTCACCTCGCCCGTACGGTCCGGAAAGGTCGGGCTCACTAGAATGCTCGGATGATCTCCGCCGCGGTGCTCCGCAGCCGACCCGGCCCCCTCGCGGCCACCCGGGCCGAGCTGTTCGATATCGAGATGCGCGCGCGCTTCCGGCGGGAGCGCCTCTTCCGGTCGCGGCTCCGCCTTCGCGAATCCGATACCCTTCTCGATCTGGTGGAGGAGTGCCGCATCCGCGGCATCCGACCCCTCCCCCCCGCGCTCTGGAGCGCCGTGGTGCGGCTGGTGGGCGCGGTGGAGCCTGAGCTTCGCGACGAGTTGGGGATCGACCGCAGCGCCGATCACGTGAGCGACGTCCTCTTCGCCGCCCAGGAGATTCTCCAGGAGGAGGCGCACCGGGAGCGGCAGCCCCAGCTCGCTCCGATCATCCCCCTCTTCCCCGCCGGCTAGCCGGCGCGGGACCGGCCCCGACCCCATGCCCTGGGAGATCACGGTCGCGGGGACCGTCCACCTGGACGACATCACGACCCCCGACGGGCGGCGCCCCCGGCAGATCGGTGGATCGGCCCTCTACTTCGCCCTTGCCGCGGCGCCTCACGCCCGGGTCCACCTCAACGCCATCGTTGGGGCCGACGCCGAGGCCGAGCTCCGCCAGACCCTGGACGGCCTTCCCGTCGACCTGGGCGGGCTCGCTGTGAGCGACAGTCCGACCTTCCGCTGGCACGCGGTCCATGACTTCCAGCGCTGGGTCGCGGAGACCGTGGCCGAGGAGCCCGGCTGCGAGGCCGAGTGGCGTCCTCACCTCAGCCCCGAGGCGGCCCGCGCCGAGGTGCTCTTCCTGGGCAGCATGCGTCCGTCACTCCAGAGGGAGATCCTGGCCCAGTCCTCGGCCCGGTTGATCGGGATGGACAGCATGACCTGCTTCACCGGTCCGGAGCGCGATGCCGTCCACGACGTTGTCAGTGGCTGTGACATCGTTTTCCTCAACCGCTTGGAGCTGAGCAGCCTGGTTCCCCAGGCGCCGGACTGGACGGCCGCCGCCCGGAGCCTGCTCGACAGGAGCCGTCTCCGCGCGCTGGTGGTCAAGGCCGGGCCGACGGGGGCCGTTCTGATGACCTCCACCACTACTCTCGAGAGGCCGGCCGTTCCTGTCGACGTGGTCATCGATCCGACGGGGGCCGGGGACGCTGTCGCCGGAGGTTTCCTGGGTGTCTGCGCAGCGGCGGGGCGTGACGACGACGCCGTCTTCCCCGAGGCACTGCAGGACGGCCTGGCCCGCGCCGCCGTCGCGATCGGCACTTTCGGCACCGAGGGACTGCGGCGCCTGGCCGGTCTCGGTCCGGGCTCGCTCCCGAGGAGCACGCCGCCTAACCCGGGTTGATCGGCCGCTTGCGCGTGCGTCCAGAGCGACGGAGCACGGACCCGACCCGTGACTGATCGAGGAGCCGGATGATGCGCCGCGACCGGTAGCCGTCGAACCCACTCCGGGCAGCCACGAGCTCGGCAGCGAGTGCGCGATTCTCCGCCGCCGCCTCCTGCAGCGTGTCACCGGTGCGGCGGTGTTCCAGCTCCTCTTTCTGCAGCAGGTCGAGGACGTGGCGGTGTTCCAGCTCCTGCTTCCGCAGTCTGTCGAGGGTGCCGCGGTGCTCCAACTCCTCCCGCTGCAGGGCCTCGAAGAGGCGGCGATGCTCCTCCACCACCTCGTCCCCGAACTCGGCTCGCGGGTCCGCGGTCGGGGAGGCAGGCAGCTGGCGCAGTGCCGCCGACACCCGACCCAGGTAGCGCTGCCAGTCCACCTGCTCGCGCGCGCCGCGGGCAGCCAGCTTCGCGCGTTGAGCGAGCTCGTCCGGTGCGCCGAGGAGCCGCCGGGTCTCCCGCAGCACGCCGTGGACATTCGGCACCAGCACCGTGCCCCGGCCGTGGTCGCGGGGGCTCGCGAACGGATTGCTGCTGAGAGCCACTGGGACGGTCCCCACCGCCCGCGCCTCGCGGGCGATGCGCGACATCCCCTCGACACGGGACGGCCACGGCAGGATCCGGGCCGGGCCCAGCTCCGCGGAGAGGGAGTAGACGGACTTGGACGGCACCCGCAGCACCGTGGCCCCCGGCAGCTGCTGGGCTAGATTGTCGGCCACCGGAAACCACCGGTTGGCCTCGACGACGGCGATGTCGAACGTCTTGGCCGGTGGATCGGGGAAGGGTACCGGTGTCCCGGTGCCGATCCTGCTTACCCGGACTCCCGCTCGCCGGCCGGCCTCGGCGATGCCCCATGCCGGGCTCCAGAGGGAAAAGCCGAGGCGCGCCATGGCCTGGTACGTAGCCGGCGTGCCGACGGTCGCGACATCGACCACCGTCAGATCCGCAGGCGACCACCCGGCTTGAAAGGACCATCCGCAGAGTCCCGGCGGCCCCAGCAGTAGGACCACCGTGCGGGCACCCGAGAGGTGGGCGGTCAGGAAGAGGTCGGGATCCGGCAGCCCCTCGGGCAGCACGACCACCTCCCCGGGTTCCGGCCGGCGGGACACCAAACCGACCGTCGGGGTCGCACCGGCGGCGTCGGTGATGGTGGCGAGAATCCCGGCGTTGAGGTGGCCCCGCAGCTCGACGTCCACTCCCAGCGCCGCCAGCGCGGTGGCCAGCTCATAGAGCGACCTCTCCCCACCGCTGATCGCCCCCCGCTCGTTGCTCGCAAGGGACTCGGGAAGTTCCAGGAACCCCCGGCACCCCCCGACGGCGCAGACGGCCACCTTGACGTTCGAGAAAGGGTTCACTCACACCACTCGTGAGCCGTGGGCGACGGCACCATGATATCGATCGGACCGCCTCACACCGGTGGGCTCCTCCCCGCCGGCGAGGTCGCGGGGCGCGCGTCGCCAGGCGACGTGCCCGCGGCGGACTCGTCATCTCCCCGAAAGATGGCCGGCGTAGAGTGAGGCCATGTTCATTCGCTACGGCTACGGCGGCGTCGGCTTTCCCCTCTGGTTCAGCATCATCGGGCTGATCCTCTTTGCCCTGATGATCGGATCGATCATCTGGCTGGTCATCTCCCTCACCCGGCCCGGGCGCCACGTCCGGATGGGCTGGTACGCCGGCGGCGGTGGGTACGGGCCACGCTTCCGTCACCCGGCCCTCGACGAGCTGGACATCGCGTACGCCCGCGGCCAGCTCACCCGGGATGAGTACTTCCGGCGCCGCGCCGACCTGACCACCGGCTGGGGCCCCGCCGGTGGACCGCCCGGCTTTGCCGGCGACCCAGGACCGCGCCCCCAGGCCCCTGGCGACGGGGATCCCGGAGCGTCCACCACCCCGTAGGCAGCCGTTTCACCTGAGCCGCACCCGTCGCGGGCTGGCGGCTCACGGCCCGATCAGTGCGGGCGCAGGGGCCGCCAACCCCGGTACCGTGCCAGCGCCCGGATCGCCCGGACCCCGTCCATGGCGGTGAGCTTCTTGCCCTCGGCACGGGAGCGGGCGGCGTAGCTGATCGGGACCTCGTAGATCCGGTGACCGGAACGGAGCAGCTTGGCGGTGATCTCGGGCTCCAGCTCGAACCCGCGAGCCTCCAGTTCGAGGGAGAGGGCCACCTCCCGGGGCAGCACCTTGTAGCCGGTCTCCATGTCCGAGAGGTAGCAGTTGTAGATGACGTTGGTGGCCAGGGTCACCAGCCGGTTGCCGATCACATACCAGTACGAGTAGGCGGTGTGGCTGCTGAAAGCCCTCGAGCCGTAGACCACCGTGGCCCGTCCGCTCCGGATCGGCTCCAGGAGGGCGGGGTAGTCAGCGGGATCGTACTCGAGGTCGGCGTCCTGGATCAGGACCACCGCTCCCCTCGCGTGCTGGAGGGCAGTGCGAATCGCCGCCCCCTTCCCCTGGTTGACCTGGTGGCGGTAGGCGCGCACCCGGGGGTTGGAGGCCGCACGTGCCTCCATCAGCTCCCAGGTGCGGTCGGTCGAGCCGTCGTCCACCAGGATCAGCTCCAGGTCGACCGGGGAGGCGAGGACGGCGTCGAGGACCTGGGAGATGGTCCGCCCCTCGTTGAGGGCGGGCATCAGGACCGAGAGGAAGGGTGCATCCATCGGCGCGGGCATCCTATCCCAACACCGCGGCCTGCCCGGGGTGTCCCGGCGGTGCACCCGGTTCGGGCTCACTCCCCCGCCACCACGTGATGGTCCGGGCCAGGCCCTCCTCCAACGGGACGCGAGGCTCCCAGGCGAGAAGCTCGCGGGCCAGCGTGATGTCCGGTCGGCGGCGCCTGGGGTCGTCGACCGGCAGTGGCTCAAAGACGATCTCGCTCGCACTCCTGCAGAGCTCGCGGACCACCCGGGCCAGCTCGAGCATGGTGATCTCGCTCGGATTCCCGATGTTGACCGGCAGCGGGTGATCGCTCGCGAGCAGCCGATCGATGCCGTCGATGAGGTCGTCCACGTAGCAGAGGCTGCGGGTCTGGGAGCCGTCGCCGAAGACGGTGATCGGCTCGGCGGCAAGCGCCTGGGTGAGGAAGGCGGGCACCGCGCGCCCGTCACGGCGTCGCATCCGCGGCCCGTAGGTGTTGAAGATCCGGACGATCCGGGTTTCCAGGCCGTGGTGGTTGTGGTACGCCATCGTGAAAGCCTCGGCGGCCCGCTTGGCCTCGTCGTAGATGCTCCGCGGCCCCACCGGGTTGACGTGTCCCCAGTAGGTCTCCGGCTGAGGGTGCACCTCCGGGTCGCCGTACACCTCGCTGGTGCTGGCGAGCAGGAAGCGCGCACCCTTGGCCTTGGCCAGCCCCAGCGCCCGGTGGGTGCCCAGGGTGCCCACCTTGATGGTCTGGATCGGCAGCAGCGCGTAGTCGATGGGGCTGGCCGGCGACGCGAAATGGAGCACGGCGTCAACCGGGCCCTCCACGTCCAGGTACTCGGTGACGTCCTGCCTCCGGAAGCTGAACGCCGGGTTTCCGCTCAGGTGAGCGAGGTTGTCCAGGCTGCCGGTCACGAGGTTGTCGAGGGCGACCACCTCCATGCCACGTCCGAGAAAGTGGTCGCAGAGGTGCGAGCCGAGAAACCCGGCCCCCCCCGTCACCACCACTCGCTCCATGCGTCGAGTGCCGCCGGACATCACCGTCGATCCTACCGTGCGCTCAGGGATGGATGTCGAACCAGACGACCACGCCCCCACTCCGGACCCCGGGCTCGCCCGTGAGCTCGGTGAAGAACTGCGCCTCCTGATCCTGGGCGCTCGAGGGTCCGACAACGATGCCGTCGACATCGTGGGCGCGCATGTCGCCCAGGTAGGTCTGGCGCAGGGAGGGAGCCAGTGCCGCGGGTGCCGTGGCTCCGTTTCCCAGCCCGGTCAGCTCCTGGCCCAGGGCGTCCGTCTCGGGGCCCCATTCGAATCCGCCCGGTCCCGGGGTGAAGACCATGCCGATCTGGGTCTTGAAGTCCATTCCCGAGACCGCCTGCCACACCTCCGGGGGGTAGTCGGGGTAGACGCCGCCATACGGGGTCATCAGCACCGAACCGGTGGTGGGGAGCTGGCGGGCGGCGCCGTCGGTGAAGAACGAGGGGATCAGGTACTGAGCCGAGGAGATCGGCAGAGTGGGGATGAGGGGCACCAGTGCCACCAGGGCGGCGGCCAGGCCTGCGATCCGCCATCGCAGGGGCGCCTCCAGTACCCGGTCGAGGAAGACAGCCATGATCACGGCCAGAGCCAGATAGCCGGCGATCATCAGCCGGACCGGCAGGACGTTGTCGAGCACCGGAAGTTGCTGCAGGATGATCCAGGGCAGCGGGATCCCGGTGGCGGCGCCGTGCAGGGTGAGGTTGCCGCCCAGCGCCATCACCATGGCGCAGGCGACGGTCACCGCCGCGGCCATCACGACCGGGTGCCGCCGCATCCGGAAGGTGACCACCACCGCCAGGATCAGCAGGGGGACGCCGATGTACACGCTGGAGTCGAGGACGGTGGAGCGCCCGCCGATCAGCTCAAAGCTGGAGGGGAGGAGAAAGGACGTCGGCCGAGCGACGAAGCCAGTGCCCTGGAGAGCTCCCGAGACCCGCCCGGGTCCGAGGAGGAGGATATACAGGGGATACCCCGCCAGGACCACGAAGGCCACCGCGGCGAAGCCGGCGGCTCGGAGCACATAGGGCATCCGCTCCCGGAGGCGGGCGCGGAAGATCACGGCCACGGTGATGAGCGCCGGGACCGCCATCAGCGCGGAGATCGCCAGCAGCTCGGTGCCGGTGAGCAACTGGGCCGCGGCCGCGACTCCCAGCAGGCCGCCCATCAACCAGGCCCGGTGCCGCTGCCGCACCAGGATCTCGTCCGCGAAGAGCACGAGCAGGGGAGGGAAGACCGCCACGAAGAGGTGGGCGTGACCGGTGATCTGGACCGCCATGAACGGGCTGAACTCGTAGATCAGCCCTCCCACGACTGCGGAGATCCAGTGCCGTGAGTACCGACGCACCGCCAGGTAGGCGCACCAGCCGGAGAGTGACATCCCCAGGACGGTCAGCACGTTGTACGAGACGATCGGGCCGAAGAGGTCGGTGACCGGGGTGAGCACCAGGGCGGGGAAGAGGATCGACGTGTTCCACATCAGGTTGGCGCCCGTCGGGTAGTGGAGGTAGTCGGTCACCAGGGGGTTGAGGTGGTGGCTGAGGGCAAAGGGCAACCACTGCAGCGACCAGATGAAGATCGAGGGGTCGCCCGTGTTGCCGACGATGGTGTCGTGCCCGGTGAAGATCCCGGGCCGCAGCGCCGCCCCGGCCAGTGCCAGGAAGATGACGAGCGCCAGGGCGCCCGCCGCGAGCGGTGGCAGCCTCCGGCGAGGCCGGTCGATCCCCGCGCCAGGCGCAGCGTCGACCCCGCCGGCCGGACCCGTCGGGACTGGCGTCGATGGTCCTCGTCGCGCCCTCATCGTCGCCGGATCATATCCGCCGGTCGCCTGGTCGCCGGTTGGGGTCGCCGGGCCGCTAGAGTCGTGAGCAATGACCTCTCAGGCTGACGACCAGATCATCTGCATCATCGGTGCAGGGTACGTCGGGCTGGTGACCGCTGCTGGTCTCGCCGAGGCGGGCCGCGAGGTCCGGGTCGTCGAGGTCGACGCCGATCGGCGGGCCGCGGTGGCAGCGGGGATCTCGCCCATCTTCGAGCCGGGTCTCGACGAGCTCCTCAGCGCCGTGGTCGCCTCAGGCCGGCTCCGCGCGGTCGAGACCATGAAGGAGGGGGTCGCGGGGGCCGGGATCGTCATCGTGGCGGTCGGCACCCCGCCCACCCACGACGGTGAGGCCGACCTCTCCCAGGTGCGCCAGGCCGTCGACCAGGCCCTCGCCGAGGTCGCCCCCGGGTCCGTCATCGCGATCAAGAGCACGGTGCCCCCCGGGACCACGCGAGCCCTGGCCCGCGGCAGCAGCCGGCACGACGTCACCTTCGTCATGTTTCCCGAGTTCCTCCGCGAGGGCTCCGCCCTCGAGGACCTCCGGCACCCGAGCCGCGTGGTGGTGGGCGGCGAGGACATCGCGGCGGTGCGGCGAGTCGCGGCACTGCTGGGCGGCCCCGACACGACGCGCCTCCTCTGCGACAGCGTCAGCGC
>PLNE01000205.1:41520-42518 GCA_003141695.1 Candidatus Dormiibacterota bacterium
GGCTGGGGCGGCTCCTGCTTCCCCAAGGACGTCCGGGCCCTGGAGACCTCGGCCGGGTACCACGGCCAGAGCTTCTGGCTGCTCAAGGCGGCCATCGAGGTCAACAGCCAGCAGCGGCGGCGATTCACCGCAAAGCTCCTCCAGGGGCTCGGGGGGAGCCTGGACGGGCGCCGGATCGCCATCCTCGGCCTCGCGTTCAAGCCCTTTACCGACGACATGCGCCAGGCGCCCGCCCTGGAGGTGGTGCGCCAGCTGGAGGACCTGGGCGCCGTCGTCGTCGCCACCGACCCGGTGGCTCTCGATCGGGCGCGTCCCCTTCTGCCACGGACCACGCTGGTCGCCGACCCCTATGAGGCGGTCACCGGTGCTGACGCGGTCGGCCTGGTGACCGAGTGGCCGGCGTACCGGGAGCTGGACTGGGGGCGGGCCATCGGACTGATGAGAGGCCGGCTCGTGGTCGACGGCCGCAACTGCCTCGAGGGCACCGCCGTCACCGGCCCCGGTGGGGTCTACGTGAGCATGGGCCGCCGGACCCGCGGTCTCCCACCGCCGGCACCCGGCGCGATCGCCGAGGGCGTCTCCTCCGGCGCTATCCCGCCTCTCCCCCTCGGCTGAGGCGGCGGGCTTCCGGCCTCCGGCAGCGGTCGGGAGGGCGGGTGCCGTGCCGCCCGCGCCGTGGGGGTGGGACAATCCGCCCGAAGGATGATGGCGCGGCTTCGACCCGGTAAGAACCTGACCCGGCTGCTGACCCCCGGCCTCCACGTGAAGCGCTGGCTGCTTCTGCTCATGGTCGGGATCGTGATGGTGGCCCTGGCCATCGGCTACGTCCTGCGCGACATCTACTACGCCAACGTCAGGTTCCCCGACTTTGTGTCCGACCTGACCCTCCAGTTCCTCCCCCGCTCCGTCCGCGGCCTGATCTTCCTGGCCATCGGGGTGGCCATCATCGGGATCAGCTTCTATTTCCTGGGCAAGTCGGTGCTCGGGCCCTTCCTGCC
>PLNE01000205.1:42549-61829 GCA_003141695.1 Candidatus Dormiibacterota bacterium
GGGATGAGTTCCGGGTGTTACCTCCCGGGGACTTCCGGCAATGCCTGACCGCCCTCGCTGAGACCGAGCCGCTGATGACCGAGCTCTTCCAGCACCGCTTCACCGGCGACGGCGAGCTGGGCGGCCACTCCTTCGGGAACCTCTTCATCATGGCCATGGCCGAGATCACGGGCGACTTCGAGCACGCCATCCGGGAGTCGGGCCGGGTCCTCGCCGTCCGCGGCGCCATCGTCCCCAGCACTCTCACCGATGTCGTCCTCTGCGCCAATGCCGGCGAGGAGCTCCGGGTCGGGGAGTCCAAGGTCCCGGTCGGCGACGGCCGGATCGACCGGGTCTTCCTCGATCCCACCGCGCCGCCGATCAACCCGGAGGCGGAGGCCGCCGTCCTCAACGCCGAGATGGTGATCATCGGCCCCGGCTCGTTGTACACCTCGATCCTCCCCAACCTGCTGGTGGACGGCATGGTCGAGGCGCTGCGGGCCAGCCCCGCGGTCAAGGTCTACGTCTGCAACGTGGCCGGCCAGCCCGGCGAGACCTTCGGCTTCACGGTGAGCGAGCACCTCGACGCCATCCAGGCCCATGTCGGCAGCAACCTCTTCGACTACGTCGTGGTCAACAGCAATGTCACCCCGCCGCTCCCCGCCTCCGCCCGCCGCGCCGGCGTCAGCCGGGTGAGCTTCGACCGCCAGCGGGCCCAGCAGTACCCGGTCCGCTACATCCTCGCCGACGTCGTCAGCACCACCGTCAGCTCCCATCACGATCCCGAGAAGCTGGCCCGAGTGGTGATGAAGCGGATCTGGCACCAGCGCTAGGAGTCAGCACCCGGTACTGAGAGGATCCTCCGCTCGGGGTGAAAGCCTTCGGCTCTCACCCCTCACCACGTCAGCCTCAGTACAGCAGGTCGCGCCTGGTCCGCCAGCGGAGCCGCCGGGTGAGCGGCTCGCCGGCCCGCCGCCAGATCCGGTGGCGACGCTCGTCCAGCACCAGCTCCCACGTCCCCACGAACTCGCGGATGTCGGCGGTGAAGCCCGCCTTGAACTGCAGGAGACCCCCGAGGGGATGGTCGCCGGTCGCGAGCTGCTCCTGGTTCGGCACCGCGAAGAGGTCGTAGCTTCGCACCCCACGCGCCCGCAGCCAGCGCATCGCCTCCCATTGGACGAGGTGGGGCGCCATGACCTCGTGCCGCTGGGTGACCGAACCGCCGTCCTTGTACCAGGCCCGGTCCCCGAGGTGGATCACGAACGCACCCGCCAGCAGCTGCTCCCCGAGCCGGGCGAGGAAGAGCTGACCCTGACCGCTCGCCTCGAAGAGCCGCCAGTAACCGGAGTAGTAGGGCTGGGGGCGGAGGGGGAAGCCGGCCCGCCGGAAGGCCGCCGCCATCAGCCCGTACATCGCGGCCACACCGGTCTCGTCACAGGGGACTGGCTCCACGGTCACCCCGCGCCGGCCCGCCAGCCGGATGTTGTACCGGGTCTTTGGCTTGAAGGAGGCGAGCAGGGCGTCCTCGTCGGGCGCGAGGTCGACGATCGCCGTGGCCCGCGAGATCTGGATGTCCTCGGCCTTGCGGAGCCCCAGCGAGGTGAGGGCCAGCCGGTTGGCCGGGGTGTCGGCCAGCTCCGGCTCCACCTGGACGCAGAAGGCACCCGGGAAGGCGCTGCGGGAGGCGAGCATCTGGCCCAATTGATCCGCGGAGGTGGCGGCCGGCCCTTTGGGGGCGTACCAGAGCCAGCCGAGCCCGGGGACGTGACGGCGGAGAAAGAGCGCCGCCAAGGGCATCCCGGGGTCGTCGGAGACCAGATAGGCGGGCCTCCAGCCCCAGCTTCGTTTGAATTCGCCCCAGGCACGGGTCTGGAGCATGTTGCCGCCGTCGGGATTGGAGAGCACGAGATCGTCCCAGCGATCGATCTCTGCGGGGGTGGCCGGCCTCATCGGGCAGACGGTCTCACGAGCCGGTCGGGCGGCCGCCGGCACGTCGCGCAGCCCGCATCTCCCGGGCGGCCCGGTAGGCGCGGTAGCGGAGCGGGCGGAGTGGCAGGTCAAAGGTCCCCGGCCGGGTGATCATCCTGCCCCCGAAGGTCTTCTTGAACCTGCTGAACCCCGCCCACGGGTGGTCGGCGGAGTCGTCCGGGATCACCCCCCAGAAGTCGAACGCGGTCCGCCCCTCGGCGCGGCAGTCGCGCACGATCTGCCAGGCGAGCGGGGCCGCGGCGACGATCTGGCGCGAGCGCTCGGGGTCGTCGGCGGCGTGGGCGTAGTACCCGGTGGTCGCCGACTCGAAGGCGATGACCCCGGCGACGCTCTCGCCCCCGGCCTTGGCGAGGTAGAGGGATGCCGCCCCGAGGCCAAAGAGGGTCGTGCACACGGTCTGGTAGTACTCATCGGCGTGGGGGTCGAACCGGTTGCGCTCACCCGTCCGGTGGATCAATCGGATGAACTCCTCGACCTCCACCGCCTCCCGCGTGCGCTGGATGGAGATGCCCTTCCTGGTCGCGGCGTTGATGCTGCGGCGGCGCCCGGAGAGCATCTCGCCGCGCAGCTCCTCCTCCGAGCGATGGAGGTCGAGGACCAGGGTGTGCTGGGGCTGGACGCTGCGGACGCGCACCGCTCCTCGGGCGGCGAGCGCCGCCTCCGTCTCGGCGGCCACCACGGCGAGCCGTCGGTCCGTCGCGACGCCCGTCCTGGCGACCGCCGGGTCCGCAACCCTGCCGGCGGCGTCCCCGGGCTCCGCGGCTGCGGCCGCGATCGCGGCGGAGGCCACCACGAGGTCGGGCTCCACCCGCACGAAGTCGACGCTCAGCGATCTCCCCGCCGCCCTGATCGCGTCGAGAGCGTCGCCCAGGCGCGCGGGGTCCTCGAGTGCGGGGCCGTAGGGGAGGTAGAGATAGTTGACGCCGCGCCGGCGATGGTGGACACCGGCCCAGCGCCAGCCCACGCCGCTCTGGTGGACCACACGATCGCCGAGCGCCTGCTGCACCGCCATCCACGGTCTGCTCTGCATGACGTGACCGCCGCCGGCGAACAGTTCGCGGTCCCATTCGATGTCGGGCAGGCCCGTCGAGATTCCCTGCACCCGCGCAAGGTAGCACGAGGGAGAGTTGAGAAAGCCGTTGCGCGACCTTACAATTCGGGCCATCACAGCAGCACGTCTGGACGGGAGAGAGAGCATGGTGAAAGTGATTACGCGCGATTCCCTGGCCGAGTCCTGGAAGGCGAAGGTCGAGGAGGAGGAGGGCGGGACGTACGCGATGACCCGGGCCCGCGACGATGTGCGCTGGTTCTTCGATGCGATCACCAGCTCCCTTCAGACGGGCGACGAGGTCCACATCCACGGCTTCGGCAACTTCAAGATCCAGCAGCGCGCGGCCCGGATCGGGCGCAATCCACGCACCGGCGAGGCGGTCAAGGTGCCCGCTCACAAGGTGGTCCGCTTCTCCCCATCCGCCACGCTCTCGGCTTCGCTGAAGGGGAATGCCCGCCGCGCAAAGCGCTGACGATCGCCGGCGCGGCTCCAGATCGGGCGTGAGCCGCGACCCGACACCGCTTCGCCACGGTGGTACCCGATCCACCGTGCCACCCCCCCCGACGCCGGCGCGCCACCGCTGGCTGCTGCCGCTCGTCTTCTCGCTGATGGCCGCACTGGTGCTGGGGGCAGGGGCCGTGGCGGCGGTGAGGGTGTTGGGCCCCCCGCCCCCGCCCCGCCTTGAGCTGGGCCTTCCCGCGACGCTCGCCGTCGCCCCCGGCTCGGCAGCGGCTATCCCGCTGCCGGCCACCGGAAGCTTTGACCTGGCGTCCACGGACCGGGGCCGGCTCGCCGAGGTGACCCCCAGCTCGGTGCTGCCGATCGGCTCGATCGCGAAGGTCATGACCGCCCTGGTGGTGCTCCACCAGAAGCCGCTGACCGGTGACCAGCCCGGCCCCACCTACACCATCACCGCCCAGGACGTCGGCTTCTACGATCAGGTGGTCGCCGACAACGGATCCAGTCTCCCCGTCGTGAGCGGCGAGCAGTTCACCGAGCGCCAGCTGCTCCTCGCCCTGCTCCTCCCCTCCGCGAACAACATCGCCGACACCCTCGCGGTCTGGGTGGCCGGGTCCGAGACAGCCTTTGTCGCCGACCTCAACGCGGAAGCGAAGACCCTGGGGATGGCCAGGACGGTCTTTGCCGACGCCAGCGGCTTCAGCCCGCAGACGGTCTCGACCGCCGCGGACCTGGTCGAGCTCGGCCAGGCCGCCCTGGCCAATCGCACCCTCGCCGCTCTCGTCACCACCCCGTCCGCGGTGATGCCCGACGGGAGCACGGTGCAGAACCTCGACAGCGACCTGAAGACCGTCCCGGGATGGCTCGGGATCAAAACCGGCTCGACATCGCAGGCCGGCGGCTGCTTCCTCTTCGCCGCCGACCGGCCCGGACCGCTGGGGGGCAGCCCGGAGGTGACCGTTGTGGGTGCGGTCCTCGGCGTGGTCACCCCGGACGGTGCCGTCGATGAGGAGCTCGCCAGCGCCCTGAGCGCGGCCGCCGCGGCGGTCAAGGCCGCCTTCGGGGCCTACCGGACCGTCGACCTGCGCAAGCTGACGCCGCCCGCACTCCCCGGGGCACTTCGTTCCGCTTGGGGCACGAGCGCCGGCGTCCAGGCCACCCTTGAGGGCGGCGCATCCTCGGTCGTCTTCCGGGTGGGCGCCACTCTCCGGCTCTCGGCGACCGCGGTCCACATCCCCGACGCATCCACGGTCGGGGCGGGCACGGTCGTCGCCCACGTGACCGGGCGCCTCGGCGGCACCACGGTGGCCACCTGGAAGGTGTCAGCGACCGGCGGCCTGGGCCAGCCCACCTGGCAGTGGCTGCTCACCCACTGACCTGCGGCGCCCCGCGACTACCAGGAGGCGTCCGTCCGCTCGGCGGCGTCGCGCAGCGCCTGTACCGCGGCGGCCCCCTGGGCGGCGAGGTCCGGGGCGACCCGGACCGTCTCCAGATGGTCCTTGGCGACGATCATCTCCACCTCGTGCAGGCCGAGATGAGGCCGGGCAGCCACCTGGGACGCGTAGGCCTGGAGCGGCGCCAGCCACTTCTGCCGGAGGGCTCGGGGCGCGATCTCCCCGGCCTTGACTCGGAGCCCCACGCCCCCCGGTCCGGGGGCGAGGCGGAAGCGGAGCGCCATCCGCCCAGCCTTGACGCAGACCTCGCAGCGGCCGCTCTTCTCGTCGGGGATCTCAGGGCGCTTCTGGCAGACGCGGCACATCGCCCCCGATGGTCGCAGATCCGGGTCACCGTCGCCCAGCCCCGCATCACCTGCCTCGGCCCCCGGCCCCGCACGGCCGTGCGCTCATGCGTTGACGAAACCACTGTCAGGTACTACATTGTGCCCATGAACGTCGAGGTACACGCCACCGGGCTCCGCGCCATGCGAGACAGGCACAAGCTGACCCAGCGGGAGCTGGCCCGTCGCCTGGGGGTGACCCAGAACTACATCCCGGCCCTGGAGGCGGGGACCCGCAACCCCGGCCCCAAGCTCCGCCAGCAGCTCATGCAGCTGTTCCAGTGCGACTTCGAGGACCTCTTCCAGGTGGTGATGATCAATCCGGTCGACCACCACGAGACGCTGCTGAAGCCCGTGGAGGAGCCCCGCTCCGCCTGACCGCCTCGATGAACCCCATCGAGTGGTGTCGGCGCATTCACCGCGCCCTCCGCACCAACCGCTACGGCGATCTGATTCCGTCCAGCCGCAACGTCGCCCTCAACGTCGCCTACACCGGCGACGCCTTTGTCGTGGCCGGACTCGTGCTGCTGCCCTTCCTCGGGCCTGGCGCCCTGGGACTTCTCCTCGTCGCGCTGGCTTTCTACGCCTTCTGCGCCATCAACTACTTCTTCCTCCCACAGTGGTGGTACTAGCTGTGGCCCCGGTGGCCAGGCGTCCCCCGTATCTACAATCGGGCGGGTGAGCCCCACCCCGCACGCCTCGCACCCCGCCGGTGACCCAGGGCGGCCGGATGAGGCGTCGGCCGGCCAGGACGTCCTGCGACTGGAGGGGATGCGCTTCTTCGGGCACCACGGCTGCCTTGCCGACGAGCGGAGCGCGGGAGTGCACCTCGACGTCGACGTGGAGGTGAGGACCGACACCCGTGAGGCGGCCCGCACCGACCGGGTCGAGGACACCATCGACTACGCGCGGCTCGTCGAGAAGTGCCGGCGAGTGGCCGAGGAAGACAGCTACCACCTGGTCGAGACGGTCGCGGAGCGGATCGCCGAGGGGCTGCTGGAGGAGCCGAGGGTGGCGTCGGTCCGGGTCCGCGTTGCCAAGCGGCCGCCGCTCGCCGTGGCGGTGGACCGCTTCAGCGTGACCGTGGAGCGCCGCCGAGGGTGAGTGCGACCATCATCGACGGCAGCGCCGTCGCCAAAACGATCCGGGCCGAGATCGCCGCCGAGGTCGCCTCGATGGCCGCCGGGGGGCTGGCCCCGCCGCACCTTGGGGTGGTGCTCTGCGGCGACGACCCGGCCAGCGCGACCTACGTCCGCAACAAGGGCAGGGCCGCTGAGCGCGCCGGCATCCGCTTCACGCTGCTCACCCCGAGCGCTGACAGCTCGACGGCGGACATCCTCGACCTCTGCGCGCGGCTGAGCGGCGATCCCGACATCGACGGCATGCTCGTCCAGCTGCCGCTGCCCCGCCAAATCGACACCGGCGCCGTCCTCGAGGCGGTCCCCGTCGCCAAGGACGCCGATGGGTTCCACCCTCTCAACCTCGGCCGCCTCGCCGCCGGAGCGGCGCCCCCGGTGCTGCCCGGCACCCCGCTCGGCTGCATGGAGCTGCTCCGCCGCTCCGGCGTGCCCATCGCCGGGAGCCGGGCCGTGGTGGTCGGCCGCAGCGTCATCGTGGGGCGACCGCTTGCCCTGCTCCTGGTCAACGCCGACGCCACCGTCACCGTCTGCCACTCCAAGACGCGCGACCTGGCGGCGGTCTGCCGCGAGGCCGACATCCTGGTCGCGGCCATCGGCCGGCCCGGGATGATCACAGCCGAGTACGTCAAGCCGGGGGCGGCGGTCATCGACGTGGGCACCACCCTGGTGGACGGCCGGTTGCTCGGCGACGTCGACCGCGCATCGGTCGAGCCGGTCGCGGGCTGGCTCACGCCGGTGCCGGGCGGGGTTGGCCCGATGACCGTCGCGATGCTGCTCCGCAACACGGTGGCGCTGGCCCGGTCCCGCCGCCCGGCACCGATCCCCTGATGCCCGCGATCAGCATCCGCTGGTCGGAGCAGGAGGCGCGCAAGCCCTATGCGCGGCCGTTCATGGTCAGCTTCGCCGACGACGCCGGCGAATCGGCCGGAGCCGTCGCGGTGAGTGGCGCCGACCTCCTCTACTACCACCAATTCCAGATCGCCGTCCTCGCCCTCGCCGGCGAGCTGTTCGCCGATGCCGGCGTGGACTCGGAGGCGGACCCGCAGGCCGCCTGGCTGGAGCGGCTGTCCGGACTCCTGCCGGCTGTCGAGAGCCTGGAGCTGCATCCCGTCTCGAGCTTTGACCACGAGCGCGGCCGGATCTTCCACATCGAGGCTCGGGTCCCCGGATCCCCGGAGCCGGCGCGCCTCGAGGCACCGACCGTCTTCCAGTACCAGGAACTGCAAGCGATCCTCGCCCACCAGACCGGCTGCCTGTACCGCAACCGGGCGATCGAGAGCATCGCCGACGCCAGTGAGCGCCAGCGGGTGTGGATGAATGTCCTGGGCAGCTCGCTGGACCGGCCGGGCGAGGACGAGGCGATGTCCGGGGCCTGGCCGTGGAGACCGCGGACCGCGCCATGACCTCCGGAGAGAGCGGCGCGGCGCTCCCCGGAGGGAACTGCACCTACGACGCAGCACCCCTCGGAACCGCTCACCTCGACCCCATGGCTCGTCTGGAGCTGGCCGGCCGGTTCGGGATCGTGCCCGGCCTGGAGAGGACGCGGTGGCTCCTCGATCGGCTGGGCAACCCGCAGCTCGGGCTCGCCGGGGTCCTCATCGCCGGCACCAATGGGAAGGGCTCGGTCGCCGCCCTGATCGAATCGATGGCACGTGCGGCGGGACGCCGAACTGCACTTCTCGCCAAGCCGCATCTGGTGCGCTGGGGGGAGCGGATCGTCCTGGATGGAGAGCCGCTCCCCGAGGGCCGCTTTGGTGCCCTCGCCGAGGAGGTGCTCGACGCCGCCGGCCACGCTCCGCCAGGGGAGCATCCCACCCAGTTCGAGATGCTCACCGCGATGGGATTCCTGGCGGCCGCCCGTCACCGGACGGGGACCCTGGTCTGCGAGGTCGGGATGGGGGGGCGGCTGGACAGCACCAACGTCGCCGACCTCGGGGGGTGCGTCATCACCAACATCGCCCTCGACCATCGCGAATGGCTGGGCGACAGCGTGGAGGCGATCGCCGCCGAGAAGGCGGGGATCATCAAGGCCGGCGACTGGGCCGTCACCGCCTCCACGGAGCCGGCACGTTCGGTGATCGCCGAGCGGGCACGCTCGGCGGGCGCCCGGCTGCGCGTCCTCGAGGCTGGGCGTGATTGGCGGGGCGCCACTCGTGGGCGGGCCGGGGTCGAGGTCGAGGTCGAGCTGGATCTCGCCGCACACCCGCCTACCGGACGGCCGGTCGTCTTCAGGTCGCCGCTTGCGGGACTGGTTCAGGTGGAGAACCTGGCGGTCGCCGCCGCGGCGGCCGGCATGCTGGGCATCCCCGACCAGGCGATCCTCGCCGGGGCGGCGTCGGTGCGATGGCCGGGCCGCCTGCAGTGGGTGGACGGCGCCCCACCGCTGCTCCTGGACGGTGCCCACAACCCCGCCGCCATGGCGGCGCTTAGCTCGGAGGTGCCCGGGTTGGCCCGGGGTCGCCGGGTCGTCGCCCTCTTCGGCGCCATGTACGACAAGCAGCTCGAGGAGATGCTCCCCCGTCTCGCTCAGATGTCGGACGAGGTGGTGTTCACATCCGTCGGCGGCGGGAGGGCGGCTTCGGCCGCTCTGCTCGCGGGGATGGTGGGTGGAGGGACCGCAGTGGAGCCGGTGGCGGAGGCGCTCTCTGAGGCAGGGCGGCGCGCCGGCCGGTCAGGGCTCGTTGTCGTCTGCGGGTCGCTCGCTCTGGTGGGGGCCGTGCTGGCCCAGCTGGAACCTGCCTGACCCGGCCAACGGGATCTCCGGAGGGCCGGTCACCGGGCAGGAGCTCAGGAGACTCCCGTCAGGCGCAGCAGGTTCTCCACCGGGGCGACCAGGCTGATCACGGCGAACAGCGAGATCACCACCAGTCGGAGCCGCCAGCGCAGCCGGAGTGTCAGCAGGACCGTCACGACCACCACTGCCAGGGCCAGCTTGACCCCGAACGCCGCCAGGGGGTGGGTGTCGAGGACCCCGCTCAGGAGCGGGTTCTCCTCCTGGAAGCGGTGGGAGGTGAGGGCGAGATAGGTGGTGAGGCCGTCCAGCAGCTGGGCGGTGCAGAAGAGCGCGACGACCACACGCACATCACGCCACGCGAGGGCGTCGCGCATCAGCATCGCCCTCTCGCGCGCACGCGCAGCCACTCCGGCCCTCCCTGACCCGATGATGCGATCCCCTCGTCGGACCGGACTCAGTTTGACGCAGTCGCCCGGAAGTTGGCAAGCGCCGCGTACGGGCTGGACCCCGCGCGGTCAGCTCAGCGGGTGGGCGTCAGGATCGCGTCGAGCCGTGCCTTGAGAGCCGGCTTGGGCTGATAGCCGACGATCCGGTCGGCTGCCTTGCCGTCCTGGAAGACCATCAGGGTCGGGATGCTCATGATCCCGAACATCCCCGGGGTCACCGGGTTGGCGTCGACGTCCACCTTGCCGACCTTGACCCGGCCCTCGTACTCGGTGGTGAGGTCCTCGACGATCGGGGCGATCATCTTGCAGGGGGAGCACCAGGACGCCCAGAAGTCGATCAGAACGGGGACCTTGGACTCGAGGACCTCCGACTTGAAGTTCGCGTCCGTGATCGTGATGGGCTGCGCCATGTGGGTCTCCTGCTGGTGACGGCCCCTGCCGTCCACGTGAACCATGCTAGCAACGCCGCTTCGGGCGGCGACCTCAGGACGGCGCCGCGCTCCCCGTTGTGGTTGCGCCGCTGTCCTTCTTGGCGCTCGACGTGCTCTCCGTGGCCGGAGCCTTTCCGCCCGCCGGAGCCCGATCACCGCCCCCAACCTTCTCGCCGGCCTTTCCATCGGACGGGCTCTTGCCATCGCTGGAAGCCTTGGCCCCGTCGGCCGGGGTCCCGCCGTTGACCGTGGCGGTCGTCGCCCGCCGCGAATCCGTCTTGTAGAAACCGCTTCCCTTGAAGACGATCCCAGTCGGGAAGAAGACTCGCCGTCCGGGCGTTCCGCAGCGGGGGCAGTCGGCGCCGGAGGCGTCCGTCATCCGCTGGAAGACCTCAAACTCGGCCTCGCAGCTGGGGCAGTGGTAACCGTAGGTGGGCACAGGGACTCTCGATTGGACCTGATCAGCTCATACCCGGGGTGGCCGTGCGCCAAACCCGGGGCGCGTCAATTCTCCCAGGGAGGGGGCAGCGCGCGGAGCCGGGGCCCGTCCAGTCGCCGGGAGGGAAGCTCCCCCGCGGCGATCCGGCGTGCCATCTCGGTGGCGGGGACGTCGACGCGGACACGCCGCCTCTCATCGCGGAGCAGCCGCCGGAGGGCGATGGCGACGATCTCGCTCCGAGACAGCGGGGAGACCTGGGTGTGCTGGTTGAGTGCCTCGATCAGGTCATCGTCCAGGTAGAAGTTGACTCGCTGTCCCATGGCGGCATCGTAGCGCCTCCTCCCGGCTGCCGGAGTCACCCCTTCTCGCTCCGGCTGGGCCGGCCGAGCGACCGGAGCCCCGCCTCGTCGAGCTCGTCGAGGGAGCGCAGGACCAGCTGAGCCTCCTGGTAGCGCGGGTCCCCGGAGAGATGGGGGTCGGGGACGGCGATGCAACGCATCCCGGCTGCGCGGGCGGCGAGCACCCCGTTGGGGGAGTCTTCGATCGCGAGGCAGGCGGCGGGGCTCAGCCCCAGGCGGCGGGCGGCGGTGAGGTAGACGTCGCCCGCCGGCTTGCCCCGCAGCTCGTCATCCGCGGAGCAGCGGATCTCGATCCATTCGAGCCCGAGCCGGTCGCAGACCGCGTCGATCAGCCGGTGGGAGGAGGAGGAGGCGATGGCGATCCCCAGGCCCAGCCCGCGCAGCAGCGCCACCGCCCGGTCCACTCCCTCCATCGGTTCGCCTCGGGCCCGGACGTGGGCCACCATCCGGTCGATGACCCGATCCGCGATCGCCGCGTCGCTGGGTTCTCCCGTCTCGGCACCCGGCCAGGGGCGCATCCGGCGCCAGTGGGCCACCATCTCGACGGGCCGCCGGCCCATCGTGCTCAGCATCTCGTCCTCGCTGAGCCGGAGGCCCAGCTCGGCGAAGACCGCGGTCTCGGCCGCTCGCCAGGCCGGCTCCGTGTCGATCAGGAGCCCGTCCATGTCGAGGACCACGGCGGAGATGTGGGGCGCCGCAACGGTGTCGCTCATGGTCGCGACTTTGCCAGGTCGACCGCCCCTGGGGCCACGGCTATCCTTCACCGATGGATCCGGGCAGGATGCTTGCGTTCGCCGGGGTGGCCTTCCTGGTCATCCTCTTCCCGGGCCCGAGCGTGCTCTTCATCGTCAGCCGGTCGCTCTCGCTCGGGCGGCGTCCAGCGCTGGTCACGGTCGCGGGCAACCAGCTCGGTGAGTTCGCCCAGGTGTGTGCCGTCGCCCTGGGTATCGGGGAGCTGGTCGCCGCGTCGGCCACGGCCTTCACCGTCATCAAGCTGATCGGTGCGGCCTACCTCGTGTACCTGGGGGTCCAGACGATCCGGACGCGGAATGTGCTGCCCGACCCCGGCGCCACCCCCACGGCGGTGCGCCGGCGACGCGTCTTCTGGCAGGCCTTCGTGGTCGGCATCAGCAACCCCAAGACAACGGTCTTCTTCGCTGCCGTCCTGCCCCAGTTCGCCGATCCGCGCCTCGGTCACGTCCCGCTCCAGCTCCTGGTGCTCGGCCTGCTGTGGGCGGCCATCGCGCTGGTCTCCGACACTGCGTGGGCGCTCGCCGCCGGCACCGCCCGCGGCTGGCTGACCGGTTCGAAAGCGCGCCTCAGCCGGGTCCGGGGGGGCAGCGGGGCGGTGATGATCGGGCTGGGCGTGGCGCTGGCCGTCTCCGGGCGACCGACCTCGAGCTGACCAGGTCCGGTGCCGGATTCGAGCCCTGACGGCCGTCCGGTCGGGATGAGGGACGCGGGAAGGGTCAGTCGCTGGTGCGGCGCCGGAAGAGGTAGACGGCCAGGGGGACGCAGATCGCGAGCAGCACCGCCGACCAGATGAGCGCCGCTTCCACTGGGTGCTGCATCGGCCAGTCCTTGATGAGCGCGGAGGGATTGGGATTGCCGAACAGCTGGCGGCAGGCCGCGGTGACGGAGCTGACCGGGTTCCAGTCGGCGATAACGCGCAGCCAGGCCGGCATCCCCTGCGTCGGCACCATCGCGTTGGAGACGAAGGCCATGGGCAAGAGCACGATGAAGCCGATCGACATCGCCGCCTCCACGTTCCTCGCCACCAGCCCGAGACAGCCGAAGGCCCAGCAGATCGCGTAGGTGAAGAGCAGGGCGATCGCGAGGCCGGCAGCGACCGAGATGACGCCGGTGCTGGGGCGCCAGCCCACCGCCAATCCGGCGAGGACGACGATCGTCGTGCAGACGAGCGCCGAGAGCAGATCGGTGACGGATCGGGCGATGAGGATCGAGGGCCGCCACATGGGCAGCGCTCGGAAGCGGTCGATGAGCCCGGTGTTGAGGTCGGTGGTGAGCCCCACCGCAGTGCCGTTCGACGACATCACCAGGTTCATTGCCAGCAACCCTGCCAGCGCGAAGTCGGTATAGCTGCCACCGGGGATGGGGATGCCGGAGCCGAACACGAAGATGAAGAGCAGCGTGAAGAGGATCGGCTGGACGGTCACGTCGGAGAGCTGCATCGGCTCGCGGAGGATGTGGATCAGGTTGCGGCGGACCAGGACCAGGATCTCCCGGAGCCTCTGTCCGAACCAGGCGGGCCGTGCGTTGTCGATGCCGATGGTGCGGACGCTCATGCCGTAGCGGCCTCCAGTTCGTTGGCGTTGTCCTCCTCGGCCGCCTCGCGCCCGGTGAGGGCGAGGAATACGTCGTCCAGGGAGGGCTGGTGCACCTGCACGTCGTCGACGAGGATGCCGGCGCGGTCGAGGGCCCGGACCGCCGCGGTGGCGATGCCCTCCTGATTGAGGACGGCGGCGCGGAGGCGCCGCCCGTCGTGGCTGATGTGGGCCTCACCCTCGAGCAGGGGCTGGAGGGCGAGGACGGCGTCCGGCCGTGGCGTGCTCAGTGTCACCTCGAGCCGCGCCGACCCGGTTTCCGACTTCAGCTGGCTGGGCGTCCCGCTGGCGATGACGCGGCCGTGGTCAAAGACCGCGATCGAGTCGGCGAGGTGGTCGGCCTCGTCCAGGTACTGGGTGGTGAGCAGCACGGTGCAGCCGTCCCCGACCATCCCCCGGATCACCTCCCACACCCCGAGCCGGCCGGCCGGGTCGAGCCCGGTGGTCGGCTCGTCCAGGAAGAGGACGGGCGGCATCATGATCATGCTGGCCGCCAGGTCGAGGCGCCGGCGCATACCGCCGGAATACCCCCTGGTCTGACGGTCGGCGGCGTCGGTCAGCTCCAGCCGCTCCAGCAGGTCGGCGGCCCGCTGCCGCGCCGCGGAGCGCCGGAGCCCGCTCAGCTGGCCGATCATCTCCAGGTTCTGCCTGCCGGTGAGCAGCTCGTCGAGGGTGGTCGCCTGGGCGGCCACCCCGATCCGCCGCCGGACCTCGGCAGGCTGGGCGGTGACATCGAAGCCGGCGACGGAGGCCCGCCCCTCGTCGGGATGGCTCAGGGTGGTGAGGATCCGGATGGCGGTGGTCTTGCCGGCGCCGTTGGGCCCCAGCACGCCGAGGATCGCACCCGCCGGGACGGAGAGGTCGACGCCGGCCAGGGCGACGGTCGCGCCGTACCGCTTGACCAGCCCCTCCGCCTCGATCATGGCTCTGCCGGGCACGTCAGACCTCCGGAATCCGTCGGGGCCCGGTGGGGCCTGCCACATTTGTGGTTTCGTTCATGGGGGACACCTTCACTGAGGTTGGTTGGCGATATGGCAACGATATATCGAGATAGCTCTAAATGCAAGCCCCCAGCCGGGGGCTCCCGGCTGGGGGGTCGGCCGCCCCGCCCTGGGGCGGCTATACTTACTAACCGCATGGTAAGTGATGAACTTACCGGCCGTCAAGTAAACAAATCATGACGACCGGTGGTCAGATGGGGTACGGCGTCCCCCCGGGCCCTCGGGTGCCGGGAGCCGAACCACCGGCACCGGGGCGGCAGGGGCATCGGGTGCCCGTCCTTCCTCACCCGTCGCCGGCCGCCGGGGTCGGTCAGCCCGGCACGCGCCAGCGGATCCTGGACGTCGCCCTCGATCTCTTCGTCGAGCAGGGGTACGAGGAGACCTCGCTGCGCGAGATCGCTGCGCGGGTGGGGGTGACTAAGGCCGCCCTCTACTACCACTTCCGCTCCAAGGACGAGATCCTCATGACCCTGCACCTGCCGGTGCACGAGCTGATGAAGAGCGCGATGGCCCGTCTCGACGCCTCCTCAGGCGGCGGGATGTGGATCGGATTCCTCGACTGGCTCATCGACCAGCTGGCCGTCCACAGCCGGCTCCTCCTGCTGTACCAGCGCAACGCCGCCGCCCTGGGGGCGGGGCACCGGCATGACCACCGCGACCCCGAGGTGGAGCCCGAGCAGCTCTTTCTGCGGATGCTCCGCGACCCGGCGTTCAGCCTCGACGACCGCGTCCGCATGGCCGGCTCACTGGCCGTGGTGGTCGCGGGCGCAGCCCTCGCGATGCAGCCGGCGGCCAAGGCCGTGGATCCGGCGGAGCTTGCCAGCGTGCTCAGAGTCGCGGTGCGCGACCTGCTCCGGGTGGCCCCGCCCACGCCGCCGCCCCCTCCCCCTCCGCCACCCCCGCCCCCTCCGGCGTAGAGCGCACCGCGCGCTGATGCCGACCGCCGACACCAACGGCATCCGCATCCACTACGAGGTGCATGGCGAGGGCAGGCCGCTCCTCCTGATCCTCGGGCTCGGTGGCGATGTCTCCGAGAACGCCGCCCTCATCGATCAGCTGGCCGTGCGTTCGCGGGTCATCGCCTTCGACAATCGCGGCGCGGGGCGCACCGACAAGCCCGATGCGCCGTATTCCATCGAGCTGATGGCAGCCGACGCCCTGGGCGTGATGGACGCTCTCGGTGTCAGCCGCGGCGGCGTGCTGGGGATCTCCCTGGGGGGCCGCATCGCCCTGGAGCTCGCCCTCGGCCACCCTGAGCGCGTCGAGAGGCTGATCCTGGTCTCCACCTCGGCCCGGGTCGTCCCGAGCTGGCGGCGCCGGCACCTCTATCCCACCCTCTCGGTGATGCCGCTCTTCCGGAGCCATTACCCGCAGCCGCGGTACGCATTCGTCCGCCAGATGGAGGCGTCGGCCGGGTACGACGCCGGCCCGCGTCTCCACGAGCTGACCATGCCGACGGTGGTGCTGCACGGGCGCAGCGACCGGACGGCGCCGCTCGCCTTAGCGGAGGAACTGCACCGCGGCATCGCAGGGTCGCAGCTCCAGACCTTCAGGGGCGGCCACCTCTTTTTCCTGATCCGGGAGCGGCGGGGCTTCGTCGACGCCGTGGCGGACTTCGTCGGGCAGGGTTGATGGCGGCGCCCGAGCGGCTCGACCTCGGAGGCGGCCTGGTCCTCCGCCGGTGGTGCCCGGCCGATGCCGAGGCGCTGACGCTGGCGATCGCCGAGAGCATCGAGCACCTGCGGCCGTGGATGCCCTGGGCAATGGGGGCGAACCTCGAGGAGCAGCGCGCCACCCTCGCCAGATGGGATCAGGAATGGGATGGGGGTGGAGACCTCTGCTATGGCCTCTTCCTCGGTCCGGTCGCCCTGGGCGCCTTCGGGCTCCACCGCCGCATCGGTCCAGACGGGCTGGAGATCGGGTACTGGGTGCATGCGGCGCACACGCGGCGTGGCCACGCGAGCGCCGCCTCCGGCGCGCTCACCAGCGTCGCGCTCACGCTTCCCGGGATCGAGGTGGTGGAGATTCACCACGACCGGGCCAACCTCGCCAGTGAGGGTGTCCCCCGCAAGCTCGGGTACAGCCTGGTGGGCGAGCGTCCGAGGCGAGGAGCGCCGTCGCCGGCCGAGTCCGGCACCTTCCTGATCTGGCGGATGACCCGCGAGGACTGGCACCCGCCGGGGACGCTGGAGCCGACAGGCGGCTGATCGCCACCCGGCCGGTCAGGGCAGGTTGACGAGCGTCCACTCCGCGCCGCCGTCGGTGGTTCGCCACAGCTGGAGCTGAGTGCCCTCGGGAAGCTGATCCGCGACCCAGGCGTACCCGACCGATGCGTCGGTGAACCCCAACCACCAGGCCCCGCTGCCGCCGAACGCGGGGACGGTCCGGTAGCTGGCGCCACCGTTGTCCGTCTCGTCCAGGCCGCCGATGCCGGTCAGGAAGGCGTTGCTGGCGGAGAGCGCGCTGACCTTCGCGCTATTGCTCCACACCTCGTTGCCGTACGCGGAGCTGAAGCTGGCGCCGCCGTCGGTGGAGACCCACGGTCCCCCCTCCATCCCGGTGGGGCAGAACGCCCACACCACGCTTGCCGTCACCGGGTCGATCGTGCCTCCCAGGTCGGCGGAGCAGGGGGTGGGGAGCTGGTCGAAGCTGGCGCCGTCGTCCAGCGACCGCCAGAGTCCGGTTCCGCCCAGGAGCCAGACGTCCGCCCCGTGGACCCCCAGAGACGGCGGTGGCTCGCCCTCGTCGCTCAGGGTGAGCACCACGCTCCACGCGTCGCTGGCGGCCGTGCTCCTCACCACCTCGAGCGGGCACACTCCATTGCCCCCCATCACACAGAGATCCACCACTGCGTACACGTAGCCCCCGGTGCCCGGCTCCAGGTCGACGACGTCGCCCTGCAGGTCGATGCTCCGCCACTGCCCACCATCGTCATGGGTCGCCCAGAGCCCCGGTCCGAAGGCCCAGCCGTCGACGCCGTCGGCGTAGCGGAGGTCGCTGACCGAGGTCGTCGCGCCCTGCGAGGCGTTGGCGAATTGGGTCGGTGGTGCCGGGATGGAGGTGAACGTCTGACCGGCGTCAGTGGTGTGCCATATCAGCGGCGGGCAACTGGTGCAGTCCCCGGCGGTGCCGAGGACCCAGTACTGCGACTCGCTGACCGCGGTCACCGCCTCGGGCTGGAAGCCCGCGGGGGCTGTGGGTGTGCCGGCGGGGGTGGACGGCGCCGGAGGTTTACCGAAGGGGCCGGTCGTGGTCGCCGGCGTCGCCGGGGAGCTGGACTGAAGGGCGCTGGCGCCAGCCGGCGGCCCTCCGACGCCGGTCGCCGCCGTCTGCACTCCGCAACCCGCGGCCAGGGCCGTGGCCACCACTGCGGTGAGGGCGATCACGCCGCCCGCATGCCTGGTCGCGGCCCGCCTGGGTCCATGGTCACGGCGGGTTCGCGCCGCGACGCGCGGGGGCGGCCTCGACGCGTCCATCGGGAGTGATACGCAACAGGCCCTTCAAAGGTGACGGAGACTCCGCGCCCGATCGGGTGGCGTCGAACAACCCGATCTTGCCCATGATCGTGAGCAAAGCTGGGCGACGAACGCAGGCGCACTCGGATTGCTCACGATCGTGAGCCTCACCGCACCCGGACTCAGAGAGGGGAGATGACCAGCCCGGTGGGGACCTTGGGGTAGAAGTAGGTCGACTTCTGGGGCATGTTCTCGCGGGCGTCGGCCACCGCCATCACCTCCTGGCTGGTGCAGGGCGAGACGAGGAATGCCAGTCCCGCCCGTCCGTCTCGCACCGCCTCGACGGCCTCGGCCGGATTGCGGGTGTAGTCGAGAGCGCTCTCCCGCAGTTCCGACTCGCCGATCCCGCAGGCACCGATCACCTCCGACTGGAGGGCGGAGACGTCGAGGGCGTCGCGTCGGGAGCCCGCGTCGCGGCGGGGCCGCCGCAGCACCGCGCACCCATCCGGCGCCACCAGCACATAGGCGTGCTCGGCCGCCCTCCTCTCCCCCAGCCGGGCGAGCGACGCGACCGGGTCTGCCACCGGCTCCAGCTCCCAGGCGCCGCCCAGCCGGGCCAGCAGATCCTCGCGGCTGATCGGCAGCCCGGGGCGCGGGCGCACCATGCGGTGGATGGGGAGGACGACCAGGGCGGTGTCGTCGGCGTCGCTCGCGTAGACGAGGGCGAACTGGCTGTCGGCGTCGTCGGCGTCTCCGGCGTCCCGCCTCTCGGCCGCGTATGCCGCCATGGTCTCGAAGCGGTGGTGGCCATCGGCGATGTAGAGGGTGGCCGGGGCGAGCAGCGCGTCGACTTCGGCGAGGACCGCCCCGTCGTTCACCTGCCAGACCAGCACCTTCTCCCAACCCACCTCACCATCGAAACGCCCTCCCAGGAGGGCCTGCCCCTCGGCGATCTCCGCGAGCCTGGCGCCCAGCCCCGGTGCGCGGTCCCAGAGCAGCCAGACCGGGGATGTGTGGGCGCGCGTGGCGCGCAACAGTGCGAGGCGGTCCTGCTTGGGCCCGCGCAGGGTCAGCTCATGGGGGCGCACCTCGGAGCGCTCCCAGGGAAGCGCTGGCACCCTGCCCACCAGACCGAGGCGGCGCTGGGAGGTGCCGTCGGGGGCCACGAACTCGTGGGCGACCAGGTAGAGCCCCGGCTGCTCGTCCCGGACCAGGATGCCTAGCTCGAGCCAGCTCCCGAGATGCGCCGTCGCCCGGGTGTAGACGTCACTCCGGCCGGCCACGTCGTCCGGGTAGGGGAGGCCGAAGTCGATGCGCACCACGTTGCGCAGGTCACGGCCGTACAGCTCCTCCCGCTGCGCCGGGCTGATCACGTCATAGGGCGGCGCCAGCACGCCACCGAGCCGGATGTGCTCGGGGTTGTACCGGATCCCCCGGAGGGGACGCAGACAGGCCAACTAGCGGCCTGTCCCTGCAGCGGTCCAGCCCATCACGGGGACAGGCTGCTAGAGGGTGACGACCCGGAGCGACTCCAGGTCGGCCACGGCTTGAAGCGCGACCTGCAGCTCCGGGCCCACCGGGTCGTCGACCTGGATCAGCATCACCGCACGTCCGCGCGGGCGGTCGCGGCCCAGCTCGATGCCCGCGATGTTGATGTCATTGCTGGCCAGAAGTCC
>PLNE01000152.1 GCA_003141695.1 Candidatus Dormiibacterota bacterium
CCGACGAGGGTCTCTGGCCACGCAAGCGGCAGCTGCCGCGCGAGGACCCGCCGGAAGCACCAGACGAACGCCCCGGCGGCACAGGGGGGCCGGGGCAGCCGGCCGGCGACCCCCCCTCGGACGGCGCTCCGGGCTGAACCCGGGGCCGCCCCGCTCGCCGCCGATCGCGCGCGCGGCGCGGAGGTACCCCCGTGGGCTGGTGGCCCGGGCCACCACCGGGCTCCAGCCCCCCGGAGATCAGCTCACTGGTCCATCTCCGGCCCTCCCTGGGCGCCTCTCCGCGTGATCACGCTGACCTCGGGGGCGAGCCCGGGTGCGGAGCTCATGAACGTCCCCCGGACCGGTCCGGCGTCGCCGTAGTCGCGACCGACGGCCACCCGCTGGGTCAGCTCGCGAGCGAGCTCCTCCCACTGGGCGCGTGAGAGCCTGCGGGGCAGTGGGTCGAAGGGGATGGGGCGCTGCACCAGGGTGCCGGCGTCGAACACGCCGAAGTCCACGGAGTGCTCGGCGAACCACGCGGTGGCGCGCTGCGCCAGCCGGGCCGCATCCGCGGTCGACCGGACTGGCGGTTGAGCGGTGGGTGCGAGCATGGCCATGGACTCCAGTCTCCGGGACCGCGGTGTTCCGCGACATGGACGCGGACGCGAAACTGCGCCGCCGTCGCCTTGTGCGCCCGCCCAGCGCCGCGCGTGCGGAGGGTGGCGATTGCTCCCGTGGCACCGGGAGGGTTCGGTGCGCAGAGCTCTCCGAACCGACCACGCGCCACCCACCCCGGATAAGCTTCCGGCGATGGGCCTAGCGGTTCCAGACCTCCCGGACACTGCCCCGGCGTGGCGCGTCGAGGTGGCCGACTGCCTGGACTTCCTGGCCGGTCTCGACGACCAGTCGATCGACTGCATCGTCACGGATCCCGCCTACTCGGGGATGAACGAGCACATGCAGTTTGGCCGGGGGCGGATCGTGGGCCGCTACGGCGAGCCCGGGAACACCCGGTGGTTCCAGGAGTTTCGCGACGACCCCGCGACCTTCTCCCGCTTCCTCGCCGAGTGCCATCGGGTGCTCCGTCCCGACCGACACATCTACGTGATGTTCGACTCCTTCTCGCTGCTCAGCCTCGGCGCGCTGGTGCGCGAGCACTTCAACGTCAAGGGGCTGATCGTCTGGGACAAGGTCAACATCGGCATGGGCCATTACTTCAGGCGCCGCCACGAGCTGGTGGTGTTCGCCAGCAAGGGCAGCCGTCGCCTCTCGCGACGCGATCTGAGCGACGTCTGGCGGATCAAGCGGATCCACCGCGGCGCATATCCGACCCAGAAACCGGTGGAGCTCTTCTCCCGGATGTTGATGGGGAGCGTGGAGCCGGGGATGGTGGTGTGCGACCCGTTCGCCGGCAGCGGGAGCTCAGCTCTCGCATCGCTTGCCGCCGGCTGCTCGTTCGTCGGCGCCGACATCAGCGGCGCTGCGGTGACCCTCGCGCGTGAGAGGTGCGCCGCCTTCGCGACGACCGGGAAGGATCCACTGGGCCGATGAAACAGGGACGGGCCCGGCGACACGCCGAGCCCGCCCAAAAAGGGGGCTTGCGGGGGAGGGCACGGCTCCCACACTCACCCAAGCATCGTGTTCAGGTGGCCCCGGCCAGGCCGGAACCTATTCACCTCGAGATTAGGGGGTGTCTGTGCGCGGGGACATGTGCGCCGTGCACAAGTTGGGGGCCCTTTCCGTTGTGCGACCACCCGCCCCGGGTCACATCCGCTCTCGGGCACCCGTCCGACCTGGTGCGGCGCGCCTCCCTGTGGCGTTCCCGTGCAGGCATAGACTCGGTCCATGTCTCGCCCGAGTGGCCTGGCCGGGTGCAGGGTCATCGCCCTGAGCGGAGAGGCGGTACGCCTGGGTGACGAGTGGCGCGACCGCCCCGCCGTCGTCGTCTGGCTGCGCCACTTCGGCTGCCTCCTCTGCAAGGAGCAGGCCGCTGCCTTCCGGGGGCGCCAGCCGGAGATCGAGGCTCTCGGCGCCAGGCTGGTCTTCGTCGGCAACGGCGAGCCCACCTGGGCGCGGGAGTTCGAGGCCCGGGAATGCCGGGGCTGCCGGGTGCTGACCGACCCCGGGCTGGAGAGCTATCGGGCGATCGGCGCCCGGCGCGGCTGGCGCTCGACGGTCGGCCCGGCCAGCCTGGCGGCGGGGATCAGGGCCTTCCGCCACGGCTTCCGCCAGAGCGGGGTTCGAGGGGTCCCCGATCAGCAGGGCGGGGTCTACGTGATGCTGCCGGGCGACCGGGCGGCGTACGCCTACGTGAGCGGCAGCGCCGGTGACCATCCCCCGATCGACACCGTCCTCGACGCCCTGCGCGCGGTGGCTGGCGATGCGGCGCCCTCGACCGGTGCCTCCGACCGGGTGGCGCCCGCCGCTGCCCCTCGGTCCGCCTGATCCCCGCGAGCGACTGGGAGCCACCCCCATGTCCGACACGCTCACCCGGCTCCTGGACCGGATCGACAGGCTCGAGGAGCGCGAGCGCTTCGCCGAAGCCCTGGCCGTCGCACGCCGCGCCTGTGCGCTCGTACCCGACGAGCCGGCCGCCTGGGAAGCCCGCGGTGAGATGGCCCTCCGGAGCGGTGAGCTGGCGGAGTCGGCCGAGGCCTGGGACCATCTGACCCGCCTGGAGCCAGGCTCGGCCGGCGCCTGGTTTGGCCTCGGAGAGGCGCTCCAGTGGAACGGCCGGGACGAGGCGGAGGGGTGCTTCCGGCGGTCGGCTCAGCTCGACCCGCAGAGGTACGTCGTTCCCTCCCGGATCTCCCCGGCCGAGTTCGAGGCGATGGCCGGGGCGGTGCTGGCGGCCCTCCCCGCCCAGGTCATCGACTTCCTGGAGGAGACCGGGACCGCCATCGCGGCCCTCCGGCTGCCCGCGGTGGAGATGGTCGTCGGCTCACGCCTCGATCCCCACGCCCTCGGCTACTGGCTGGGAAACGTCTACGGTGTCACGGGCGTGTGGGGACTGGCCAACCCGGCGGCCATCCAGATCTACCAGCTGAACATCGAGAACTGGTGCCCGGACCGGGCGGCGCTCTCCCGCGAGATCCGAAGCACCGTGCTCCACGAGGTGGGGCATGCGGTGGGGATGGACCACGCCACCCTGGACGCCGACGGATACTGAGGAATGGGGAACGGGAGCAGAAGGTGACCACCGGGATCGCGACCGCGGAGGCTGCACTCCGCTACAACATCCGCCCGCTCATGGCGCTCGATCCCCGCTCGTTCCGCAGCGCCGTCCTGGAGGTGGGGGTCGATGGGGACCTGGCCAGTGCCTCCTGCGCCGAGGCGATCGCCATCGAAGGGCTCGCCCCCGACCAGGCTCCGGGACTGGAGCGAGCGACCCAGGCCGGGGGAGTCAGGATGTTCACCGCACCCGACGGACGGCGAGCCGTGCTGGCCGGCCCGCCCGCATCCCTCGCCGGAGTGGCCACACGCCTCGCCGGAGAGGGGCCTCCCCTCGACGAGCTGGGCGGCGCGCTGGCGGGGGCGCTGGGGGGTCGCCGGCCGCGCCGGCCACTGGCCTGCGGGGACCGCTCTCTCCGTTTCGGGGACCGGACTCTGATCATGGGGATCGTCAACGCGACCCCGGACTCCTTCTCGGGCGACGGTCTGGCCGGTGACGTCGCCGCGGCGATGGCGCTCGCCGAGCGTCTGGTCGCCGAGGGTGCCGACCTCATCGACGTCGGCGGCGAGTCCACCCGGCCCGGCTCCGATCCGGTGGACGCCGCCACGGAGCTGCGCCGTGTGCTGCCGGTCCTGGAGGCCCTGGCCGGGCGGCTACCGGTGCCGATCTCGGTGGACACCCGCAAGGCCGAGGTTGCCAGGGCCGCGATCGCCACCGGCGCAGGCATGGTCAACGACATCTGGGGGCTGCGGGGGGACCCCGAGATGGCTTCGGTCGTCGCCGCGGCGCCCGGGGTCGCCCTGGTGGCCATGCACAACCGCCGTGGCCACCAGCAGGGCGCAGTGCTCGCGGAGGTCGGCCGCGGCCTCCGCGAGTCGCTTCTGATCGCGGCGCGCCACGGCATCGGCGCTGACCGGATCGTCGTCGACCCGGGCTTCGGCTTCGGCAAGACGCCGGTCCAGAATCTGGAGCTGGTCCAGCGCCTCGGGGAGCTGGGCGGGATCGGATGCCCGCTCCTCCTCGGAGCATCGAGGAAGTCGACGATCGGTCTGGTGCTCGGAGGAGCCCCGCCTGAGCTGCGGCTGGAGGGGACGGTGGCGCTCTGCGTCCTCGCCGTGGCGGCCGGTGCGGAGATCGTGCGTGTCCACGACGTCGCCGCGGTCCGCCGAGGTCTTCTGATTGCCGACGCGGTGCTGCGCGAGATCCCGGAGGCGGTGCGGTCGGCACCGGCACCGGGGCGCACCGGATGAGCGGCGGTCCGCCGGCGTCCGAGTGGGCCTGGATCGCGCTGGGGTGCAACATCGGCCATCGCGGGGAGGCGCTGGACTGCCTCCGGGCCGGCCTGCTCGCTTCCGGCATGCGCATCGAGGCCGCGTCCACGGAGATCCTCACCCTGCCGGTCGGGGTGATCACCCAGGGTGACTTTCACAACCAGGTGCTCCTGGCCCGCAGTCCCGAGCCCTGGCCGGCCGAGCGCTGGCTGGACGTCTGCCTGGACGCGGAGGTGGGCTGCGGCCGACGGCCGACCTACCGATGGGGCCCGAGGCGTGCCGACGCCGATCTCATCCTCCTCGGCCGGCAGGGCGAGGTCGTGAGCGCAGGCTCTCCCGCGGTCCCCCATCCCGGGCTGCCCGAGCGCCCCTTCTGGCACCGGCTCATCGCCCAGATCGACGGCGAGGTGGCGGCCGGCCTCGCCGGAGGCTCACCAACCCCGCGGGGCGGTCAGATGGGAAGGCGGTCGGCGAGCTGAGGGATGAGGCGGAGGGCGTTCTGCACCTGGTGTGCGATGCCCTCGAAGTCGGGTGGCCGTTCGAAGTCGAGCAGCCAAGAATGCTCGGCGGTGAACTTCTCGACCAGGGTGGTCGTTCCCAGCGAGGCGATCCCGACGTGGACCGAGGGCCGGTCCTCGTCGCGGAAGACCTTGGCCAGCAGCTCCTGGACGGTGTCCACCCAGGCGGAGACCTCGGCCACCTCGTGGAGTTCGTAGCCCCCGTCACCCAGGATGAACTCGGCCTCCAGCTCGACGAAGGGCTGGGGGGGGAGCTGGTGGTGGGGGCAGTCTTCGGCCTCGTCGTCGTCGTGGTAGAGGTCGCAGTCGGCGCCGGCACCGTATGCGGCCACGTAGGTGAGCAGCGCATCCCAGGCGAAGCTGAGGTGGACGTGATAGCGCGAGGGCGGCTCGCCGGAGGAGAGCCGCACCGTGCACTCGAAGCGCCGCTCGCCGACCGACGGCTCCAGGTGGTGCCGCACGTCCTCGATGAAGAGGCCAGCCTGGTCGACGGCCTCGATCAGGTCGGCGGACAACTCCTCATAGGACGGGAAGGCGGACCGCTCCTGGCCGGGGTGCTCCACCGACTCCGATGCAGGCGGTTCAGCCAACCCGCGCCTCTCGGGGGACCGGGATGGGAGATGTGCCCACGCCGCCAGTCTAGACGGTTTCGAGGAGGCCCCCCGCCCCGCCCCGGCTCCGGCTCGCTCCGGGAACTCCTTCGAAATTCAGCGGCGCATCGGGCGCGGGGTTGTTACTATACGGCCGATCTCAGGTTTTCAGTCCGCCCTTGCGGCACATCTATCCCCACACGGAGAAGGGCCTGTGCAGACTCAGGGCACGCTTCAGGAATCGAGCCTGGCATCCCTGCTCCAGACCATGCAGACAGAGCGTGCGACGGGTGCCCTCGCCCTGGAGAGCCAGAGTGACACCGCCTCGTTGTACTTCCTCTTCGGCCACCTCTTCCACGCGGCCAGTCCGTCCGGGCAGGGCGAAGACGTCGTCCTCCAGGCCTTGAGCTGGCACGACGGGAGCTTCCGCTTCGACCCCCGGGCCAAGCTGCCGCCCGAGGAGACGATCAAGTCGTCGCCCGCCGAGCTGATCGCGGAGGCCGACCGCCGGGCACCGGCGGAGCAGGCCGGCTGGGGCGGTGTCCCCGGCTACGACGAATCGCAGAACTACCAGGGTGCCGGCTACGCAGAGCCGGCCGGCGCCGGGTACGTCGACCCCGGGTGGACAGCCCCGGAGCAGCCGCCGGTAGGGAGCGATTCCCAGGCGGCCGCGGGCTATTCTCCCTGGGGCGCCCCCGCCCCCGAGGCCGTCGCGCCCGAGCCGGTCTACACCGCCCCCGCCCCGTACGAGCCGCCCGAGGAGGCACCGGCCCCCGCGGACGCGGCGGACTACGGCCCCGAGGCACCGGCTCCCGCTCACGCCCAGTACCGACCGAGCCCTGCGCCGGCAGCCGCGTCGGCTCCGGTGCCTGCACCCGCACCGGTACACGCTCCCGCTCCCTCTCCGGCTGCAGCCCCCGCTCCGGCTCCGGCGCGTGCTTCCGCACCCGCTCGCACCCCGGTCCCAGCTCCCGCGCCGGTCCCAGCTCCAGCGGTTCAGCCCGTCTCGGTCCTCGGCGCCCCCTCGGCTCGGCCCCTCGACATCGTCTATCCGCTCCCTTCTGGCCGTGCCCAGTACGAGGGCCTGAAGAGCGCTTTCGTCGACTTCCCCAAGCTGCTCCGGTCCCTCCGTGGTGACCAGCACACCGGCTACATCCGTCTCACCGCGCCCGACTTCTCCGGGATTCTCCTCTTCCATGAGGGACACCTCTTGGAGTCGCTCTCCAGCAACGCCGGGGCCCGTTCGGGTGAGGCGGCCTTCCAGGCGATGCGACGCAGCATGGACGCCGGCACCGGTGGCCTGGACGTGATCGACCTCGCGGGCGAGACGGTCGAGGCTCTGGCCCAGCTCCTCACCGCCCCCCTGCTCTACACCGGGCTTCTCGGCCGCTTCATCAACTTCGACTCCCTGATCGGCTTCCTGACCGAGGAGGGGGTGGAGGGAGCCGTGCTCGTGGTCGGCAGCGCGGACATCGGCATCATCCTGCTCAGCGGCGGCAAGGTCCTGGGGGCCTACACCCAGACCAACCCTGCGCTCAACACGGCGACCACCGGGGTGGCCAAGATCGCGGCGGACAAGGCGGCCCGGATCGAGGTGAAGAGCGGCGTCGGTTCCGTGGTGCCGATCGACGTGGAGAACGCACTGTCCCGCGCTTATTGAGCCCCCCTCGGCACGCGCTCCGGCTCCGTGCCCTGCCCCTCGGCCTCGCGTTCCTCGCACCCTCGGTTCTCCTCACCGGATGCTTCAGCGCCCCTCCGCAGATCGTCCAGCTCAACCCACCCGCCGGCTCGACCCAGCTGGACGCCAATGCCACCGTCGAGGTCGTCTTTGACCAGCCGGTGACCCGCGAGAGCGTTGCGGCCCACCTCCACGTGTACGAGTCGATCAAAACGAGGGTGGGACTCACCGGGTGCAACGTGGCGGCGGCCTTCACCGCCCTCCCCGGCGCGCCCTGCTGGATCACCTGGCTCTCCGGCGAGTCCGGGTTCGTCTTCCACCACCCGGGCGCCCTCTTCGCCCCTGGCACCGAGTACACCTTTGACCTCGGGGCCGGCGTCACCTCGGTCGGCGGCAATGTCAACTCCCTCGACCACATCTGGAACCTGACCAGCTCAGCGGCGCCGGTTCTGAACTCGGCCACCCCCGGGGATGGCTCCACCACGCCCCGGGATTCCCCGATCGTGCTCTCGTTCTCCCGGGAGATGTCGCCATCGGCGATGGCCTCCGCGGTCTCGCTGACCCCCGGCGTAACCGGCGTGCAGGTGGTGCGCAACGCTCTCGACCTGGGCCAGTTCGAGGTCATCCCGGATCGCCCTCTGGACCCGTCAACGGCGTACACGCTCACCGTCAGCCGCCGGGCGACCGACGCGTTCGGGCAGCCCATCCTGGCTCCCATCACCCTCCACTTCACCACCGGACCGCTGTCGACGACCGGCCACCTGCTAGTGCTGGCAGGCCCCGGGCCGGGGGACGCCACCGAGGTCGTGCTCGCCCAGCTCAGGGCTCCGGCCACCGGCCTCCCGATCCCGGCCGAGGTCCTCGATGCGGTCCCCCTCTGCACTGACCCCGACGGTTGTGGCGACGTCGGGCCGGGACAACCGTCCGCGGCGATCGACGACGCGACCATCTCGGCCGGCGGCCAGTGGCTCGCCGTCGTCCAGACCGACACCACCCAGATGGAGGCCGCCCCCCTGCTCCGCATCGTCAACCTGGAGACGGGCCGGGACCAGCTCGACCTGACCGGGGCCACCTGGCCGGCATGGTCCCCCGACGGCTCCACGCTGGCCTTTGTTGCCGCCAACTCGTCGGTCCAGCTCTACGACCCGGTGTCGGGGTCGCTCTCCGCCCTCCAGCCGGGCGCCGCTCCGAGCGGGACGCCGGTCTGGACGGCGGACGGCGACGCCCTCGTCATCCCGGTCGAGGCGACCGGAACGAGCCCAGCTCACGTGGACCTCGCGGACCCTGCGATCAGCGCCCGGTACCAGCTCCCGGCCCTCGTGGGCAGTGCCTCCAGCCTGGTGACCGCCCCCCAGGGTGAGGAGCTGGCCCTCGAGGTCATCTCGCCGTCGTCGGCGCTCCCGACGACCTGGGTCGACGACCTGTCGGGGGGGCAGCCTCCGCTCAAGGTCGGCACCGGCCTGGAACCGGTGGGGTTCACGGACAACTCGACCCTGGTGGTCGCCCTGAACGCCCCGCGCGGTGCGCCGCAGCTGGGCAGCTTCCAGATTGCAACCGGCGTCGTCTCGGCGATCACCACCACCTTGGGGGAGATCAATCCGGAGAGCGCCACGGTCGCGCCGAGCGGACGGCAGATCGCGTACATCACCACGATGCCCTCCGGCGCGGTCCAGGCCGTGATCGCCAACGCGGACGGTTCCGGCCCCCTCCCCGTCACCTCCCTCACCTCCCTCACCCCCCTCACCCCCGGGCTCCAGGCGCTCTCGGTGCGCTTCGGCGGCTGACGGTCTCTCTTCCTCACCACACCGGCACTCACTGGCCCGGGGCCCCCGAGAGCCCTCCGGCACCCTGCTAGTCTCAGGGGCCATGTCTCGCTCGCTCCTCTTCCTGATCGCGGACACCGGCGGTGGGCACAGGGCTGCGGCCACGGCGGTGAGCCACTATCTCGGCCGCGCCCACCCCGGCGAGTTCGAGGTGGAGGTGGTCGACCCCTTCGCGAGCGCCTCGCCACGCCTGCTGGGCCGGACCGCAGGGCTGTACGGCCCGCTCATCCAGCGCGCCCCATGGCTCTGGGGCGGGATGTTCCACGTCACCAACTCACGGGCCATGGTCAGGGCGGCCGAGCTGGTGCTGCGCAGTGTCGACCCGGCCATCGAGCGGCTGATGACGGACCTCGACCCGGCAGCGGTGGTCTCCTTTCATCCCCTGCTCAACCGGGCCGCGGTCAGGGCGCGGCGCCGCCTCGGAATGCGAGTCCCCCTGGTCACCGCCGTGACCGACCTGGTTGACGTGCACGCGTTCTGGGCCTCACCCGACGTCGACCTGGTCATCGTGCCCTCACCCGGCGGCCTGGACCGCTGCCGCCGCAACCGGGTCCCCGCCGGCAAGCTGGTCCAGGTGGGTCTTCCGGTCGACGCCGGCTTCACCGACGAGGTGTCCGACCCGGAGACCCGCAGGGCCCGGCGGCTTCAACTCGGGCTCGACCCCGATCGCTTCACCGTTCTGGTCTGCAGCGGGGCGGACGGATCGGGCGATATCGAGCGACGTGCGCGGCTGCTGGCCGGCAGCGGCCTGGACATCTCTCTGGTGGTGATCTGCGGCCGGAATCAGCGAGCCTACAACGGCTTGAACGGCCTGCACGACCGCGAGGGCCGCCTGGTGAGCGTGCACGGATTCGTGACCAACATGGCGGAGTGGATGACCGCGGCCGATATCGTCGTGACCAAGGCCGGACCGGGGACGATCGCCGAGGCCCTCTGCGTGGGGCTGCCGCTCCTCATCACCTGGTACCTCCCCGGCCAGGAGCGGGGCAACATGGAGTGGCTGATCGACACGGGGGCCGGGCGCTACGTGCCCGGAGACGCCGAGCTGATCGACGAGGTGGCGGAGCTGGCCGCGCCGGGGTCTCCGGCGCTGCTCTCGATGCGGGCCGCCGTCTCACATCTGGCCCGCCCGGAAGCGGCCGCCGAGGTCGCCGAGCTGGTGCGTTCCGTGGCGCTGAAGCTGTCATGACCCCGCCGGGTCCAGCTGCCTCGGCGGAGGCGGGGGGGCTGACCCATCTCCGCCTCTACAACTTCCGGAACTACACGGAGTTGAACCTGCCCCTCGGACCCGGGCTCAACGTCTTTGTCGGGGAGAACGCCCAGGGCAAGACCAACCTTCTCGAGGCCGTCGCCACCCTTCTCCTCACCAAGTCGCCGCGCACCAGCACCCCGGCGGAGCTGCTCCGCTGGGGATCGGAGGAGGCAGCCGTGGATGGCGTACTGGGCAGGAGGTCCCTCTCCGAGACCCTGGCCCTGAGGCTCCGCCGCACCCGCGACGCCGAACTCGCCCACGCGCCTGGGCGCGACGCCGCTCCACGCGTCTCGCGAACCACGACGCGTGACGGTCACCCGATCGCCCCGCGCGACCTCATCGGGCGGTGGCCGGTGGTCCTCTTCTGGCCGGACGACCTTCAGCTGGTGAAAGCCGGGCCAGAGGCTCGTCGCCGCCTCCTCGACATCCTGGTGTCCCAGCTCGACCGTGCCGCCGCGGACGAGCTGATCCGCTACCGGCGGGTGCTCGAACAGCGCAATTCGCTGCTGCGACGTCTGCATGACGGGGGCGGTCCCGCCGACCAGCTCCGGCCCTTCGACGACGCCCTCCTCCGCCATGGTGCGGCGGTGCAGGTGGCGCGAACCGAACTGGTCGGGGCGCTTGCCCCGTTGGCGGCCGCGGCGATGGCTGAGATCAGCGAGGAGGCTGATTCGCTGGAACTCCGCTACGCCCCCCAATCGGGGGCTGCGAGCAATGATCTCGAGCAGGTGCTGGCGGCGCTGACCAGCGCGCTGGCGCGCGCCCGCGGCGAGGAGCTTGCCCGCGGCACGAGCGTCGTCGGACCTCATCGGGACGATCTCGAGTTTGTCCTCAATGGCCGGCCGGCCCGCTCCGCCGCCTCCCAGGGGCAGCAGCGGAGTGCAGTACTGGCGACCAAGATCGCCGAGGTTCGCCTGGTTGGCGCTCGCGCCGAGCGCATGCCCATCCTGCTCTTGGACGACGTCCTCAGCGAGCTCGACCCCGCCCGCCGGGAGCACCTCCTCTCCGCACTCTCGGCTCGCGGTGAGGCACCGCAGACGCTGGTGACGTGCAGCGACGAGTACCAATTCGAGGCTCATCCATCCCGCCACTTCCTGGTGCGCCAGGGCACGGTCATCGCGGGATGAGTGACGGGATGGATCCCGACCGGCGCCCCGCGCGCGAGCCGGGACCGCTCCACATCACGGAGGTGCTCGGTACGGCGCTGCGCCGGCTGGGAGTGCAGCGCGAGGTCCGCGAGGTTCAGTTGCGCGACGCGTTTGCGGAGGTGGTGGGGCCGGCGGTGGCGCCCCTCTGCGAGGCACTCTCGCTGCAACGGGGCACGGTTCTGGTCGCCACCCGGAATGGTGCGCTGGCTCAGCAGCTCCAGCTCGAGATGCCGACCATCGTCCGCGCTCTGAACTCGCGCATGGGCGGAGAGGACGTGAAACGGTTGCGTTTCACCGCCATGAGCTGAGGGCTAGGGCACCCGGACCGGCATGATGACGCAGAGGTAGTCGTCGCGTCCCTGGGCGCGAACCACCGCCGGCTGAAGCGGACCGTTGAGGGCCAGCTCGGCGTCCTCGCCGTCGATGGCCTGCAGGGCGTCGAGCAGGTAGCGGGCGTTGAAGGCCACCTGGACCTCCTCTCCGTCGACCTTCGCCGGCAGCGGGGCGTCGTGGTCCCCCACCTCCGCGGCCTGCGCGAGCAGCTCCAGCTCTCCCTTCCCGGCCCGGAGACGGACCGGGTTGGAGGCGTCTCGAGCCAGCACCGCGGCCGTCTTTGCGCTCTTGAGCAGGAGTTCCTTGGAGAGCACGACAGTGGTCGTGGAGTGCGCTGGGATCACCTGCGTGTAATTGGGATAGTTGCCCTCAATGAGGCGAGAGGAGATCTCCATGTCGCGGAGGCTGAAGAAGACCTGGTTGCGCGCGTCGCTGAACGCGACTCCGACCCGCGGGCGAGTGGGATTGATGGCTCGAGCGAGCTCTCCGAGATGTCGCGCCGGCACGATGACCGTCCCGCTGACGACTCCCTCCGTGAGCACCTGCGCTTCGAGCTTCTTGACGGCGAGACGGTGACGATCGGTTGCCACCAGGGTGAGCTGCGAGCCCTCGATGTGCAGCAGGACCCCGGTGAGAACGGGGGTCTGCTCATCACCGGAGGCGGCGACGGCCGTCTGGGTGATGGCCTGCTGCAGCGCGGCCGCGTCGACCTCAAACGCGGGTGCCGTCTCTCGCGCTGGTAGCGGCGGGAATTCCACCGCGTCGATGCCGTGAAGGTTGGTCTTCTGGACTCCGGAGGTGATCCGGAGCATCTGCGTCCGCTCCTCGACCTCCATGGTGCAGGTCGCATCATCGAGGGAGGCGATGTACTCGGCGAGAAGGCGTGCGGGGACGGTCACGCGTCCCTCCTCCAGCACGGTCGCCGCCACCAGGGCGCTGATCGTGAGGTCGAGGTTGGTGGCGGTGACCCGCAGTCCCTCCGCCTCGGTCTCGAGCAGGACGTTGCTCAGCACGGGCAGCGTGGAGCGTGGCGAGACTGCGCGGGATACCAGGCTGAGCGAGGAGCTGAGTGCGGACGGGGACACCGTGCAGCGCAGAGCGGTGTGGGTGCTCGTACCGGAAGGCCAGTTGTTCACCGGAGAGGACTCCTTGGGTGGTGATGGTATAGAGATAAGAAGAGATTAATAGGGGTGGGCAAGCGGGGGATAACCGCGGTTTCTGAATACAGGGGCCTGGGGACAACCGGGGTGAGGCTGGGGAGGAACGGAGCCTGCCCGGAGGGGTTGTCCCCAGCCGGTGGTGGAATGGCAGGTTTGCCACATGGATGCGAGAGGATCTGCACAGGCTTTGGCCCACTCACCGCGGAGGGTTGGCGGTGGGGTTGGCGCCGATGCTCCTGGGCTGGTGGAGAGGTCAACCATGGGCGTGGAGGCGCTCTCGGAGCTGACGGATGTCGCTCTGAAGCCGGGTGTCCTCGCGGAGAAGCTCGGTGATCTTGTCGATGGCGTGCAGCGCAGTGGTGTGATCACGGCCGCTGAAGGCGTCGCCGATGACGGGGAGCGAAGAGTCGGTCTCCTCGCGGATGAGGTACATCGAGACCTGGCGGGGAAAGACGATGTGCTTGTCGCGGCGCTTGCCCTTCATCTCGTCGACGGGGATGCCGTAGTACTCGGCAACCGTGTCCTGGATGAAGGGGATGCTGAGCGGCTGGGCATCGGCCACCGGGATGATGTCGCTCAGGATCCGCTGGGCCATGTCGAGGGTGATGGCATGGCCGTCGATCGATGCGTGGGCGAGCACCCGGATCAAGGCGCCCTCCAGCTCGCGGATGTTCTTCTGGATGCGATGGGCGATGAAGCTGCAGACCTCGTCGGGAACGAGACGGTTGTGTGGACCGAGCTTGGTCTTGAGGATGGCGAGGCGGGTTTCCACATCGGGAGGCTGGATGTCGGCCATGAGGCCACCCTCGAAGCGACTGCGCAGGCGGTCCTCGAGGGTCGGGATGTCCTTGGGCGGCCGGTCGCTGCTCACCACGATCTGCTTCTGGATCTCGTGGAGAGCGTTGAAAGTGTGGAAGAACTCCTCTTGGGTCCGATCCTTGCCGGCTAGGAACTGGATGTCGTCGATGAGGAGGACGTCGACGGTGCGGTACCGGTGCCGGAAGTCGTTGGTCTTGTTCTCCTGGATCGCGGTGATCATCTCGTTGGTGAACTTCTCGGAGGTGATGTAGGCAACCTTGGGAGAGCGGCGGTGGCCCTCGCGTACGGCATGGCCGATGGCGTGCATGAGGTGGGTCTTGCCCAGACCCACACCGCCGTAGAGGAAGAGCGGGTTGTAGGCCTTGCCGGGGGCGTCGGCCACCGCACGGCAGGCGGCGTGGGCGAATCGTGACGAGTTTCCGACCACGAAGCTGGAGAAGGTGAAGTTCGGATTGAGGCGGGACTCGCCGGCGGGGGCGAGGTCCGTCTCGGGGGCCAGATCGGAGTCGTTGAGGGGGGCCGGCTCGTCGCGCGGAGGGCTCGCCGTGGGGTCGATCGTGATCTCGACCTGGCACTCGTGCCCGAGGAGGCCGGAGAGAACCTCCTGGATGACGGAGACGAAGCGCTCGGAGACCCAGTCCCGAGCCAGACGGGTCGGAACACCGATCACGAAGCGCTGGCCGTCACTCTCCACCAGGGTGGCGGTGGCCAGCCAGGTTTCGTAGCTGGGGCGGGCCAACTGGAAGCGGAGCTCCTCCTGGGCCGAGCTCCAGAGCTGCTGGGCAGAGGTGCGGTCGGTGGCAGTTGGGACGATGCCGTCGTCGGCCCCGATCGTCAAGGTCGCTCCTCGTGCCGCCCAAACGTCGAAGCCAAAGCCCAACCTCCGCGTACCGAAGCCACTTGTCCACAGGATGTGAACAGGAGTGGATAAACTTCGACGTCGCTTCCGGAGGGGCCTGTCAACGTTGGCTGGGGCGACTGGGGGAGCTCGTCCCGCCGGAGCACCCGTCAGTCTAGCAATGGCAGGGGCACTCGACAACCGGCGGGCGTGGCCCCCGCGCGTTGCCCGGCCGCCACGGCCGGATGGAGAGGGAGGCCTGAGTGGAACGTGGCTGGGGGCGCACTCCCGGCACGTCCCCGGGCCGCTTCCGGGAGGTGTGGGTGGCTGGACCGAATATACTGGCGTGACCACGCCGTCCGGGTGCGGCGCTCCGTGGCGTCCCCGGACGCGATTTGCGATGTCCTCACGGCAGGAGAGATCCGATAAAGCGAACCTTTCAACCCAAGAAGGCGTACCGGCGCAAGACCCACGGCTTCCGGATCCGGATGTCGACGCCCGGTGGACGCAACGTTCTCAAGGCGCGTCGCCTCAAGGGACGGAAGCACCTCACCCCGACCGGCCCTCGCTGACGGGCAGCGGCAGGCTAGCTGGACGTGGGCGATTCGCCTTCGTGCGCACGTGGCGGTGCGTTGGCCGGGCCGGCACGGTACGAGTGCAGGCCGCTCCCAACGGGCGCGATGAGGCACGCCTCGGTCTGTCAGTGCCGGGCATGGCCGGTGCCGTGGAGCGGAATCGAGTTCGCAGGCGGCTCCGCGAGGCAGCGCGCGGGCTGCACGACCACCACGGGTACGACCTGATCGTGAGTACCGACGCCTCCGCCCTGAAGGTCCCGTTCACCGTCCTTCGCGACCAGGTGGAGGCGGCTGCGCGCGGGGCCGTCGCCCGTGCGAGCGTCGCCGCGGGTCCGGTGGCCCCGGGTCACGCGCCGGCCCCAGGCAAGCGATGACCCGCTTCAGCCTCTGGTTCATCCGCGTCTACCAGGTCACCCTGGGGCCCGTCTTCGGGCTGATGAGCAGCTGCCGGTATTCGCCCACCTGCTCGCGGTACACCGCTCAGGCCATCGGCCGGTTCGGCCCTCGGCGGGGCTGGTGGCTGGGGGTCCGCCGCATCTCGCGCTGTCACCCGGGCTACCCGGGCGGTGCCGACCCCGTGCCTGATGAGTACGTCACCTGGCGCCAGGCGCGGCGCCTGCACCAGGCCTCCCGCAGCGCCCACGGGAGCTCCGCCTGATGCCCGGGCCGATGGTCGCGGGGATCGACCTCAACCCGATCGACTGGCTGAGCATCCTCCGCTACCCGATCGGCTGGATGATCGAGGAGCTGAGCAAGGTCTTCAACGGCGTCGGGGTGCTCCGGGCCATCGGCCCGTTCGGGCTGGCCGTGGTGGTCACCACCCTGATCATCCGGGCACTGGTCTTCCCCGTCATGGGCTGGAACCTGCGCACCCAGCGGCGCATCCAGCGCGACCAGCGCCAGGTCGCCCCCCAGCTCAACGAGATTCGGAAGCGGTACAAGGGGCAGACCCGGAAGATCTCGGAGGAGTCGCAGAAGGTCTACGCCGAGCACGGGATCAGCCCGTTCAGCTCCATGTCCGGATGTGTCCCACTTTTGGTGCAGATGCCCGTGCTGTACGGGCTTTACTGGGGCATCCGGGACGTCCTCGGGTACAACGCGAGCGTCACCTTCGACAAGCTTCCCACAGGTTTCGAGCGGAACTTCCTCTGGATCCCGGACGTGGCCAAGACCATCTCCTATTCCCTTGGGAGCGCCACGGGCGCGTGCTCCGTCACCGCCAAGACCTGCCTGACCGACTGGGGCCATCTCATCAGCCCGCCGGGCAATCTCGCGCTGCTGATCTTCCCCATCCTCACCGGGCTCGCCTACTTCATCCAGTCGAAGATGACGATGCAGCCGCTGCGGCCGGACATGAGCGACACGGAGCGGCAGATGGCCTCCTCGATGAAGATGGTCGTCTACTTCATGCCCCTGATGAGCCTCTTCTTCGGCTTCGTCTGGCCGCAGGCCCTGACCCTCTACTGGATGACCGCCGCCCTGGTGATGGTCGGGCAGCAGTACCAGCTGATGGGCTGGGGTGGGCTGCGGGTTCCAGGCTGGGTCCCCGGGGCCGGGCGCACCACCTCGCTTTCGTACTCCAGGAGCGACCTGGACGCGGCGGCGGCGATGCGGGCCGCCGCGTCCGCTGGAGGGACGGCCTCGTCGAACGGCTCGAAGAGATCAGGTCGGGGCACGGCCCCGGCCATGAGCATGCCGCCGGCCAGCCCGGGTCGAGGCCGGACCCCGTCGCGAGCTCAGAAGAAGGCGCGCCGCCGCCGCTGAGGCGGTGCGGGCAGGAGGGTGCAAGGTGACCGAAGCTGAGGCCGTGGGCGCGGTCGAGGAATGGGCGAGCGTCGAGACGAGCGGCCAGACCGTGGAGGAGGCCATCGCCACCGCTCTCGCCGAGCTCGGCGCGGCCTCTGACGAGGTCTCCGTCGAAGTGCTCTCGCGACCGGCTCGGGTCCTTCCCGGCGAGCGGGTGTCGGGCGCGGCGGAGGCCAGGGTCAAGGTTTCCAAGCTGGATGATCACACCGCTAAGGCGAGGACGACGCTGGCGGAGCTGCTGGAGCGGATGGGTATCGAGGCCCGAATCGCGACTCGCCGGGCCACGCCCACGCCGGGTGGGCCGACGGCGCCGCCCCTCCTGGACGTGTCGGGAGACGACCTGGGCCTCCTCATCGGCTGGCGCGGAGAGACCCTCAGGGCTCTCCAGACGGTCGTCAACCTGATGATGGGAGACAACGAGATCGGGTCGGGGCGCCGGGTCATCCTCGACGTGGAGCGGTACCGCGCCCGGCGCGAGGAGCAGGTCCGGGAGCTGGCCCTCCGTCTGGCCAACCGCGTGAAGCGGACTGGCCAGCGGTACACGCTCGACCCGATGCACGCCTACGAGCGCAGAACCATCCACCTGACCCTGGCTGACGACGAGGGCGTGCGAACCGAGAGCACCGGCAAGGAGCCGGCCCGTCGGGTGGTGATCCACGCGACCGGCCCGGCGCAGCCTGATCTCCCCGAGCTCCCGGATCGCGTTGGGCGGCCGCCACAGCGGAGCGGTGGGTTCGGCGACGGCGGACGGGGCGACGACCGCCGCCCGTCGCGCTGGCAGCGCGGCTGAAGCCCGCTTCCGGGGCGGTCCCAGTGCGGGTGGCCGTGGAGCCTCGTCGGGAGCGCCGCAACCCGGAGCGCATACACTCGCGGGACCGATGACCTCCCGCGACGTCCCCTACGAGCTGCAGCGTCTGCCGAGCGGGGCGCGCCTGATCGCCACCCCGATGCGGGAGCGGAGGTCGGCCGCGGTCGCTTTCATGTTCGGGGTCGGGTCCCGGTACGAGGTCGGGGCGACCGCCGGGCTCAGCCACTTCATCGAGCACGTCGTCTTCAAGGGAGGCGGCCGCTTCCCGACGGCGCGCGCGGTCTCGGAGGCGATCGAGAGCGTCGGCGGGTCCATCAACGCCTCGACGGACAAGGAGGCGACCATCTTCTACGCGAAGGTGCCGTCCGAGCACATGGCGCTCGCCTGTGAGGTGCTCGGGGGCATGGCCTTCGCCCCGGTCCTCGATGCCGCGGAGGTCGCCAAGGAGAGGCAGGTCGTGATCGAGGAGCTGCGGATGAGCCTGGACAACCCCCAGGACCACATCGGCACCCTCTTCGACGAGGTCATGTACCCGGATCAGCCCCTGGGCTGGGACATCGCCGGCACCGAGGAGACCGTGCGCAGCTTCGACGTCGAGGCCTGCGCGGAACATCTCGCCCGCCATTACCGGCCCGGCCGCCTGGTGGTGAGCCTGGCCGGGGCGATCGACCCCGGGCAGGCCCGGGAGGCGGTGGAGAAGTCCGTGGGCAGGCTCGGGGAGGTGGCTGCCGATGGGCCCGCACCGGCCCTCGAGGCGGCAGGGAGCGCGCTCCGATTCATCAATAAGCGCACCGAGCAGGCCAATATCATCCTGGGCGGCTACGCCTGTTCCTACCTCGACCCCGGCCGCTACGCCCTCGACCTGCTCAACGTGGTGCTGGGGGAGGGGATGTCCAGCCGCCTCTTCCAGGAGTTGCGCGAGGAGCGGGCCCTCGCCTATGACGTCCACTCCTTCGCCGCGAGGCTCCGCGACAGTGGGTGCCTCGGCATCTACATCGGATGTGAGCCCCGGCGGGCTGTGGAGGCGGTGAAGGTCGCCGTGGAGGAGCTGGGTCGCCTGGTCGACCAGCCGGTGGAGGCCGAGGAGCTGGGCCGGGCCAAGGAGTACGCGAAGGGCCGTCTCCTCCTCCACCTCGAGGGGACCGGGGCGGTGAGCCAGTTTCTGGGGCAGCAGGAGCTGCTCGCTGGGGAGGTCCTGCTCGCCAGCGACGTGGTCGCCGCCCTGGAGGCGGTCACCGCGGAGGAGCTGAGGTCGACCGCGGCGGAGGTCTGCCGGCGCGGGCTCCGAGCCGCCGTGATCGGCCCCTTCTCGAAACCCGAGCGTTTCGAGAGCGCCCTCGCCCGGGCTTCGTGATCGGGACTGTGGCGGAGTGCCACGAAGGGGATAGTCGTCGACGTTGATCAAGGAGTGGAACGAGACCTCATGACCCTGGAACGCACACTCGTCCTGGTGAAGCCCGACGGGGTCCAGCGCGGCCTGGTCGGCGACGTCATCGCCCGGCTGGAACGACGCGGCCTGCACCTCGTGGGTCTCAAGCTGATGCGGATCGACGAGGCTCTGGCTTCGCGCCATTACGCCGAGCACGTGGGCAAGCCCTTCTACCCCGGGCTCGTCCGCTTCATCACCTCGGCGCCGGTGGTGGCCATGGTGTGGGAGGGGCCGGCGGCGGTGGCTCTCGTCCGTTCCACGATGGGCGCGACCAACCCGGCCACGTCGGCACCGGGGACCATCCGGGGCGACCTCGCCGTCTCGATCGGGACCAATATCGTCCACGGCAGCGATTCGCCGGAGCGGGCCGCCGTGGAGATCGATCTCTTCTTCGGCGCGGACGAGCTGGTCACCTGGGAGAGCGCGGTCGTCGAGTGGACCCTGGGCGGCTGAACCAGCTGACGGCGTCGCGCCCTTCGGGGAGCGCCGTCAGGTCGGGGAGGGGTCGCCCCGGCTGAGGCGGGCCAGCTCGCGAGCGAGGCGACGGCGGCGCCGGAGCGGTGCCGCGACCAGGACCAGGCCACCGACGGAGTACCCGGCGGGGAGCGGCGTGGGCGTCGACGTGGTGACCAGGGTGGGCCCGGCGCCCAGGCCTCCGAAGCTGCTGAGCGGCCAGATCCGGAGGATGGCCTTGGCGAGGATGCGGTTGCGCGAGACCAGCCCGAAGAAGCGGGAGTCACACGACTCGTTGCGGTTGTCCCCCATGACGAAGTAATCGCCGGCGGGGATGTGGAGCATCTGATTGACGGCGTCGGCGGTGCCGGCGCCCGGGAATTCCGGCCCCTGCTCCCAGGCATTGGGGAGGAACGGCTCGGCGACCCGGTCCCAGGGCCCGGTGCCACCCGGCTGCACGAGCAACTGTGCCGGGTTGGTGTCGGCGTCGATCTCGATGTCGTCCCCTGGCAGGCCGACGACCCGCTTGACGTAATCGGCAGTGGTGGCGTCGCACTGGTGCGGGGGGTTCAGGATCACGATGTCGCCGCGCGCCGGGTTGCCGAAGAAGTACGAGATCTTGCTGGCGATCAGGAAGTCGCCGTTCTGGAGCGTGTTCTGCATGCTGTCGCCGTCCACGCGGACGGTCTCGATGCAGGTCCAGATGAGCGCATAGAGGACGACGGCGACGAGCAGAACCTCGAGGAGGTCGCGGACCCAGGCATTCCCGGGCGCCGCCGGAGGGGAGGGCTCAGCGGCGGGAGGCGTGGGGACTTCGGGCGGGGTGGAGACGGCGTGCTGCTCCATGCTGCGGCTGGCGGCGGAACGGCTTCTCGGGAGCGGCAGCGCGCCGCGCCGGGAGAGGGACGGATCGGGACACCGCCTCGCTGCGCATCCCACGAGGGCGGGAGAGGCGCGACCCCGCGCCACCTGGCGCCCGATTATACGGCCGCTCCGCGCAGCCCCCCCACGCTGCGACAATGGATCCCATCGGCGGCCGGCCACTCGGCCCGGTCATCACCAGGCGGAGGACGCAGATGGCTCTCCTGACCCTCTCCCCGTACAAGGCCAAGGAGTTCCCGCTCAGCGGCCTGCAGGGGATCTCCGACCATACCCTGGAGATCCACTTCGGACTTTATGCCGGGTATGTCAAAAACACCAATCTCCTGACCGAGCAGCTGGTGGACCTGTCCGGCAAAGGGCAGGCGGCGACGCCCACCTACCACGAGCTGACCCGGCGGCTGCCCTTCGAATACAACGGGATGGTCCTCCACGAGTGGTATTTCGACAACCTGACCCGGGACGGTGGCGGGGAGATCTCCAGCTCGTCGCCGCTCGGCCGGGCCCTCGGGGAGTCGTTCGGCGACATCGAGACCTGGAAGCGCGACTTCACCGCGATCGGCGGGATGCGCGGGGTCGGCTGGGCCGTCACCTACCTCGATCCGGCCACCGGACGGCTCTCGAACCACTGGATCACCCTGCACCAGGACGGCAACATCGCCGGATTCAAGCCGGTGGTCGTGATGGACGTCTGGGAGCACGCCTTCCTCCTCGACTACAAGCCCGCCGAGCGGCCGAAGTACATCGAGGCCTTCATGACCAACCTCAGCGCCGCCACCTGCGAGGCTCGGTTGACCGGGCAGGAGAGGCCGGTCGGCTGAGCGGGCGCGGGATCTAGAGAGGCGGACCGCCGAGGCGGCGGTAGAGGGCGTCGAGGTCCTCGTCAGCGGCGAAGTCGATGAGGAGGCGTCCCCCATGGCGCCGGCGCTGCAGGATGACGGGGAGACCCAGAGCCTGTTCGAATCCGCGCCGGAGCTGCTCGTCGTCGGGCGAGAGGCGCGCTGGTGGCGTGGATCCTGCCCCCGGCGCTGAAGCCGCCAGGCGCCGGGTGCCGGCCGCGTACTGCTGGACGAGACGCTCCGTGTCGCGCACGGTNNGCGTGGCCGGCGCTGAGGGCCCCCGAGGCGACGGCCTCCTGGAGGGGAGCGGGCAGCTGGAGCAGGCGGATCGCATTGGTGACCGCCGGGCGGCTGCGACTGAGACGCAGGGCGATCGCCTCATGGGAGAGGCCAAAGGCGTCCGCGAGGCGCGCGTAGGCGGCCGCCTCCTCGATGGGGTTGAGGTCCTCGCGAAGGAGGTTCTCACTGAGCGCCATCTCCAGGGCGTGGCGGCCGGACTCAGACGCGGGTCGCAGGATGGCGGGGATCTGGCCGATGCCCGCCTGGCGCGCGGCGCGGAGCCGACGCTCGCCGGCGACCAGGCGGTAGTCGTGAGCGTCAGGCTCCACCACGATGGGATGAAGGAGGCCGTGGAGCCGGATGGAGGCCGCCAGGGCGGAGAGGGCGGCGGCGGCGAACTCGCGCCGGGGCTGTTCAGGGTTTGGGCGGACGCGGAAGGGGTCGACCTCGATGAGGACCGGGCCGCCGCTGCCCATGTCCCGCGCCGGGTCGCTGCTGGCGAGGAGCGCGTCGAGGCCGCGGCCGAGGCCGTGGCGCCGTGGCGAGGCGGCGGTGGGAGGGTGACCTCCGGTGCTCTCGACGCTCATGCCTGCAGGGGGGCGGCCATGAGCTCGGCGTCGGCCTGGAGCCGGGCGTCGAGGTTGACGGCGAGCTCGCGGTAGGCGTCCGCGCCCCGGGAGCTGGGTGCGTAGGAGGTGATGGGAAGGCCGTAGCTCGGCGCCTCGCTCAGCCGGACGTTGCGGGGGATGACGGGATCCAGTACCAGGTCTCCGAAGCGCTTGCGCACCTCTTCGACCACCTGGTTGGCGAGGGTCAGGCGACCGTCGTGAAGGGTGAGCACGATGCCGGCGATGCGGAGCTGGGGGTTGAGCTCGCGGCGGAGCAGGCTGATGGTGTGGGTGAGCAGGCCGAGACCCTCCAGGGCGTAGAACTCGCACTGGATGGGGACGACCAGCGCCCGGGCCGCCACCACCGCGTTGACGGTGAGGAGCCCGAGGCTCGGCGGGCAGTCGAGGAGCACGTAGTCGAGAGGGTCGTCGGCGAGGGCCTCGAGCGCATAGGAGAGGCGCTTCTCGCGCCGGGCGACGCCCACCAGCTCGATCTCCGCGCCCGCCAGGGCGATGTCCGAGGGAACGAGGTCGAGGCCGGGGATCGAGGTGGACATGCGGGCTTCGGCGATGGGTCTGCCCAGCACCACGACGTCGTAGGTGCTGGCGGGGATGTCGCGTCGGGCCACGCCCAGCCCTGAGGTGGCGTTGGCCTGGGGGTCGCAGTCGATGATGAGGACCCGCCGTCCGATTTCCGCAAGGTGGGCCGCCACGTTGATCACCGTGGTGGTCTTGCCCACCCCGCCCTTCTGGTTGGCGACGGCGAGGACCAGCGGCGGCATGGCTGCGATTATGCGGCGCCGGGGCGGGGCCGAGCCGGGGGAGAGAGCTGCGGAGGGCGGGTGGGGATGGGTGGGCAGGCTTGTTTCACCGTCATGATCCCCGTGAAACGTGGACGGCCCATCATCGAACATGTTTCACCGTCATGATCCCCGTGAAACACGATACCCTCACGCTGTGGATGCCCCCGCTGCTCAGCTCGACGGGCTCGCCGTCGGATACCTGCTCGGGCTGCTCGTCGGCGAGGGGACCTTCGGCGGGGACGGTCGCCAGCCGCAGGTCACCCTGCGGATGCACGTCCGCCACGAGAAGCTCTTCCGCTGGCTGACCGCCACCTTCCCAGGCGGGCGGCTCTACGGCCCCTACCATCACGGCGGGCGCCACTACTACCAGTGGATGGCCCGCGGCGACTACCTCCGCCAGGTGCTGGTCCCCCTCATCGCCGCCCACCGCGACTGGCTGGACGACCACGCCGGCGGCCGCTTCGACGCCATGTGCGAGCGCTATGGGATCTCCGAGCCCGGTCCGGGCCCCAGCTTCGAGCCCTGCGGCGAACCAGCTTCCTGACCACGGAGAAACCGGTGCCGTTTGGCATCTGATGAAGGAGCCGCGCTCACAGGCGGCCATTCGCCTCCCGCCCGTAGAATTCGGAAGATGTCGGTGGTGAGCCAGATGGAACGCTGGGTGGTGCGGGGGAAGGATCTGCAGCGCCGGATGCTGGCGGCGCGGGAGGCCCACAGGTTCCCGCTGCTGGCCAAGGAGGCCCAGCACTGGACATTTCTCGCCGCGGTGCCCCCTCGCGAGGTATTCGCGGTGATGGAGCAGATGCTCGGCACCTTCCCCTTCCGATTCGAGCTGACCGGCGAGAGCTCAGCGCGCATCGTCGAATTCCGGCGCAAGGGACTGATCGGCCAGTGGTCCCGGCACGTCGAGATCCACACCCGGTGGGTGACCTGCGAGGCCAGGACCGAATCTTCGGGGACGGTGGTCACCGTCGTCGCGAGCAAGGGCCGTGGGCCGGTGCCCCGCGCTCTGCAGCTCGTCCAGCTGCTCACCCGAGGCAGCGAGGATGCGCGGACGGTGTACCGCCACCGGGCGATCCCCGCCGGGCCGGTGAGCTTGGTCGCCTCCTGGGCCGGGATGCCCTACGAGCTCTTCACGGAGCCGCGCCGGGACGGGCCGCGCGGCCCGCGGGTCCTGACCGCCAGCGGCATCGAGGCCATCCCGGGCGGCAGCGGCCCCTTCACCAGGGTCCGCCTCTCCGATGGGATAGAGGGCTTTATCGAGACCGATCAGATTGTCGCCGCCCCGGAGGCCTCCACCCGCGAGGCCCAGCTGGAGGCGGCGCGCTTCGTCTGAGACCCGCGCACGGCGTGCACACGCCGTCTCGCCTGGCGGGGCCCGGCGAACCCTCACGCACTGACGCCCGGGAGTTTCGGCACTCACGGATGCGGACGCCTACGGCGCGCCGCCACCATCTCGGACTGCCATCACCGAGCCGGCTCCAGAAGAAACAGAACGGGGTGCCCACCCGCGTGGTGGACACCCCGTCTAGCGCTCGGAGACGTCACGACCGCCGTGAGCGATCGCGTCTCACAAGGTCAGGCTCCCGGCGATCAGCAGACGCCTCGGGCGCTGGTCGGCTGGGGCACCGTATGTGGGCAATCAATCATGGGCATGACCCTCCTTTTCTCGGAGTGCCGCATCGCCCCATACCGCAGAGCGTCGTGGATGATCAGGCGCGGGGAGGCGGTGGGCCGGAGACGCTTGAGGGAAAGTGTAACTGGTGCCCACCCTGCGCGTGGCATGCGCCTACGCCTGCGAGACCAGCCGATCTCTCAGAGAGGTTGCCGACCGGAGACGCCGGTGTCCCGCGTGTGCCACCAGCCGACCTGGTCCTCGCCGAGCCGCCAGCAGAGGTACACCGGCCGGCCCTCCCTCACCGACGGGAAGTCGCAGAGGCCGGTGGCCAGGTCGCGGAGGATGACGTCCATCTCGTCGACCTCATCGAGCAGAGCCTGTATCTTGGCTGCGGCTTGGAAGACCGATGCGGCGGCCTCGGGCGAGCCGTTGGATCGGCCGGCATGGGCCAGACGCTCGCGCCCCTCCACCGCAGCGTCGGAGCCGGCTGCCTCCTGCAGGCCGCGGATCAGATCCACCAGGCGGGGGAGCAGCGCATCCGCCTGCGCCTTGTCGAAGAGGTGCTCAGAGGAGAGGGACACACTCGGATCCTCAGGGACCGTGCCGCCGCTAGTATTCGTTGCGCGTACTGGGGGGTCCTTCGCTCGGAGCGAAGGCCTGCGGCCCTCGCTCCTCACTCCGTCGCCCTCAGTAGATGCCGAGCTCCAGCTTGACCTCGTCCGAGGCCATGGTGCGGGGGTCCCACGGCGGGTCCCAGACCAGGTTGACCCGCACGTCCTCGACGCCCGGGAGCGGGGCGCAGACGGCGTGGACCTGGCTCTGCAGGATGCTGGCCAGCGGGCAGTAGGGCGAGGTCAGGGTCATGTCGACGGTGAGCAGCCCGCTCTCGTCGATGGCTGACCCGTAGACGAGTCCGAGGGAGACCACATCGATCCCGATCTCCGGGTCGTAGACCTCCGAGAGGGCCTCACGGATCATCTCGTCGGAGGCCCGGAGGCTGGTGCCGGGCCCGGACTGGGTCGGCGCGGCCCCCTCGAGCGGGCTGACGGCCACGGTCGGTTCATCGCTCATGCCGCGTCTCCTTCCTGCGCTGAGTCGAGGGCCCGGAGGATCACACTGCACGCGAGCGTGGCGCACTTGACCCTGACCGGGTACGCCCGCACCCCCTGGAGCGCCTCCAGGTCCCCGAGCTCGTCCGGTCGCCCGTCTGCCACCAGCATCTGGCGGTACCTACGCGCCAGGTCGACAGCCTCCTTCCTGGGCAGCCCGGCCACCTGGTCGCAGAGCATGCTGGCCGCCGCCTGGCTGATCGAGCAGCCCTTGCCCGTGAAGGCGATCTCGGACAGGCGATCACCCTCGAGGCGCCAGGTCAGAGTGATCTCGTCGCCGCAGAGTGGGTTGTCAGCGTCCAGGCTCCCATCCGCGTGATCGACGCTCCCGCGCCGGCGAGGGTTGCGATAGTGGTCGAGGATGAGCTCGCGATAGAGGTCGTCATCGACCGGCGTAATCCCGACTTGCACACTCAACATTGTACCTGGGCGCCCGCGACCCAGGCCCCATTTTGGCGCACGGATGTTCCGTCGCTTCACCACCACGGCGCCTCTGCGGGGCGCAGGGGCCGTCGGGCGCCATGAGACAGCCCCCAGGCCGAGCCGGGGGCGCACACCGCCTCCGCCCGTTCCGGCGGCGTAACCTCGGGCTGCTGCCGCCTGTTTCCGTAGTCGTGAGGGTTGGTGCCGCCGGTGTGAGCAGAATCGAGCGCTGGGGCGTCCCCCTGGCCGCGACGGCGATCCTGACCATGGCGGCCGGATGCAGCTCGGCCAGCGGCGTGCGGACGCCCTCGCCATCGGCGGCTCGATCTGCCTCTCCGTCAGGCGGCGGATCGGCTGCTGTGTGCGCCCCGACCTGGCAGCTGAGCGCCGCCCTGGTGCCCGCCGCCGCCGCCGCCGCCAGCACCCAGCTCGCAGGAGTGGCGGCCGTCTCCTCGATCGACGTCTGGGCCGTGGGCTCCTCGGCGCCGGCAGGCCAGGCGGCGACGACACTCACCGAGCACTGGAACGGCACCGCCTGGTCCATCGTCAAGAGCCCCGACGCCAGCAACGCGGCCACGCTGGGTGGCGACCAGCTCACTGCCGTTGCCGCCGTCTCCACGGCGGACATCTGGGCGGCGGGGTACATCGGGACACCCGGCGTCTCTTACAGCTCCCTGGGACAGCCTCAGTCGACCGCGGTCCAGACCCTCACCGAGCACTGGAACGGCACGGCCTGGTCAATCGTCAACGCCCCTGATATCGCTGCCCGTGACGGGGTGGAGCCGTGGGACGTCCTCACCTCCATCACGGCCATCAGCACGGGCGACGTGTGGGCGGTGGGCGTGACCGAATGGCCTCTCACCTACGACATGGGCGGTTTCGTGGCCGCGCAGCCGCTGGTCGAGCATTGGAACGGCACCTACTGGGCGATCGTCAATGTTCCCGACCCAGAGCCCGCACCTCCCGACTGGGCCCTTGCCCAGGCTGGGACCCCGCCTGCCACCGGCGCCACCATCGGAAGCGTCGCGCTCCTCGGTGTCGCTGCAGGCTCGGCAAACGACGTGTGGCTGGTCGGTGGCTACGAGACCGACATGGGGGTGCAGACCTACGCCCCGAGCCCGTGGGAAACCCTCACCGAGCACTGGAATGGCACGTCGTGGTCGGCGGTCCCGGCCCCCGATACCACCCTCCCCGAACCCCTCTCCGGGGGCAGTTCGGCAGCCGATGACCTGCTCACCTCCGCGTCCGAATCGTCGGGCGGAACCCTCTGGGCGGTCGGAGGGGCGCTTCCGGGCTCGGCGCTGACGCTCCAGCTCGGGCTGGCCTTCGGGACGTCGAGCTTCACCGGGTGGCATCTGGTGCCGAGCCTGGCCGTGACGACGGTCGTCAACCGAGCCGGATATCCGGCGAGCGGCTCCGGCGCCAACAGCTTCGCCCCGGGCACCAGCGCGCTGGCGGGCGTGGTGACGGTCAACGCGGAGGATGCCTGGGCGGTCGGAGCCGTCATCCTCCATTGGGATGGGGTCTCCTGGCAGCCGATGTACACGGTGAACGGGGAGCCGTTCGACTATCTCACCGGGGTCGCCGAGGGGCCGGGAGGGCTCTGGGCGGTCGGAGGAACGAGCATCGTGCACGCGACATGCGCCTGACCTACCGGCCGGTAACCAAGCCGAAGAATCTCAGTCCCATGGACACGAGCGGTCACCTCGACGCCGGGGGCCAAATAGGCGTCATCGCCTCGGCCCGTGCGCGACGGCTCAGCGCGCGGCGGACCCACCTGATCGGTGCGGCGGTCGCCGTCGTCATGGTGGCCGGGGGGCCCGCCACGGCTCTCGTCACCAGCGCCGCCGCGCCGTCGCCCTCGGTCACCCCGGCCGCATCCGCGGCCACCGACGACTGGTCGCAGCTGCTTCCCACCACGGCCCCGCTCCCCCGCGACTCCGCGGAGGTGGCCTACGACACGAGCACGAGCACCGTCGTGATCAGTGGCGGGGAAGCCGGTTGCGGCCCCCTCGGCCGCGAGGTGTACCAGGACACCTGGACCTGGAACGGCAAGGCCTGGAAGGAGGTGGCGACCAACGCCCCGCCCGTCTTCGGGGTGCCGGCGGCCTATGACGGCGCCACCCAGACCTTCGACGTCCTCTGGTACCCGGGTTGTGCGGACGGGCCGGCAACGTCGGAGTGGAACGGCGAGAGCTGGAGCGCGGCGAACGGGGCGGAGAGCGAGCAGACGGCCTGGCCGGACGTCGACGGCGCCATGGCCTACGACGCCTCGACGCAGACGATCATCCTCTGGTCCCCCTCGCCGCCCTTTGAGCAGAGCCCGACGTCGACCACCACCCCTTCCGGGTCGACGACGTGGAGCTGGGACGGCACCACCTGGAGCGAGCTCTCGCCCTCGGTGTCGCCGCCGCCCTCGCTCGGTGACTCCCAGGACGTGCAGATGGTCTACGACACGGCGACCAGCCAGGTCCTCCTCTACGGGGATCACTCGCAGGCGATGTGGGCGTGGAATGGGAGCAAGTGGTCGGAGCTGTCGGGGAGCGGCGGTCCCTCACCCCGCGTGGGCTCCAGCATGATCTACGACTCCGCCCTGGATGAGGCCCTGCTCTTCGGGGGAGACACCGTGACCGCCAACTCCTCGGCCTCGGCAAGCCAGGACGAGACCTACACCCTGGGCGCGCCGCTCAACGACCTCTGGGCCTGGAACGGCAGCATCTGGCAGCAGCTGCACCCGGCGACCTCGCCGCCGGCTCGCTTCTACGCGCAGATGGCCTTCGATGGAGACGACGGCCAGGTGGTCCTCTTCGGGGGCGCCGTCAACGACACCGCCGACATCGCCGACACCTGGGTCTACGGACCGCCCGCCTGAGCTCGGCTTGCACACGGACCCGTGGTGGAGGGCCTCAGGCCACCAGCACCAGGTCGAGGCGGGGGAATTGACCGAAGGCAGCATCCGTCGTGACCATCCGGTAGCCGGCTGAGATCGAGAAGGCGGCCAGGTAGGCGTCCATCCACAGTTTCGGGGCGGCCGTGTCGCGGAGCGTCAGCTCCCTCCATCGGGCCTCGATCCCCGGAGGCTCGTCAGCCCGGAGCATCACGCGATCATCGGCGAGGAGCGCCTCATACGCGGCCCACGCCTCTCGGTTGCTGAGCGGCGGATTCCCGTAGGGCGCGAGCACGGCGGCGTTGGTGAGCAGCCGGAGGTACGCCTGCTGGGTCACCCGGCAGAAGAGGACGCTTCCGGGCACGGCCATCTGGTCGAACCAGCGCCGCGCCGCCGCTGCGTGAGCGTGCCCGGACAGCGTCAGCGCCAGCCAGAGGTTGACGTCGCAGAGGTTCACGATGTCGAGCGCTCCGCCTCCTCTGCCACCAGGAGCTCGGCCACCCGATCGGGAGTCAGCTCGTAGCCAGGGAGGGCCGGGTGAGCACAGACGACGAGCGGAAGCCGCACCTGTCGCCGGCGCCCCTCCAGGCGGTCCCCCTCGCTGGCCAGCCCACGCCGGAGCAGGTCGGCCAGCACGTCCTTGAGCCGTCGTCCCTCGTTCACGGCGCGGATCCGGGCGGCACGCATCAGGTCGTCCGGCAACTCCAACGTGGTCTTAGCCATCGACGCATGGTACCAGCTTGATGGTTTAATGGGTAACTACGGCGTGATGGGGGACGTGGGCAGCGCCCTGCTGCCGCACCATCGGGCGGCGTAACCTGCGGCTTCTCGCGCCCGTTCACGTGGCAATGGGAAACGTCCAGCGCCGGGGCATCCCGCTAGCTACGGTGGGCACCAGCCCCCTGGTGGGCGTGGTGACGCTGAGTTCGAGCGATGTCTGGGCCGTCGGAGCCGCCATCCTGCACGCGACATGCGCCTGACCCGCCCGACCGTCACCGGCTTTCGCCGTCTTCATTCCCGCTACGTGGACGATCGCTAGGAGCCCACGGATCAAGGGAGGCTCACACGCTCGACCCGCGGTCGACGCCGTGCCGCACATCGGACCGTCCTGATGGTCGTCGCAGCGGCGGTCCTTCTTACCGGCGGGGGGCCTGCAACCGCCCGCCTCACCAGCGCAGCCGCGTCCTCCAGCTCGCCGAAGCCGACCGCATCCACGACTGCGGACACGTGGTCGGAGCTGCACCCCGCGACGGCTCCGCTCCCGCGTGACTCCGCAGTGGTGGCCTATGACGACGCCACGCAGACGGTGGTGGTGAGCGGCGGAGAAGCCAGCTGCGGGCCTATCGGGCGCGACGTGTACACGGACACCTGGACCTCGGACGGTTCGGGGTGGAAGCAGGTCTCAACCGATGCGCCGGGGGTGTTCGGCGTGCCGAACGCCTACGACGACGCCACGGGCACCGTCGACCTCATCTGGGTGCCGAGTTGCGGCAGCCTGGACACGAGCCAGTGGAACGGGCAGACGTGGACGGACACGTGGGCCGAGACGGCGCCCGGCTACGATCAGCCGGTCCCTGATAGCGACGGCGCCATGGCCTACGACCCGGCCACCAAGACGCTCGTGCTCTGGTCTCCCTCTCCCGGCTACAACCTCGATGCAGCGTCGTCCGCGCCCATGAACCAGTCGTCCACGTGGAGTTGGGATGGGTCGACGTGGCAGCAGCTCTCACCGGATACGTCACCGCCGTCGTCCATCGGGGGGCAGACCCTGGATGTGCAGATGGTCTACGACTCCGCGACCGGCCAGATGCTCCTTTACGGCGATCCTTCCCAGACCATGTGGGCGTGGGATGGCAGCGACTGGTCGCCGATCTCGACCATGGGAGGCCCGTCGGCCCGGGTGGGTGCGAGCATGGTGTACGACTCGGCTCTGGGCGAGGCACTCCTCTTCGGCGGCGCCGCCGTGAGCGGGTTCACGCCTGCGTCGGCGAGCCAGGTTGAATCGTTCACCATGGGGGCGCCGCTGAACGATCTCTGGGCCTGGACCGGCAACGCCTGGAAGCAGCTCCATCCGGCAATCTCGCCGCCGGCGCGGTTCTACGCGCAGATGGCGTACGACGCGGCCAGTGGTCAGGTGGTGCTCTTCGGGGGCGCCGTCAACAACACCGCCGACATCGCCGACACCTGGGTCTACGGACCGCCCACCTGAGCTGGCCACGGTCCGCGCGCTGGTAGATTGACCGTTCAATGTCCATCACCCTCCAGGTCCTCCACGGCGACGAGACCGGCGAGGAGCTGCTCGTCGAAGCCCTCCGCGTGCTGGACGCGGACGTCCTCGGCACCCAGCTCGAGCTGCGCCACCACGACCTGAGCCTGGAGAACCGGCGTGCCACCCAGAACCGGGTGGTGATCGAGGCGAGCCACGCCATGCGTGAGACCGGCTATGGGCTCAAGGCGGCGACCGTCACCCCCGAGGGGCAGGGGGACGTGGGCAGCCCCAACGCCATCCTCCGCGCCGAGGTCGGGGGCACGGTGATCCTCCGCACCGGGCGCCGGATCCCCGGGGTGATCCCCATCGCCGGGGTGAGCGCCCCCATCAGCGTGGTCCGGATGGCGGTCGGCGACGCCTACGGGGCCAAGGAGTGGCGAGAGGGAGCGGGCGATGACGAGGTCGCCTTCCGCACCGAGCGGATCTCCAGGTCGATCTGCCGGGAGGTGGCGGAGTTCGCCTTTGTCCATGCGGCGAGGACCCGTGCCCGGGTCTTCGGCGGGCCCAAGTACACGGTTTCGCCGGTGTACGAGGGGCTGCTCAAGGAGGAGATGGACGCCGCCGCCCAGCGCCACCCGGAGGTGGACTACGAGCCCCAGCTCATCGACGCCACCTACGCCCTGCTGCTCAATCAGGGCGGGGACTCCCTGGTCATCCCCACCCTGAACCGCGACGGCGACTGCATGAGCGACCTGGTGCTCGGCCTCTTCGGGTCGATCGCCGGCGCCGAGTCGGTGCTGATCGGCTTCACGGGCGACTCGCTCACCCCGAGCGTCGTGATGGCGGAGGCCCCGCACGGCACCGCACCGGCGCTCCGGGGCAAGAACCTGGCCAACCCGATGGCGATGATCCTGGCCTGCGCGTCGGTGCTCGGCCTCATGCCGGGCGACGAGGTCCGGACCGCCTCCCGTGCCATCTATGAGGCTGTCTTCGAGACGGTGCGGCACGGCACCCGGACCGCCGACCTCGGTGGGCACTCGCTCACCGACCAGTTCACCGACGCCGTCATCGAGGCGGTGCGGGGCAAGCTCGAGGTCTGGGGCACGCTCGGGGTCGGCTGATCCCTCCGGTCTGACCCTCAGGAGCCGCCCGCTCTCAGGGAGGGTCGAGAGCCCCGCTGATCGTCTCGAGCGCCGCGCGAGCGGCCCGGCGCACCCCCTCGTCGCCGTCCTGGAGCGCGGCGGTCAGCGCCTCGACGGCTCGCGCATCGCCGATCCCGGCCAGCGCCTGGACGACGTCCCAGCGGACCTCGCCGTCCGGGTCCGCCAGGGCGGCGATGAGGGGTGGGACGGCCCGAATGTCGGCGACCCGGCCGAGCGCCTGAGCGGCACTCCCGCGCGTCCCTCCGTCGCGGGCGCCGAGCAGGGTCACCAGGGGTTCCACGGCGGAGGCATCGCCGATCCGGCCCAGTGCCTGGGCGGCACCAGAGCGCACCGCCCCGCTGCGGTCCCTGAGAGCGCCGAGGAGGGGGTCCACCGCCGAGGCGTCGCCGATAGCGCCCAGCGCCGCGGCGGCCACCGCTCGCACGTCCGCCTTTCGGTCGGCGAGAGCGGCCAGGAGGGGCTCGACCGCGGGTGCCCCGATGCGACCGAGGGCGGCGCCGGCGCCCCTGCGCACGTCTCCGTCCCGATCCATGAGGGCGGCGACGAGGGCCGGGATGGCGATGGGGTCGCCGATCTCCCCCAGCGCCCAGGCGGCCCCATAGCGGGTGTCCGGCCCGCGGTGCCCGAGGGCGGCGACGAGGGCAGGCACGGCCGGCCCGCCGACCCTGCCCAACGCCATGGCGGCGAGGCTGCGCACCTCAGGGTCGCTCTGGCGCCCGAGGGCGGCGATGAGCGCGGTCACGTCCCCGCCGGCCTCGATCACGCTGACATCCGGAACTCCGACCGGCGCCGGGCTCCCCTTCGAATGACCAGGCTTCACGGTTCGGTGATTATGACCGCCCCGCGCACCCGATTCAGGTCAGACACGGAAGACCCGGCGCACCTCCGCGATCCCCTCGCCCAGCCGGTCGATCTCCTCGTGGGTGTTGTAGAGGTACACGGACGCCCGCGCGGTGGCCGGGACGTCCAGCTCCCGCATCAGCGGCTGGCAGCAGTGATGCCCCGCCCGCACCGCGATGCCGAGGCGGTCGAGGATGGTGCCGGTGTCGTGGGGGTGGACGTCGGCGACGTTGAAGCTCACTGCGCCCCCGTGGATGGCAAGGTCCCGGGGGCCGTACACGGTGGCCCCCGACTCGTCGAGGACGTCGATCATGTGGCGGACCAATCCCTGCTCGTGGGCGTGGATGCGCTCGATCCCCACCTCGTCCAGGTAGTCGCAGGCGGCGGCGAGGCCCACCGCCGAGGCGACGTCGGGGGTCCCCGCCTCGAACTTGTGGGGGACCGTGTTCCACGTGGAGCGCTCCAGCTCCACCTTGGCGATCATGCTGCCCCCGCCCAGGAAGGGGGGCATCCGCTCCAGCAGCTCGGGCCGGGCCCAGAGCGCGCCGCTCCCCATCGGGCCGCACATCTTGTGGCCGGAGAAGGCGAGGAAGTCCACCCCCAGCTCCCTCGTCGAGACCCGCATGTGGGGCACCGACTGGGCGCCGTCGAGGCAGACCAGCACGTCCCGCCGGTGGGCCTCCGCGGTGATCGCCGCGATGTCGTTCACGGTGCCGAGCACGTTGGACTGGTGGGTGAGGCTGAGCAGCCGGGTGGGCGGCGCGAGCAGCTCGTCGAGGTTGGAGAGTTCGAGGCGGCCGTCCTCGGTCAGGCCGATGAAGGCGAGCTGGAGCCCGGCGCGCTCGGCGGCCAGCTGCCAGGGGACGAGGTTGCTGTGGTGCTCCATCAGGGTGAGCACGATCCGGTCGCCCTTTTGGAGCAGCTCCCGGGCGTAGGAGCCGGCGACCAGGTTCAGCGCCTCGGTGGTGTTGCGGACAAAGACCAGGCCCTGCGGGTCGGCGTCGATGAATCCGGCGACCCTCACCCGCGACGCCTCGAAACGATCGGTCGCCTCGTTTCCCAGCTGGTGGACGCCGCGGTGGACGTTGGCGTTGCTGCGCCGGTAGTAACGGTCGACTGCGTCCATAACTTGGATCGGCTTCTGGGAGGTGGCCGCGGAATCCAGGTAGGTGAGCGGGTTCCCGCCCACCTCGCGGTCGAGGATCGGGAAGTCGGCGCGGATACGCTCCAGGTCCAGGGAGGGGGCGGTGGCGGGGTCGATGGTCGTGGCCATGGATTCAGCCACTCAGGGCAACCCTGATCATGCCGTCGGCGACCTCCACCCGGTGGACGCGCACCGGCTCCACTGCGGGCAGGGTGATGGGGTCACCTGTGCGCAGGTCAAACGCCGAGCCGTGCAGCGGGCACTCGATGGCGCAGCGCTCCAGGTCCAGGTCGCCCTCGGAGAGCGAGGCCTCCTGGTGGGTGCAGGTGTCGTCGACGCAGTGCAGCCGCCCCTCGACGTTGAAGATCGCGATCGGCACCTCATCGACCTCGACCCGCGCCGCGTGTCCCGGAGGGATGTCGGCCGCCCGGGCCACCATCACCCATTGGTCCGCGATCACGGAGCGACCTCGTCGGCGTCGAGGCCGCCCCCACCCCCATCTCCGATCTCGGCGTCGACCAGTGCGAGCAGCCACTCCCGGGTGGTCTCGAGGGGGACGCGGTCGAGGACATCGGCGAAGTAGCCGCGGACCACCAGCCTCTCGGCGTCGTCCGCTGGAATGCCGCGCGCCATCAGGTAGAAGCGCTCCTCGTCGTCCACGTGGCCCACCGTCGTCCCGTGCCCGCAGCGGACGTCGTTGGCCTTGATCTCCAGCCGCGGGACGCCACTGGCGCTGGCCCCCTGGCTGAGCAGGAGGTTGCGGTTGACCACGTAGCCGTCCGCGTGGATGGCTCCGGGCAGGACGTCGATCAGGCCCCCGTAGACGCTCTGGGCGTGGTCGCGTGCGGCCACCTTGAGGAGCAGATTGCTCCTGGTGTCCGGTCCGCGATGGAGCTGGAGGGACTGGTGGTCGATGTGCTGGTGGGCGTCCGCGAAGCAGACCGCGAAGACGTCCGCCTCGGAGCCGCGGCCCTCCAGGATCACGTCCCAGTAGGCCTTCTGCAGCCGAGCGCCGAGGGTGGCGCCGAACAGGCGGTAGTGGGCGCTCGTGCCGCAGTTGGCCCGGCGGGTCGAGAAGTGCCAGGTCTCGGGGGGGAGCTGCTGCACGGGGATGTCGTCGAGGCGGGCGTCCTCTCCGAGCTGGAAGGCGGTGACGGCCACGGAGAGGCGGGGAGCCGGGTCGGCCGGGCCGACGAGGTCCTCGACCAGGGTCAGCGAGGCGTGGTCGTCGAGCACCACCAGGGTGGCGGGGAAGGACGCCTGCTCGTCCCCGGCGGCGAGATGTGCGATCCAGACCGGGGCCACCGCCTGCATCCCGGCGGGGACGTGGATGAAGACGCCGCCCCGCCAGAGCGCGTTCCACATGGCCACGAAATAGGACTCACCGATGCCGATGCCGGAGAGACCGCGCTGGACCAGGTCGGGATGGCGTTCCGCCGCCTCCTCGAGGGAGGAGACGATCACCCCCTGGGCGAGCAGCGACTCGGCGTTCTCGACGGTCACACCTCCGTCCGGGCCGCAGAGGACCAGCGCCGCTCCGGGGAGGGCCGTGGCGTGGCGGCTCTGGGCCAGCTCCACCAGCTCGCGCGCGGGGGTTCCCGCTGCGGCGAAACGGTCGAGGTGGAGCTTGGCGATGTCGGTGCGCCGCCAGTCCTCGTCGCGTGACGAGGACGGCGCCGGCATCGCCGAGAAGGCGTCCCAGGCCGCCGTCCTGCGGTCGGCGAGCCACGCCGGGCTGCCCGCGACTCTGGCGTCGAGGGTCTCCCGGCAGACGACCCCGGTCGCGGTCGCTGCCTCTGCCATCAGACGGCGGCGCTCCAGGGCGCCGAGGTCAAGGAAGCGAGCAGCGCAGGGAGGGAGCGCACTGAGGTGCGTGACCGACCGAGCAGCGGAGCTGACGCCGAGATCGGCGTTCTGGACGCCACCGTCACCCGATCGACCCCTCCATGGAGAGCGCCAGCAGCCGGTTGAGCTCCACCGCGTACTCCATCGGCAGCTCCTTGACGAAGGGCTCGAAGAAGCCGTTGACGATGAGCGCGGTCGCCTGCACCTCGTCGATGCCCCGGGACTGGAGGTAGAAGATCTGGTCCTCGCCCACCTTGGACACCGAGGCCTCGTGGCCGAAGGTGACGTCCGGGTTCTCGATGTCCATGTAGGGGTAGGTGTCGCTCCGGGACTCCTCGTCGAGGAGGAGCGCGTCGCAGCGGACGTTGGCCTTCACGTTGGTCGCCTTGGGGAGGACCCGGATGTGGCCGCGGTAGGAGGTGCGCCCGGTCCCCTTGGAGATCGAGCGGCTGACCACGTTGCTCGTCGTGTTGGGCGCCACGTGGATGCACTTGCTGCCCGCGTCCTGGTGCTGACCATTGCCGGCGAAGGCGGCGGAGAGGACCTCCCCGTGGGCACGCTCGCCCATCAGGTAGATCGAGGGGTACTTCATCGTCACCTTGGAGCCCAAATTCCCGTCAATCCACTCGATGGTCGCGTCTTCCTTGGCGATGGCCCGCTTGGTGACCAGGTTGTAGACGTTGTCCGACCAGTTCTGGATGGTGGTGTAGCGGACGTGGGCACCCTTCTCGGCGATGATCTCGACCACCGCGGCGTGCAGGGAGTCGTTGGAGTAGGTGGGGGCCGTGCAGCCCTCGATGTAGTGGACGTAGGAGCCCTCGTCGGCGATGATCAGCGTCCGCTCGAACTGGCCCATGTTGTCGCTGTTGATCCGGAAGTAGGCCTGGAGCGGGATGTCGACGCGCACCCCCTTGGGGACGTAGACGAAGGAGCCGCCCGACCACACCGCGCTGTTCAGGGCCGCGAACTTGTTGTCATTGGGCGGGATCACGGTGCCGAAGTAGCGCTTGAAGAGCTCCTCGTGCTCGCGCAGGCCGGTGTCGCAGTCGCTGAAGAGCACTCCCAGCTTGCTGAGGTCGTCGCGGATGCTGTGGTAGACGACCTCGGAGTCGTACTGAGCCGAGACCCCGGCCAGGAACTTCTGCTCCGCCGCGGGGATGCCGAGGCGATCGAAGGTGTTCCGGATCGAGTCGGGGACGTCGTCCCAGCTCCGCCCCATCTCGTCGACCGGCTTGATGTAGTAGTAGATGTTGTCGAAGTTGATGCCGGAGAGATCCGCGCCCCAGTTGGGCATGGGCCGCTTGAAGAAGTGCTCCAGCGCCTTGAGGCGGAACTTGAGCATCCACGCCGGCTCCTGCTTGTGGTCGGAGATGGCGGCGACCACCTCGGGCGAGATCCCCTTCTCGGTGCGGAACACCGAGACGTCGACATCGTGGAAGCCGAACTTGTAGTCCTTGGTCAGCTCGTGGGCCTGTACCGTCATGGGCGTGAGACCTCCGTCCCGGGGGGACTGGTCGCGGTGGTGTAGGGGTCGTAACCCTCGCGCTCGATCAGGTGGGCCAGCTCCGGACCGCCGCTGTCGACGATCCTGCCCTGGTGCATGATGTGGACCCGGTCGGGCGTGAGGTTCTCCAGGATCCGGTAGTAGTGGGTGATGAGCAGCACGCCCATCCGCCCCTCGCTCTTCTCCATGATCCGGAGGACTCCGTCGGCCACGATGCGCAGGGCGTCGACGTCCAGACCGGAGTCCGGCTCGTCGAGGATGGCGAGACGGGGCTCCAGCATGGCGAGCTGGAGGGTCTCGGCCCGCTTCTTCTCCCCGCCGGAGAAGCCGTCGTTGATGTAGCGGGAGCGGAAGCTCGCGTCCATCCGGAGCGCCGTCATCTCCTCCCCCAGCCGCGCGATGAACTCGCGGGCAGGAAGCTCCTTCCCCTGGGCCCGGAGTGCCGCACGGAGGAAGTTGACGGTGGTCACCCCGGGGATGGCGATCGGGTTCTGGAAGGAGAGGAAGAGGCCGAGCTTGGCCCGGCGATCGGGGGTCAGAGCCAGCAGATCCTGGCCGTCGAAGCTCGCCGCACCGCCGGTCACCTGATACTTGGGGTGGCCCATCAGGCTGTAGGCGAGGGTCGACTTGCCGGAGCCGTTGGGCCCCATCAGGACATGGACCTGGCCGACCGGGACGCGCAGGTCCACGCCGTCCAGGATCGGCTTGCCCTCCACCGACACCCGGAGGCCGTCGACGTGCAGCTCCGCGGTGGGCGGCGCGCCCGCAGCGTTGGTCGCGGCCACCACCCGGGCCTGCTCGGCGATCTCAGACATGGGCCACCTCCTGAACCGCGCGCAGCCCCATCCGTCCGGTGAGGAGGGGCAGCGGGGCGAAGCTGTCGACCAGGGCGTGGTCGGTGACCAGCTCCTGCAGGGTCGTCTGGCTGAGCACTGTATCGATCGACGCCTTGAGCCGGCGCCAGAGGGTCTGGGAGGCGCAGTCGCCCTCCCGGACGCAGGTGCCCTGGACGTAGTCGTGGGAGACGCACTCCACCGGGGCCACCTCTCCCTCCACCACCTGGATCACGTCGAGCACCGAGATCGAATCGGGCCGCCGGGTGAGGCGGTAGCCGCCGTGGACGCCACGGGTGGAATCGACCAGGCCACCGCGGCGGAGCTGGGCAGCGAGCTGCTCGAGGTAGGAGAGGGGCAGGTGCTCGTTCCGGGATACCTCGGCGAGGCTCATCGGGCCCCTCCCGTAGGCCCTGGCGAACTCGGTCATCATCCGCAGGCCGTAGTGAGCCTTGGAGCTCACCCGCATGCTGAACGACGCCGCCGTCGAAATCCCGACCGTCATACCGGGAATTGTAGCCGGTGGGGGCGGTCAGCCGCCGTCGCGGACGCGGGAGACGGAGATCCGGACCCGCTCGGCAGCGGCCTCGACCTCCGCGCCGGTCGTGAACCGCCCCAGGCTGAGCCGCAGCGCGCTGCCGGCCAGATCGCCGAAGCCCATGGCGGCGAGGACGTGGGAGGGCACGGGCGCCCCGCTGGAGCAGGCACTCCCGGCGGAGGCTGAGACCCCCAGCTCGTCGAGGACGGCGAGGAGCAGCTCGCTCCGGCACCCCCGGACCACAAAGCTGCAGAGGCCGGGGAGCCGGACTTGCGGATCGCCGGTGGGCTCCAGGCCGGGAACGCTCCCTATTAGTAGGTCGGTCAGCCAACCAGCTAGACGGGAGAGCTCCGCCGCGTCCGTCTCCTGGCGGCGCCCCGCAAGCTCGGCGGCCGCGCCGAATCCCACGACGCCGGCCACGTTCTCCGTACCGGACCGGCGCTCACGCTCCTGGCCGCCGCCGGTGATCTGGGCGGCGGGGAAGACACCGTGCCTGGCCACCAGCGCGCCCACCCCCTGGGGCCCGTACGCCTTGTGGGCGCTGAGGCTGAGGAGGTCCACCCCCAGAGCGCCGATGCCGAGGCGCAGCCTTCCGAGCGCCTGGACCGCATCGGTGTGCACCAGGGATCGCGGGTTGCGGGCACGGACGGCGGCAGCGATGGCCGGCACGTCCTGGACGGTCCCCACCTCGTTGTTGGCGAGCATCACCGAGACCAGCACGGTGTCGGGTCGGACGGCAGCGGCCACCAGGGCGGGATCGATCCGCCCCTGCCGATCGCAGTCGATGACGGTCAGCTCAGCCCGACCGGCCTCAGCCAGCCCCTGGGCGGTGGTGAGGACGGCCTCGTGTTCGACGGCGCTCACCACCAGGTGGTGGCCACACTCCGCCCCCCACCGCTCCAGCACCCCGCGGAGGGCGAGGTTGTCGGCCTCGGTCCCGCCCGAGGTGAAGATCACCTCCCTCGACGCGCAGCCGGCGGCCGCGGCGACCTGGTCGCGGGCGTCGTCGACGGCGGCACGGGCCCGCCGGCCGTGCCCGTGGGCCGAGGAGGGGTTGCCGAACTGCTCTCCCAACCAGGGCAGGAGCGCCGCGTGCACCTCGGGGTCCAGCGGGGTGGTCGCGGCGTGGTCGAGGTAGATGGGCTGGGCAGGTGGCCTGTGCTCCACGTCGAGCCAGTCTAGTGGGCCGGATCCGGCCGCCCCACCCGGGTCGCCGCTGTCCGTCCGTCCTCAGGGTGGCGAGAGGTCACCCAATACATTTCCGGGCCACACCATGATCGTGGTGCCGGCCACCGTGGTGATCTCGCTCGGCGTGCCCAGGGACTTCTCGACGACGGCTCGATCGCTGCTGTCGCTCTCGTCGAGGAGGACGAAGGTGGCGCGGTCGTGCTGGGGGTCGTACCACGACACCGTGGTGTGCCAGAGGAACGGTGTCAGCGAATCGGAGGTCGGACTGACCGCCCGGACCGTGATCGCACCCTTGGTGCTCACCGTCACCACGTTGGCGTCCCAGTACGTGCCCAGGCCCTGGGCTGCCCCGTGATCTGACAGCCAGGCGGTCACCGCCGTGAGCGGCGCCGCCCCCGGCTGGGCGGTGATGGCACCGGCCGCGAAGACGGCGGCATAGGCGGCGCCCAGGGCGACCAGGCCGAGCCAGAGGCGGGGCCATCGCGCCATCAGCCGGGGGACGGCCTCGCGCCCGGCGAGCACGGCTCCAAAGCCCAGGAAGGGAACGAGGTAGCGGGCCGAGGTGACGTCGGTGGCCTGCTGGCCGACGAGGTAGGCGGCGGCGTCGATGAGCATGCCGAGGGCGAGGACCCGCGCCACCGCGTCGAGGCGGAGCCAGCGTCGAGGCCGGAGCAGGAAGAGCAGGGACGCCACGACCAGGAGCAGGCCGCCGAGGTGGAGGAGGAGAGAGCCCCAGGCGAGGCCGGCCGGTTGGTCGAGGACGTCGGCTCCGAACACGGTGAGGAGGGCACGGCCTCCCACGGAGAGGTTGTGGCTCAGGGAGGAGACCGGTGCCGGCAGCCCGTACCCGCCCCCGAGCAGGGGAGCGGCGGTGAATCCGCGCAGCCTCCGGATCCCCCACCAGGCCACCGGCGCGCTGACCGCCGAGGCGACCCCCACGCAGACGAGGAGCAGATCGCGCCGGGTGCCGTCCCGCCGCCCGAAGACCAGGTCGAGCCCTCCGATCCCGGCGAGGGCCCCGCCGCCCACCACCGCCGCGAGCGGGTCACCGATGCTCGCCGCCGCCAGGGCCACCCCGACGACGGTCCACCAGGCCCTTGATCTCGTGGTGCCCTGGAGAGCCAGGCACGCGACCAGGAGGAGGAGGAGGCTGGCGGCGTGGTCGCTCCCGGCCGGGATCAGGACGCCCGCAGGGAAGGACTCGCCTGCGCTCGGGAGCAGCAGCGTCTGGGCGGCGAGCAGGGCGCCGGTCACCAGCATCGCCACCGCCCGGGTGCGGCCTCGGAGCCGGCCGCCCGCCAGCCAGATCCCGGCCAGCACGACACCGGCGCCGAGCAGGCCCGCGGCCTCGTACTCCACCGCCGAGGTCAGCCCCTGGAACCTCTCCAGGAGTGCCAGCAGGGGGAGCTTGTCGGTGAAGAAGCTGTCGGAGGGGAGCGTCCAGCCGCCGAGCAGCACGTTGCCGTGGGCCATGGCCCAGCCCTCCAGCACCGAACTGGCCTGGTCGGAGTTGAGCGGGACCTGCCGGCTGAGCCGCGCGATCGCCACCGCGAGCAGGAGACCCAGGACGACGGTGCCGGCGGCGGCGGCGGCGGCGGCGGCCCGGCGCGCGCCACGCCGGTCTTTCGAGGCGGGTTCCACGTCGGGGCAGTCTATGCGGAGCTCCGACCCGTGACGCCGCCCCGCACGCGCGGGCGCAGCCTCGGCTGGGCGATCGTGGGGCCGCCCCCCTCCATCGGGGAGACGGTGCGGATCTCGCCCAACTCAGTTATCATGCGGCGTCCGGAGCGCGGCCGCTGCCGCCTGCGGAGGGGAGAAGAGAGATGACGTTTATCCATGTGGAGCCGGCCCGTGATGACGGCTGGGACAAGGATGCCGCGGTGCGGGCCTCGGAGACGACCCGGCTGTCGGAGCTGCTCAGCCGGCTCCTCGGCGATCTCGCCCGGATCGACACGCCCAACCAGCCCCGCTTCGACGAGTACCTGGATCAGGAGGCGCTCGACGCGGTGCAGAGCGACCCTGAGCCCTACCACCTGATCGGGCGAGCGGCCCACTCCCTGGAGGACGGCGGGGAGCGCTGCGTCACCGCCGCCTACTGGCGGGAGGACGGCGCCGACCAGGTCGACGTCGAGCTGGAGGTCGCGGACGACGAGGTGGTCTGGGGACCGACGCTGGCCCCGGTGCCCGCCGGGCCGCTGAGCCACCACCTGAGCGCCACCGTGGACTGCCGCGAGGGTCGCATCGAGCGCCTCGAGCTGGGGTAGCCGCCGGCCGCCCGAGTGGCGTGACGCCCGCGGCGCGTCAGCCCGTCTCGGCCCCGGGCCACATGGACCTGGTCCACTCGAGCCAACTGGACGGCCGGTTAGCGCTCCTCTCGCGTCCTGCCGCGCGCGGCTCCGCCGAGACAATCCCGGCGGAGCCGCGACGGCGAGCTATCCGACCGGCGGACGCCCGGCGGCGAGGGAGACGAAGACGTTCTGACCGGGCAGGTAGAGGGTCTGCTGCACTGCGGGGGAGGTGCTCGTTCCGTTGGCCCCGTTGGAGTCCCAGGGGTGGACCCCACCGTAGCCATCGAGCATGTACCCGCTCCTGCAGTCGGCGCCGGTGATGACGATGGAGCTGGCGATGTCCCAGCCGGGCCAGTAGGCGAAGTTGGTCGGGTTTTTCCCGTACTGGCTACCGAAGCCGTGAATGCCGCCGAAGCCGTCGAGGACGTAGCCGCCCCCGCCGCCCGGGCAGATCGCGACGTCGTTGGCGATGGTCCAGTTTGGCCAGTAGCCGGAGATCTGAGGCACGGCGGGCATCGGCGTGCCGGCTGCGGCGAAGGGATGGAGGCCGCCGAAGCCGTCGAGGACGTAGCCGCTGTCGGTGCCCGGGATCAGCACCAGCTTGATGGCGATGTCCCAATTGGGCCAGTAGCCGGTGACCTGAACCGGCGGAGCGTTGCCGAAGGGGTGCACGCCTCCGAAGCCGTCCAGGACGTAGCCGCTCGCGCCCTTGCTGCCGGCGATGACCGCCACGTCATTGGCGATGGTCCAGTTAGGCCAGTAGGGGCCACCTGTGGCCGCCGGCGCGCCCCCCACCTGGTGCAGACCGCCGAAGCCGTCCATGATCTGGCCGTAGGTCGGGTTGTACGGGTCGACGGCCACCGCCTTGGCGATCTGCCACTGCGGCCACATCGGGCCACCGGAGATGAGCGGGGAGGAGACGGGCCCCAGCTGACCGTAGGCGCTCAGGCTGTACATGGCACCGAAGGGAAGGGCCGCCGAGGAGGTGGCGCCGGAGGGGATGGTGGTGGTGGCCTGCTGGACCTTGGTCAGGTCCGCCGAGCCGAGCTGGTTGTGGGCGTCGATGAAGAACGAGTACGTATCGCCTGGCAGTCCGGTGAAGGTGGTCGAGGTGGCAGAGGTGGTGGTGAACAGGTCCCACCCCAGTGAGGCCTGGTATACCCAGACGTCATAGCCGGTCGCCGCGACGTTCCCCTGGGTGCCCCACGAGAGCGTGAAGTTCGTGTGCGTGACCGTGGAACCGCCGTTGACGGTGGGCACCGTGGCGATCGGGACCACGCCGCCCGAGTGCTGGTTGTTGCCGTGGAAGGTTGGCCAGGAGTTGATCGGGATGCTGTTGGTGGAGGTTCCCGGGACCGCGAACGTGCTGATGGCGTACGCGCTGCCCACCTCGTAGGTGTCGATCATGAAGAGCTGCCCGGTGCCGAGATCGGCGATCGTCGGGGTCGCGAAGGCCACTCCGATCCCGCCCTCAGCATTGATGTTGGCCTGGTCGACGATGCCGCCGGACGCGCTCCATCCGTAGATGTAGCTGTTGCCCGGCGTCCACACGCCATCGGCACCGCCGCTGATCGGGGCGATCGCCGGGCTGCCCAGGTTGGTCACCGGGGCGGACGTGGGGGCGCTGGCGCTCCAGAGGAGGTTGCCGCTCGGCCCCCAGACATAGACCACCGAGTTCTCATCCTGCTCGGCGATGTCCAGCGTGCCGTTTGCGCTCAGACTGCCGAGCGCCGGCGATCCGAAGTCGTCGCCCGAGGTGGACAGCGTGTCCAGGGTGCCGCCGGGCGCGGTCAGGATGTGGAGGTACGCGCCACGGTTGGCCGGTCCCATGGTCTGGCTGTAGAAGTGGCCGGTCCCGGTCACGATCTCCGGCGAGCCGTTGCCGGTGAGGTTGCCGGCCGCCGCCGACGACCACGTGACCTCGTTCTGGTCCACGGGCCAGACGTTCGCGTGTTCACAGCCCGAGAGGGTGGCATTGGGGGTGGGACAGCCGGTGGGTGGGATGGCGTACCACGCCGCAGTGCCCCACTGGTTGGGGAGGGAGTCGCCGCCCGCGATGATCCAGAGCTGCCCGTTGTTGTCGAGATTCACGAGCGTCGGTGTCTGCACCGCGCTGTCCCAGAGGGCGACGGGGAAACCGGGCAGGAGCTGGCCCTCGAAGTTCCAGGCGTACAGGAAGTGGTCGAGGCTCGAGGCCACGACGTCCTCCTCGCCGTTTCCAAACAGGTCACCGACCGCCACGCCGCCGAGGAAGCCGGGATTGAAGACGCCGCCCGACTCCTGATAGTCGTAGCCGGCAAAGACCGGCCAGCCGGGGACGCTGGACCCGTCCCCATTCCACGCGTAGACGTACCCGTTCTGGGAGGTGACCAGGACCTCGAGGCGGCCGTTGCCGTCGAGATCGGCGAGTGTCGGAGTGGTGTCGACGGCGTCACCCACGTTCTTGGGCCAGCCCGGCATGACCTGTCCGCTGGAGCTGAAGACGTACACGCTCCCGTTGGGGAATGCGGTGACGACCTCTCGCTGGCCGTTGCCGAAGAGGTCGCCCACGGCGGCCCCGGCATACGGCTGCGCTCCCCAGTAGGGGCTGTTTGCGGTGGTGGCGCCGGTGCTGAAGCTCCAGCTCGGCTGGAGGGTCACCGGCCCGCTGGCCGTGGCACCCACGGAGCTGGCGCCGGCCATCCCCAGGATCGGGAGGATGGCCGCGACGGCGACGATCTGTCGGCGGGAGAGGTGAGAATGGAGCATCGTAAGAGTAGGGTGCCGACTACCGCCAGAAGCGGGACCGCAGAAGGGTGCCCTGTTACACCTTCGTCATCCTCCCATCGGAGTAGGCGTGTGAGCGATGCAGCCCTGGCGAGCGCTCGCGACCGGAGGCATCCGACGCCGCTGTTGCAACGGATTCATGGGCTGGACAGCGCGGTCGAGGCCTGGGCGGCGGGCCGCCGCAGCGGGCCGATCGATGCCACGGCGCATCTCCTCTCCTCGGCGGCCGATCGGAGCAAGCTCTGGGCCGCCATTGCCCTAGTGAGGGCCCTGACCGATCGCGAAACGGGGCGTCAGGCCGGGGCACGAGCCCTCGTCACCGTGGCCATCCAGACCGCGCTGGTGGAGGGACTGGTCAAGCGGGCCACACGGCGTGACCGGCCCGGCAGCGACGTCCCCCTCAAGTTTCACGCCCGGCGGCCGCCGAGCACCTCCTTCCCCTCCGGGCACGCCGCCTCGGCGGCGGCCGCGGCAATCCTTCTCGCCGACGGGAGGCCGCGCTGGCGAGCACCGCTCGGGTTGCTGGCCCTGGGGGTCGCCTGGTCCCGGGTCCAGACCGGGCTGCACCATGTGAGCGACGTCCTGGCCGGGCTGGCGCTCGGTGCCGCGGTTGGGCTGCTGGTCCGCCGGCTCCTGCCCCTGCCGGCGCCGACGGCGCGAGCGGCGGTGCCCCAGGCCCCCGCCACCGGTGCGGGAGCTCCCAAGGATCTCCGCGTACACTGATCGATCCTATGAGCGCGACCACCGGCGGCAGGCTGGTCGATGAGGGGGCGGCGGTCAGCGAGCTGGTCAGCCGGCCCGAGGCGGCCGGCAAGGGAGGACTCCCGGGCCTGGCCCTCGACCTGATCCGCACCGCCCGGCCCCGGCAATGGGTTAAGAACGGCTTCGTCCTGCTTCCGGCCGTCTTCGGCGGAGCCTTCGGGATGGCCGCGCTCGGCCGGACGGCGCTGGCCACCGCCGCCTTCTGCCTGGCTTCCAGCGGCCTCTACTTCATCAACGACATCGCCGACCGGGACGCTGACCGCCTCCATGAGCGCAAGCGCCACCGCCCTATCGCGGCCGGGAGGCTGGGCGTCGGCACCGCCGTGACCGCCGGGGTGGTGCTGATGGCCGCGGGCCTGCTCCTCGGTCTCGCCGCATCCCTCGAGGCGGGCGGCCTGCTCGCCGCCTACGTCGTCTCCACGATCGCCTACTCGGCATGGCTCAAGCACGTCGCGATCCTCGACGTCATCGTGATCGCTGCGGGATTTGTCCTTCGGGTCGGTGCCGGCGCCGCCGCGGCTGCGGTGGTCCCCAGCGAATGGCTCCTCCTCTGCAGCCTCTTCCTCGCCCTCTTCCTCGGTTTCGGCAAGCGGTACAACGAGCTGGTGCTGCTCGGAGAGGACGCCCAGTCCCACCGCCCGGTCCTCGGCGAGTACACGGCCGCCTCCCTGCATCAGTTCCTCAACGCCTCGATGCTCGGGGCGCTCTTCTCGTACTGCCTCTGGGTGTTCATCTCCACTCAGGGGCAGGAGCATCACGGGCTGGTGCTCACCATCCCCTTTGCCGTCTACGGCATCTTCCGCTACACCCTGCTGATGGAGACCCGCCGGGAGGGCGGCCAGCCCGAGGAGGTGGTGCTCCGAGACCGGCCCACCCAGCTGGCCGCGCTGCTCTGGGTCGCCGTCGCGCTGCTGGCGATCTACGGCCCGAGGCTCTGAGCGCCCGGAGCGTGCACGCCTGCGACATCGCGCAGCAGGGCCGCGTGTCTCTCGACGACTGAATCCACCGACCACAGCTCCCGGGCCCGCGCCGCAGCCCGGACACGATCGGCCGGACCCGGCAGCGGCTCGGAGAGAAACTCCGCGATGGCGCCCGCATCCCGGGGCGGGACCAGGCGTCCGAGATGGACCTCCGTGAGCGGCACCCGGACCCCGGGCAGGTCGCTGGCGAGCGCCGGCACGCCGAGCATCAGGGCCTCCGCCTGCACGATGCCGAAGGCCTCCAGAGGGTTGATCGAGGGGAGCGCCAGCACGTCGATCGAGGCGTAGAAGTCCGCCACCTGCGAGTCGGGAAGGAATCCGAGGAGCTGGATGCGGGGATCCCCGGCGGCGCGCCGCCGGACGCTCTCGACGACCGAACCGCCCGCCACGGCGGCGAAGTCTCCGGCGAGCAGGAGGCGCGCGTCCGGATCGGAGAGCTGCCGGAAAGCGTCGACCAGGTACTCGATCCCCTTCTCCTCGACGAGCCGGCCAAGGAAGCCCACGTGCAGGCTACCGGTCGACCGGAAGGTGGGCATGCCTCCGGAGCGGTCGCGGCAGGGCGGCGGGATCGCCCTCAGCCGGGGCAGCAGGGCAGCGGCCAGGCGCGACGACTGGGCGTAGTCGGCGCTGGTGGCGACGACGGCCCGGCTTCGGTGCAGTGCGAGCCGCGACGAGAGCTCGAGCGCCGCGGTCTGGGCCCGGTTGGCGAGGCCCGCCGGGAGGGTGACATCGCAGTGGTACATGGAGACGATTGGGGTTCGCCGGACCACGGCGGCGATGAGCCCGGCCTCCAGCAGGGGGAGATGGAGGAGCAGCGCCTGGCTCCGGGCGGCGACCCGGGCGACGGTGGGCACGAACGAGGGGCTGACCGCCCCCTTGCCGATGCGGGCGATCACCGGGGTGCGGATGACCTCCACACCGTGCAGCGTCTCCCGGGCCGGGAGCTTGGGATCGTGGCGGGCGGCGACCACCGTGACCCGCCAGCCGCGTGCGGCCAGGCCCTCGGCGATTGCCCGGGCCGTCTCGGTCAGGCCGCTGACGTACGGGGCGTAGTAGGTCAGTGCCACCGCCAGGTCCCGGCGCCGGTCAGCCACCGGCGACGCCCAGGAGCCGGATCGACAGGAGGCTCGGGTCCCCCGGAGCCGGGGAGGCCGCCGGCAGGAGGTTGTCCAGCTGGACGAGGGAGACGGGAGCTGGGTCGGAGAAGGTGATCGAGGTCGGGGACGTCCCGACCGCAACTGGCCCGGAGAGGGGGGCGGGGAGCAGCTGGAAGGAGGACGAGGCCCCGGTCTCGATCGACACGGCCACCGGCTCCGGCGCCACCTGGGGGAGTGCCTCGACGGTGAGGGTCACCTGGGTGACACCCGGGCTGTGCACGACCAGCACCTCACCGTCGTTCACCTGCCACTGTGACGGCCCCGTCGCGTCGGTCTCGGGGCGGAGGTAGTTGACGGCCCCGAGGGCGATGACCGCGCTGCCCCTGCTGAGGTCCAGGAACCTGAAGCGCGAGTCGCTCCCTACCACCACGCCGGGCGCGGCGCTGACGAAGTCCTGGTCATCCACGACCACGTAGCGGCGGTACGTCCCGTCGTCGTACTGCAGGGCGGCCACCCCCCCGTAGTCCGGATACACGAACGGGTAGTGCACGGCGGTCAGGTCCCTGGTTGCGTACATCAGCCACAGCTGGTCGAAGTGATCGTTGCTGATGACCATCGCTCCGTCTCCCGTCGGGCCGGCCACGCTCCGGATCCAGCCGGCCGCCTGCTGGAAATCGGCGTCGACCTGGCGCTGGGGGTCGGCGGCAGCCACCCACCCGTCCGTGGTGTGAACGTTGACGTACACGAAGGCGGCCGTCGCGCCGGCGAGGCCCACCATGGCGATGTAGACGATCTCGCGCCAGCGGGCGAGCAGCACCTGAAGAAGCGACGTCCAGCCGATGGCGCTGAAGAGGAGGACGAGCGCGAGGCTGATCTCGATCGCCCGGTCCTGCCCGTACGGGAAGTAGCGGACCGTGCTGAGCAGGATCACCGTCAGGGCGATCGAGGCGGTGACACAGGCGATCAGCCGGCGGACGGGGGAGATGGCCATCGCCGCCACCAGGCCGATCGCGATCATGCCCGCGAGGGGCAGCGCGTACAGGCTCCCCTGGGGGGTCCACACCTCCCGGGTGCCCGTGAAGTGCGCCAGGACGGTGAGCGCCGGTCCGAGGAACGCCGAGGGCTGGGTGCTGCTGGCGCCGGCGGCGTTGAGCACCAGTGACCTCACCGCGTCGTACCAGACGAAGGGCGCGATCACCGCCGCGACGACGGCGAGCACGACCGCCGCCCGCAGCGGAGCGAGCAGCGTCCTGGGATTCCTGACCAGGACAAAGGCGACCATCCCCAGGCCGATCACCGGCAAGTACTCGGTGTAGCTGCCGGCCAGGGCCGCGACCGCGCCCGCGGCCAGCCAGAGGGGAGGCCGTTGCTCCGGCGCGGACGTCCGGCCACGGTCGACGTAGGCGGCGAAGAGCGTCAGTGCGATCGGCACGGTGGCGATGCCGAGCATCCCCGCCGAGTTCGCGTTGAAGACCTCGAAGGCGAGCACCCCCGACATGGAGGCGACGAAGCCACCCGCCAGCCCGATCTCTCGGCGGAGCCCGAGCGTGGCGGCCGCGGCAGCGCAGGCGCCGGGCAGCAGGGCGAGCCAGAGCGCGGAGACCGTGTACCAGGTCTGCTCCGGGTTGGTGTGGTCGGCGTCGGCGATCGCCGCCTGGTCCAGCTCCTCGCCGATCCGCAGGCCGGTGGTGAGGTGGATGCGGGTGTAGCCCCAGACCGGGGGCTCGTCGGCGGGGGACGGGACGTCGGTCGCCGGGTGCTGCAGCAGCCAGTCGCTGACGGTGATGAAGCTATACGCGTCGTCGCCGCTGGTGGGCGCCACCAGGGTGGCGCCGTAGGGCTCGGCCGGTCGGAGGACGAGAAGGAGGGGGACGGCTCCCAGGACAAGGGCCAGTCCCAGCCAGCGCGCATCCAGCAGTGGCCGCCACCAGCGCCGCACCCGCCACGTCCTCACCGCGAGGGCGACCGCCGCCAGCCCGGCGAGGATCGGAAGTCCCACCTGGACACCGACCACGATCGTCGTGGCGTGAAGCCCGACCACCAGGGCCATCGCCCCCACCGCGGGTAGGGCGGGGAGCAGCCGTCGCTGCCAGGTCTCGGGGAGCCACGCGAGGACGGCGACGCCACTGGCGCCGAGGAGCACCAGGGCCACGACGGCGACTTCGAGGAGGCTCAGCATGGGCTGGGAATGGGCAAGCCGGCCCCATGGTAATGAAGCGGCACGCCGCTCCTCGGCCCGGCCCCGTAGGCGATCGCCTCCTCCCTTCCGCGCACGCCGCGTGGAGGGGCTAGGTGGTCACCCCCAGGGCGCGGAAGACGTCCTGCCCGGGCAGGTATGCCGGGGCCGCCGCGTAGGGCGCCCCGCCGAAGGCGTGGAGGCCGCCGAAACCGTCGAGGACGTAGCCGGAGGGCGGGCTCGAGCTGTACTCGCTCATCGCCACCGCGATGTCCCAATTGGGCCAGTAGGCGGTCGCGGTGACCGGTGGCGCGTCACCGAAGGGGTGGACACCGCCGAAGCCGTCGAGGATGTAGCCTCCCCCCGAGTCATCGAGGGTGACACCGGTCGCGATGTCCCAACCCGGCCAGTAGGGCCCGTTGGTGGGGATGGACGGCATCGGCGTCCCTGCGGCGGCGAACGGATGGAGCCCGCCAAAGCCGTCCATGACCCAGCCGCTGCGGTTGTCGGGACGGAGCACGATCCCCACGGCTATGTCCCAGTTTGGCCAGTAGCCGGTGATCGTGACCGGCGGGGCGTTGCCGAAAGGATGGAGGCCGCCGAAGCCGTCCAGCACGTAGCCACCGGCGCAGCCAGAGGTGACCACGATCCCGTTGGCGATGTCCCAGCCCGGCCAGTACGCTGAGGTGGGGAGGTTGGGAGCCGTCCCGAAGGGGTGGACGCCGCCGAAGCCGTCGAGCACGTAGCCGCCGGTGTGGTTGGGGCACACCGCCACGCCCGTGGCGATCGTCCAGCCGGGCCAGTACGGGCCGTTGCCGGTCGGGGCTGCGACCGACCCGAAGTGGTGCACGCCACCGTAGCCGTCCAGGGTGATGCCGTTGACGGCAGCCAGAGGCACGCTGGCGAAGGCATTCACATAGTCGCCCCCGCCCACATAGAGCTGTCCGTTGGCTGCCGTCGGAGTGGTGAAGTGGGTGGAGCCGCTGATCGAGAGGGACTGCTCCAGCTGGCCGGTGGCGGTGGAGAAGCCCAGCAGCTGGCCACCGCCGGAGCTGACCGACCACACCAGCCCACCGGCCACGATGGGGGGGTGGTTGGCGACGTTGGCGGTGTTGTACCAGAGGGTGGAGAAGTCGTCGTTGCTGTTTGCGATCTGGACCGCCGTCATGCCGTCGCTGCAGCCCACAAAGACGGTGCCGCCGGCGTAGGCGAGGCTGCCGAAGGCGGCGTCCGACGTCGCGTGGCAGACCTGGTGCTCGGCGATCTGGCCGCCGATGTGCCCCAGGGCGGTGGTGTTGAGCAGGTAGCCCATCCCGGACTTGCCGACGATGAAGATCCGGCCGTTGGGGAGCTGGAGGGGCGCGGTGGAGCCGAGGTCGGCGTCGCCGGCGTTGTCGTGGTACCAGGTGCTGGGGGCGAAGTAGTCGACCGGTGCTCCCTGGGCCAGGTTGTTCGGGTCGAGCTTGATCACGCCGTCGCTGTAGTCGTACTGGTCAGAAGAGTTGACGTGGTTGCTGTTGCCGGTGGCAGCGTAGATGTAGCCGGCGGCGTCCTCCGAGAGCCCCCCGGCCGACCAGTCCGCCCCCTGGCTGTCGCCCGAGTCCACCTCGCTCGACGCCCACCAGGTCAGGCTGCCGGATCCGCTCTCCGGGTAGCTCACCACATAGCCGTGGTAGCCACCGCAGTCCCCGTCGTTGCCGCCCATGGGCACGTACACCCGCCCGTCGGTGACCAGCAGAGCGCCGCGGTCCTCCATGGTCAGGGCCTCGTTGCTCCACGTGATCCCGGACGGGTTGCTGGTGTCCGGCGGGTCGATGTTGGCAGACCAGTTCACCGCCCCTGTGCTCAGGCTGAGGCTGACCAGGTCGAAGTAGAAGCTGGAGCCGCCGGTCTGGATGTTGGCGACCACGTAGACGTTGCCCCCGTCGATGACCGGGGTGCTGGTGATCCCCTGCGGGTTGATGTCCCCACAGGTGATCGCCGTGGTGCGCGGCGTCCCCAGGTGGGTCGACCATTCGACCGCGCCGTCCGAGCTGTCGAGGGAGTAGACGGTGTCGTTCTCGGTGGCGACGACCACCTGGTTGCCGACCACCAGAGGAGCCGCGTAGGTCGCCCCGTCCAGCCGCGTGGACGTCCAGGCCGGCACCGGGCTGGAGAGACCGGGATCGGCCGTGTCGTCGCCCTGCCGTGTGTTGTCACCGTGGTAGGTGGGCCAGTCGGTCGCTGTGACCCCGAGCGGGCTGAGCGCGAGCAGGCCGACCACCAGGATTGGGAGTGCGTGCAATGTCCGGCGGAAGGCCCCATGGCTGGAATGTGGTGTGGGCATGACAGCCAAGGTAGCAACCGGGGATCCGGCTGTCATCTCCGGGTGGCGCGAAGGGGGTGCCGCACCCGTGCCCGGTGAGGGCGCGTGGGCACCGGGACGGGCCCGGGGATCAGGAGGCGGTGACGATGCCGACGACGACGTCCTGGTTCGGGAAGTACCCGGTTACCGTGAGCATCGGCGCACCCCCGGCCGGATGGATATCACCGAAACCGTCCAGGGTGTAGACGCCGGTGCCGCCGTAGGCCACCGCGATGCCGCGGACGATGTCCCAGTTTGGCCAGTAGCCGCTGGGGGTGATCACCGGGGCGTTGCCGAAGGGGTGGATGCCCCCGAAGCCGTCCACCGTGTAGCCCCCAGTGGCGGTGGCGACGATCCCGCGGGCGATGGTCCAGCCCGGCCAGTACCCGGAGGGGGCTTGGTAGGGCGCCCCGTTGAACGGGTGCAGCCCCCCGAAGCCGTCCATCACGTAGCCCTCCTCGGTGCCCGGGATCACCGTGATCTTGGTGGCGATGTCCCAATTGGGCCAGTAGCCGGTGCCGTTGCAGGGGACGTCGCCGATGACCGCGCTGGAGTCGGCCCAGGGATGGAGGCCGCCGAAGCCGTCGAGGACGCAGCCGGCGGCGTGCTGAACGCCGCCCACGGTGATGCAGAAGGCGGCGACGTCGTTGGCGATGGTCCAGCCCGGCCAGTAGCCGGTGATGTCGGGGATGGCGGGCATGGGAGTGCCGGCGGCGGCAAACGGATGCAGCCCACCGAAGCCGTCCATCACCCACCCCGAGTACTGCCCGGTGGTGTCACAGGGATCCATGACGATCGACTTGGCGATCTGCCAGCCCGACCAGTAGCCGGTGATCGTGACCGGCGGCGAGTCGCCGAAATTGTGGACGCCGCCGTAGGCGTCGAGGGTGTACCCGCCACCTGAGGTGGCCGGCGGTGAAACGTAGGTGTAGGCGTCAGGGCCGGTGGACGACGGGCCAGTCGGGTTGGTCGCCGTAATGTTGACCGTCCCCGCGGCGCCCGCGGGCGTCAGCGCTCTGAGCTGAGTCGGACTGATGAACTCCAGCCCGGTGGCAAGGTTGGACCCGAAGTCTACCGTGGCGCCCGCTTCAAAGCCGGTGCCGTTGATCGTGACCAACTGGTAACCCAATGGCGATCCGAACGACGGAATTACCGACGTGACGGACGGCGTGGGTGGCGGGCCGCTTTGCACGTACGTGTACGCGGAGGTGCCGTCCTCCAGGCTGCTCCCATAGGCGTCGGTAGCCTGGAGGTAGACGTCGCCGGCACCCGCCGCAGGGGTGGAGCAGCTGAAGCTGCTAGTGGTCACGTTGGTCGGGGTCACCGAAACTCCCCCCAGGGTGACGGTCATGCTCCCGTCGGTGGGAAATCCGTATCCGCTCACCGTGACCGTCTGGTTTCCACCCAACGGACCCGCCGCCGGGGTCAGGGACGTCACCACTGGCGGCGAGTCACCCTGCACACTCTGCACGATCAGCGTCTGGTCGATGGTGCTGCTGATGGCCGCATCGCCCACTGCCCAGCAGTTGACCAACCCGTCACAGGTGACGCCGAAGAGCTCGTCACTGATGGTGGAGGGGTTGGGACTGGGAGGGCTGGTGGAGACGTACCAACCCCCGTCCGTGTCCTGGAGCACAAAAGTCTGAGCGACGGAGCCCGTGGTTGGGAAGTATGTGCCCACGGCCCAGCAGTCGGCCGCGCTCGCGCACGAAACCGCATACAGGTCAGAGGCGACGCCGGGGCTGATACTGCCGATGCTGACCCAGTCCGTTCCGTTGTACTGCTCGACAAGGGTCGAGTTGTACATCCCGGGGATGTCGAAGACGCCGACCGTCCAGCAATTGTCGCGGCCCGTGCACGCCACGGAATAGAGCGAGTTGAAGGTGATGGCCGAATTGCTCATTCCGCTGTCTGGACTGCTGACCACGGACCAACCGCTGCCAGCGTAATGGTAGATGAGCGTCTGGTATTGATCCGAGCTGTCGTACTCCGCTCCGACCGCCCAGCAGTCGGTCGCGCTCACGCAGCTGATCCCATCCAGGAGGTCGCCATACTGATCCAAGTCGACGGACCATCCGCTGCCGTTGAACTCCAGGATCAGCGGCTGGTATGCGTCGATCGCGGTGTCGACGTAGTCTCCGACCGCCCAGCATTCCGTGGAGCTGGCGCAGGCGACGTCGAAGAGCCAGTTCCCCTCAGATCCCACATCGGGGCTGGCCACGATGGACCACGTGGTCCCGTCGTACCATTCGATGAGGGTCTGGCTCACCCCACCCGCGACCTGGTAGTCGCCGACGGTCCAGCAGTCGGTGGGTCCGGCGCATGCGATGCCGTTCAGAACGTTGTTGGCGTTGGCGCCCTCACTGGGACTGCTCACCGTCCCCCAACCGCCTCCGATGTTCTCCTCGATCGCGGTTTCCGGTCCGCTCGCACCGGTGCCCACGGCCCAACACTCATCGGGGCTCGTGCAGGTGTCCGCGTACAGGACATCGCTGCTCGGGCTGCTGGCGACCGTCCACGGACCAGCAGGCTGCTGGAGCTCAGCGATGATCGTCCCGGCGTCGATGCCCACCGCCCAGCACACGGCGGCGTTCACGCAGGTGACCCCGGTGAGATCGACCAAGGCGCCCGTGTCGGGATTGGAGTAAAGGCTCCAAGCGCTACCGTTCCACTGGTCGAGCGCGGTGCTACCGATCGACCCGACCGACCAACAATCCGTGGCACTCAGACAGGTCACGCCGGCCAGTCCCACGCCATTCCCGTCAGCACTCGTGGCGGTGTACTGCGTCCAACTGGTGCCGTCGTAGTGTACGAACAGGGTCTCCTCATAGGGGGCGGAGTACGAGGTGCCGACCGCCCAGCAGTCGGTGGCACTGGCACAGCTCACCGACGCCAGGTCGCCTTCCACCAGCGCACTGGGCGTGACGACAGACCAAGAGGTGCCGTCATACTGATAGAAGAGGGCCCGCTGCAGGTAGGGCGCACCGTTGCCCTCCTGCTGATAACCGACTGCCCAGCAGTCGGTCGAGTCGACGCAGGTCACCGACGAGAGCGGCCCCAGATTGTATGCGGCAATCGACCAGGCCGTCCCGTTGAACTGCTCGATCGACGTGGTGCCGGCAGCCCAGCAATCGGTGGCGCTGATGCAGGTCACTGATGAGAGGCCGCCCCCGTTCGGGCTCGAGCCGTCCACCGACCACGTGGTCCCGTTGAATTGTTCGATGACGCTCTGGGCCTGGCCCGGCTCGGCTCCCACCGCCCAACAGTCCGTGGAGCTGACGCAGGTCACCGATGAGAGGGGTGATACGGGGTACCCGGTCAACGCCCAGTACTCCCCGTTCCACTGCTCGATCACAGTGCCGACCGCCCAGCAGTCGTTGGCGCTGGGACACGTGATGCTGGCCAGCGTGCTGAGGCCGGTGCCGTTGGGAGATGGGATCACATCCCACTCCTCCGCTCCCGTCGGCGGGATCACGGTCCCATCGGCCGTCGATCTCAGCGAGTTGCTCGAGGTTCCCAGACCAAGGGGTCCGTTCACGGTCTGCGGTTCTCCGCTGGATCCTTGTAACTGGCCACGGGCTGACGGAGCCGGCGAGTTCACGGCAGGCGCTCCGCCTGCCGGGTGTGGTGGGGTCAGGGCGGAGGAGAAGGCAGCCCTGGCCGGGAGGCTATTGGGACCGAGGCCCAGGGCGCCGAAGCACAGCAGCGTGGCCGCCATCCCGACGATGGCGATACGTCTCGACCGAGCCACAGCGGTTCGTCCCTCCTCCCGCGTCCCCAAACCGACTCTGGGCGACGCCACCGGCATCCTAGCAAAGGGCTACGGGGACCTTCAGGAGGCGGAGACGATGCCGACGACGACGTCCTGGTTCGGGAAGTAGCCGCTCACCCAGAGGAACGGCGCCCCTCCCGCGGGGTGGACGCCGCCGAAGCCGTCCAGGGTCTCGACGCCCGTGCCTCCCGAGGCCACGGCGATGCCGCGGACGATGTCCCAGTTTGGCCAGTAGCCGTTGGGGGTGATCACCGGGGCGTTGCCGAAGGCATGGATACCCCCGAAGCCGTCCACGGTGTAGCCCCCGGTGCCAGTGGCCACGATCCCACGGGCGATGGTCCAGCCGGGCCAGTACCCGGAGGGGGCGTAGAAGGGCGCCCCGTTGAACGGATGCAGCCCTCCGAACCCGTCCATCACGTACCCGTAGTCGTGTCCGGGTACCACCGCGATCTTGGTGGCGATGTCCCAATTGGGCCAGTAGCCGGTGCCGGTGCAGGGGACGTCTCCGATGACCGCGCTGGAGTCGGCCCAGGGATGGAGTCCGCCGAAGCCGTCGAGAACGCAGCCGGCGGCGTGCTGGACGCCGCCCACCGTGATGCAGAAGGCGGCGACGTCGTTGGCGATGGCCCAGCCCGGCCAGTAGCCGGTGATGGCGGGGATGGCGGGCATGGGCGTGCCGCCGGCGGCGAAGGGATGGAGCCCACCGAAGCCGTCCATCACCCAGCCGGAATACTGCCCGGTGGTGTCACAGGGGTCCATGACGATGGACTTGGCGATCTGCCAGCCCGCCCAGTAGCCGGTGATCGTGACCGGCGGCGCGTCGCCGAAGTTGTGGACACCGCCGTAGGCGTCGAGGCTGTACCCGCCACCGGCGTCGAACCCTCCGGCGATGGCGCTCCAGTAGTCGTTGCTGCCGCTGTCCATGCCGAGCGCCCAGATACCGATGCCCCTCAGTCCGTCCACGTTCACCAGCTGGTACCTGGCCTCCAGAGACTGGGTGCTGTCGTAGTAGACCTCGCGCGAGCCTCCGTAGGTGGTGCACTTAGGGTTTGTCGGCTCCGACAGCCAACTCGCCCACGCGGTCTGCGAGGTGGCGTCGTAGCTCTGAGTGAGATCGGGGAGACCGCAGGAGGAGAGGTCGTAGAGGACGTCGGAGTAGTACGGAGTGTCGACGTTGGGGGAGCTCGCGTAGGGGGCTTCGAAGGCTGTTGAGGTGGTTGAGTAGGCGACCCCGTAATACGGCACCCCGAGGAGGAGCTTGGCCGCCGGCATGTACTTGAGGTAACCACTCACAACCGAGGTGTCGGTCCACGGGTAGGGGCCGGCGAGCGGGTCGTTGGGCTGAGCGTTCCCACCGGAGTAGAGGCCGTAGGTCATCACGTCGATGGCGCTCACCACCGGCGCCAGCGCGGAGAGGTTCCACAGCTCACCACCCTGGTACGCGGAGGCGTAGGTGTCCACGCTCAGCTCGTCGCCGGCCGGGAGCGCGGTCGCGAGCTCGCTCATCAGCGAGGTGAACTGCGCGGAGTCTTGGCCGAGCCCGCTGTCCGGCTCGAAGTCGATGTTGACCCCGTCCACGCCCCGGCTCTTCACCTGCGTCACCACGTTGCTGACGAAGGTGGAGCCGGCTGACGTGGTGAGCAGCGTATTCATGCCGTTGTCACAGGTGGTGCTGCCACAGAGGTATGCGAACGTCGCCACCACCCGGTCGCCCGCCGCGTGAGCGGCGTTGAAGAGGCTGGTCGCCTGCTGGCTGCTCCACCCCTGCAATCCGGCATCGTTGATGAAGTTGCCGTCGTAGTTGACGTCGATGGCGAAGTAGGCGATGGTGGAGAGCAGGTTGAACTGAAGGTCCGTCTGCCAGTCCCCGCTCGTCACCTCACCGTTCTGGACGAAGCCGAAGACCTCGGGCCCGCCGCCCGCCGCACCCGACTCCGTGAGACTGCCCGTCGCTGTCGACGCGGCAGCACCTGCCGTGACGCCGGCGGAGAAGTGATCGATGGGGTGCTGGAGAGGCGTGACCTGCCCTCCCTCGACGACGCCCGGAACGGATGGACCGTAGCTCTCGTCCATGAGCACGTGCGGGCCGGGGGTGGCTACGGCAGAGGCTCCCGTACCGCCGCCCGTCGCAGCCACGGACGTGGCCAACCCACTGCCGGCGAGGCAGGCGACGGCGGTGAGGACGGCGAGACAGGAGACGTGCCGGGCTCTGAGCACCGAGGCCGGATGATGGCATGGGGTCCCCCACCATGGCAACCGCCGGCGATCGCCGGGTTCTGCCACGCTCGGCCTTCTCGCGGTCATGGCGAGGGGTCCTCCGATGGCCTCGATCTCACGGGGCGCTGACCAGCCCGCAGTAGAGGCTGGACCCGGAGAGGTAGGAGGTCACGCCGAGGAGGGGAGCCCCGCCGGCAGGGTGCACCATCCCGAACGCGTCGAGGGTGTAGGCTCCGATGCCCCCCGAAGCCGCGGTAATGCCGCGGACGATGTCCCAGTTTGGCCAGTAGCCGGTGGCGGTGATCACCGGGGCGTTCCCGAAGGGATGGATGCCCCCGAAGCCGTCCACGGTGTAGCCCCCGGTGGCGGTGGCCACGATCCCGCGGGCGATGGTCCAGCCCGGCCAGTAGCCGGATGGAGCGTAGTAGGGCGCGCCGTTGAACGGGTGCAGCCCGCCGAAGCCGTCCATCACGTAGCCCCCGTCGGTGCCCGGGATCACCGTGATCTTGGTGGCGATGTCCCAATTGGGCCAGTAGCCGGTGCCGGTGCAGGGGACGTCTCCGATGACCGCGCTGGAATCGGCCCAGGGGTGGAGGCCGCCGAAGCCGTCGAGAACGCAGCCGGCGGCGTGCTGGACGCCGCCCACCGTGATGCAGAAGGCGGCGACGTCGTTGGCGATGGTCCAGCCCGGCCAGTAGCCGGTGATGTCGGGAACGGCGGGCATGGGGGTGCCGGCGGCGGCGAAGGGGTGGAGGGCGCCGAAGCCGTCCATCACCCACCCCGCGTACTGCCCGGTGGTGTCACAGGGATCCATGACAAGGGACTTGGCGATCTGCCAGCCCGACCAGTACGCCGAGACGGTGACCGGCGGCGAGTCGCCGAAGTTGTGGACACCGCCGTAGGCGTCGAGCGTGTAGCCGCCGCCCGCCGCTGTCACGCCACTCTGAGGCCCGCTGGCCTCGACATCCTGGATCCAGGTGGCCCAGTTGTCGTCGTCACCCGCCGTGATCACGTTGGCGGCGGTGTACTCTCCGACCACCCAGGCTCCGTGGGGGTCGGCGGGGTCGTAGGCCGCGCCCCCGTAGTCACCCCAGCGCTCGCCGTCGTAGCCGTCGATGCACCCGTTGCAGGTCGCCGTGTCCGCAACACTGCTGGCATGTGCGGCATCCGCGAAGGTCGGCCCGTTCGCGTAGCCCGCACCCTGTCCCACGGCCTCGACGGTGGCGAGCGTCGACGAGGTGGAGACGTCCACCGACCCGACCATGTCGCCGTCGGCGTCGAAGGTCACCGACGGGTAGTAGGCGTAGGTGCCGTTGCCGCCGACATCCCAGTCCTGACCGGGCAGGATCTGCACCGAGCCGGCAGCGGCTTCCGCCTCGAGGAAGCGGGCACAGGCGTCGCGCTGGGTATTCCCACACGCGTCATTGGCGGTGGTCCAGAGCAGGCCGTTCATCCAGACGGCATCGAGGAGACGATCGTCATCGGTGTTGAGCAGGTACTGCGTGCCCGGCTGGGGGACGTACGGCGGTGCCGCGGTGGGGGTCATCGAGGGGTCGTACTCGGTGTACCGGACGTTGCCTGCCCCCGGTGTGCCGCTGATGTCGATCATGCCGAGCGTCGGCGAGCTGGTGGTTTCCCAGAAGGTCGAGTCGGAGTTGTTGTACACAGCCCACTCGTCGCTCGTGGAGCTGAGCGACACGGCGGGCACGACGCCGAAACGGGAGGCGTCGGGGTTGGAGCCGAAAAGCTGAACGGTCCGGGGCGGCGAGATGGCCCCTGCGCCGCCGATAAGGTCGGCCTTCTGGATCACCTCGGTCTGCTCGCCGAGGGGCGCGCAGGCGTCGCACGCGAAATCGTTCCAGGAGACCACGATCTTGTCGTTGCTGAATCCGAGTTTGGGCTCGTCGTTGATGACGCCGTTCGGCGCCGTCGAGGGCGTCCAGTCGAGTGCGTATGCCGTCCATGACGAGGACGCGCTGATCGTGCTGGCGTTCGAGGCCAGGATCTCCACGCAGCTCCACGGCTTTCCCAGGGTCGTGTTGACCTGGACCCCGGACACGTACCAGCGGTCGGAGAGAGGGTCGAAGGCGATCTGCGGTTCGAGGGTCGGGGTGAGGATCGCAGCCCCGCTGAAGCAGGACGGGAAGAGGGCGTCGAGGTCAAGGGCAAACTGCTCAGTGCCACTGCGGTTGTAGCCCCATAGGGTGCTGTTGACGATCTCCGCCACCTGCGTGCTCGACACCGCCAGCGTGTCATCGGGTGGCGCGATGGACTGCGAGGGGTCACTGCACGCGCCACCGGCGGTGCACCACTGGTCGATGTCGCCGTCGTGCGAGGCCGCCTCGAATCCGGTGAGCAACGGACCGTTGGCGGTGCTCCCCTCCATCGTTCCGGCGGAGATGCTCGTGGTCGGAGGGGAGACGATCTCCGATGGAGATGCCGCACGGAGCCGTGCCGCGGCGAGGGCTGCCGGGTGGGGGGTGAGGAACGGGGCTGGAGCGGTCTCCGGCGCCGGTGCCGTGGCAGAGACGCTGGTCAGGGACACTCGGCCGAGGGGGTGCAATGTCCCGTAATCGGCACGGGGGACCGTCACGCTGAGCCGGGCGCTCACCGTCGACGGCGGTGCCGAGTTCGCGGGCGCCGCCGACGAGATCGTGCTCCCGCCGAGAACCAGGAGGACCAGCGGCAGGACGGCCCGCCGCGCGAAGACAGACTCGATAGTCATGGCGGAAACTCGGATGTGGAGGGGGACGGGGGCGCGGCGGATGGTAACAGCGCTGTGCCTTTCCAGAAACGGACGTGACGGCATCGTTGCAGCGCCGGAACGCTTCGAGGACTCAGGCCGGGGCCTCCTGACGGCCGCCGCCCGCCGCGTTCCCCACCTTCCCCGGCACCGTGTCAGGGGTGTCCAGAAGCCGTCCGCCACCGTCCCGACCGCCGACCACTGGGCCCGGGTGGGGCTATGATCGCGATCGCCACCGCAGATCGAGGAGAGCATGGCCGAGACCACAGGGGCATTCCGGCGGGTGGGACGCGCCGCCGCCAGGGCGGCGACGGCGCCGATGCGCACCTACGTCAATCGCCAGTTCGAGAAGATGGACGAGAGCTGGCAGGGCCGGATGCACCTGGTCCAGCACCGGCTCCTCGGTGACATCGAGGCCGCCTCGGAGCTGACCTCCACCCACGCCCGCAGCCTCACCCTTCTCAACCAGCGGCTGGACCAGCTCGACGAGCGGCTCGACGAGCTCAGCCGGCGGCTCACCGAGCTGCCCGACGCGGTGGTGGCCGCCATCGCAGGCCACGACAGCACCGATGAGCGAGCGGTGTCCGGTAGGCGGAAGGCCCCGCCGGCGAGGTGAGCCGCTCGGAGTACGGGCTCATCCTCGACATCCAGGGGGCGCAGAGCGTCGCCCACGGTGAGCGCGGCATCGCCCGTTTCGTGGTCGAGCACGCCGCCGCCCTCATGCGTCGGTCTCCCCGGGTGCGACGGCTCCTTCTCAACCCCCTGCAGCCGTTCCCCGGGCACCTCCCCGCAGGCCTCCTCGCTTCGCCGCTGCTCGGCTGGAGCACGCTCTCCGGGCTGCGGCGGGAGCTCGACTCCGGCGACGTGGCGGTCCATGTGATGTCGCCTTTCGAGCTGCCCGACCCGGCCACGGCGGTGATCCCCGATCACCTCATGAGGCCCGATGTCCCCCTCATCGTCACCCTCTACGACCTGATCCCCTACCTGATGCAGGAGCGCTACCTCGCCGATCCGGCCTGGAAGATGCGCTACCTGCAGCGGATCGAGACGATCCGGGGCGCCGATCTGGTCCTCGCGATCTCCGAGGCCACCCGGCAGGACGCCCTCCAGCACCTGGGCATGGACCCGGATGTGGTGGTGAACATCGGCGGAGGCGTCTCCCCCATCTTCCGGCCCGAGCCGTTCGGAGTTGATGCCTTCGCTGCCGCGTGCAGCGCGGTATCGGAGATCCGGCGTCCCTTCTTCTTCTCGGTCGCCGGAGCCGAGTTCCGCAAGAACACCGAGCGGCTCATCGAGGCGTTCGCCGCACTGCCTGCCGGCGTCCGCCGTCAGCACCAGCTGGTCATCACCTGCGACCTGCCGGCGACCTGGCGCCAGGCCTGGCTCGATCACGCCCGCACCCACGGGTGCGACGACGGTGACCTGGTGCTGACCGGGAGGGTCAGCGACGAGCTGCTGGTCCGGCTCTACCGCGGGGCCTCGCTCTTCGTCTTCCCCTCCCTCTACGAGGGCTTCGGTCTCCCTGTGGCCGAGGCGATCGCCTGCGGCTGCCCGGCGGTGACCTCCAACGTCTCCTCACTCCCCGAGATCCTCGACCACCCGCCGTCGACGTTCGATCCCACCGACCCGGCGGACATCAGCAGGGCCATGGAGCTGGGGGTGGGCGATGGCGGCTTCCGCTCCGCACTGCTCGAGGCGGTCGGCAGGCGCGCTCCCCTCTTCAACTGGGACGCGGTGGCCGACCGGACCCTGGACGCCGTCCGCCGGCGGATCGACTCCCGGCGCTGGCCCGCTCCCCATCACCCCCGGACCAGCCGGCTCCGGGTGGCCCTGGTGACCCCGTTGCCCCCCGAGATCGGGGGTATCTCCAGCTACAGCGCCCGGCTGCTCCCCGCGCTCGCCGAGCAGATGGATCTCGACGTCCTCCATCCCAACCCGGACACGCCGGAGGTGCGCGTCCCGGGCGTGCGGATGCTGCCGCTGATCGGCCTTGGCCGCTACGTCAACCCCCACAGCTACGACGCCGTGGTGTACGCGATCGGCAACAGCCCGCACCATGTGGCGACCTACGAGAAGCTGCTCGTCCACACCGGCATCGTCTGGCTTCACGACGTCCGCATCCCCCACCTCATCTGGCACTACGCGGCGAGCCATGGGATCGAGCCGGGCGACTACATCGCCGATCTGCTCCACCGCCACTACGGCATGAGGTATCCGGCGCGCGCGCTCACCGATTGGAGCGTCGCTCTCTGTGATCGTTACGGCCTGGGGTTGACCCCGGCAGTGGTCCGGGGGTCGCGCGGGGTCATCGTCCACTCCGCCCTGGCGGAGCGGCTGCTGCGCCTCGACCTGGGGCCCGACGCCTCGCCGCCACCGATCCGGGTGGTGCCCCACGCCGCCGCTCCGCTCCGCCCCGGCGGGCCGATAGAGCGGAGGACGCCACCCGTGGTCGGCGCTCTCGGGCTGGTCGACGAGAAGAAGTCGCCTCTCCTCCTCCTCGACGCCCTCGCCGAGATCCCTGCCGGTCACCGGCCGCGGCTGACCTTCGTCGGCCCCTGCGAGCCATGGAAGCGCGAGTGGCTGCTCGGGCATGCGGCCGAGCAGGGGATCGAGGAGTCGGTGTCGTTCACCGGGCATGTCGACAGCGAGGAGTGGTGGGCGGCGATCGATGCCCTCACCTGCGTCGTCCAGCTCCGGGTGGGAACCAACGGGGAGAGCTCGGGAAGCATTCGCGACGCCATGGCCCGCGGTGTACCCGTCATCACCAACCAGATCGGCGCCGAGGACGAGCTGCCTCCGGATAGCCTGGTCGCACTTCCCGCCGATGTCGATGCTTCGCGTCTCGCGGCGGCGATCCTGGAGGTCTGCGACCGGCCGGTCGTGTGGCGCCGGCTCAGCGAGGCGGGGTGGGCGTACAGCGCCACCGTGACCGATGACGCCGTCGCCATCGAGCTGGCCGCCGCGATCACCGAGATGGCCGCGCGGGGCAACTGACGCCGGGCCGGCTCAGGGCCCCGCCGCCGCCTGCACCCCGACCAGCCCGATGGACCGCAGGCGCCCGTCCGGGGGCACCACCGCTGCGGCTCTGCTGCCCTGCAGGGTGAGCAGCGCCGCGTTGCCTGGCGGGAGGTCCACGGGTACCTCCACGCGAGCGGCGGTCACGGTGGCGGTGGCCAGGACCTGCCCGCCGCTCTCGACCTCCACGGTGTTGGGAGCCAGGTGCGGGACGGCGACCAGGGTGAGGATGATCCGCGTCACCGATGCTGAGTGGAAGACGAGGAGCTGGCCATCGTCGGTCATCCACTGCACGGGCCCGATGCCCGTGTCGTCGGAGACGGGGTTGAAGGAGAGCCCGGCGCCGAGTGCGATGACGGCGCCCCCCCGGCTGAGGTCGAGGAAGCTGAAGTCGCCGGAGTCACCCACCACGACCCCGGGGCTCACCTCCATCAGCAGGTCGCTCTCGACCACCGCGTAACGGCGCGAGCTGCCATCGAAGAAGCGGGTGGTCGACTGCCCATTGCTGTACGTGTACACGAGATACGGGAAGTCGAGGTCGGTCATGTCGCGGAGGTCGTACTGGAGCCACACCTGGTCCCAGACCTGGGTGTCCAGCACCATGGCATCATGGCCAGCCGGCCCGGCCACCGAGAGGAGCCAGTTCCGTGCGGCGGCGAACTCCTGGGCGTTGTAGATCTCCGAGGCGGCATAGGGGGTGGGGGACGGGGCGAGGTAGGGGAGCACCGTGTGGACGTTGACGGCGGCGAAGACCACGACGAGTGCCGCTGCCAGCACCGCGGCTGCGGGCCGCAGCCCCCGCCCGAGACGCGGCGGGCGCAGGCGCGCGAGGAGGGCGCCGTAGCCCGCAGCCACCGCGAGCATGACCACGGGGAAGGTCACCTGGACCACCTCGCCCTGCCCGTAGGGGAAGTACCGGATCGTGCTCAGGACGAGCACCAGGGCGGCGATAGAGCCGATGACCAGGCGGAAGAAGCGGCGGGCGGGGCTGATCGCGATCGCGAGGAGGACGCCCGCGCCGAGGAGCAGGAGCGGCACGTAGCTGACTGGGTCGCCCGGCCCCGGTTCGAGGATGCCGAGGGTGCCCACGTAGTGCGCCGCGATGGTGCGCAGGGGGACGCCCAGGTAGCTGGCGGCCTGGCCCCCCGACTGGGACACGCCGGCCTCGTTGACGAATGACAGGACCACCCGCACCCAGACCAGCGGTCCCACCAGGAGGGCCAGCCCTGCCACGGTGGCGCCGGCCCGGAGACTGCGTCCGAGCTGGCCCGGCCGCCGAGCCACGACATACAGGACCGCCGCCAGTGCGAGGGCGGGAAGGTACTCCGTGTACGTGCAGGCGAGCGCCGTGAGCGCGCCCGCGGCGAGCCAGGCAGGCGGGCGATCCGGTCGCTGGGCGACGGCGTCGTCCAGGTACCTCCCCGCCACCGCCACCGCGAGCGGGGCCATGGCCAGGCCGAGGGCCCCGGCGCTGTGGGAATACACGACTTCGGATAGCACCACCGAGGACATGGCCGCGAGGACTGCCGCCGCCACGCCGGTGAGCCGCCGCAGGCGCAGGGTCGTGGCGGCTGCGATCAGTGCACCGGGCAGGAGCAGGACCCACAGAGCGGCGATCGCGTACCAGGTGACCAGGGGGTCGTGGCCGCTGACGACGGCGACCGCCGCCTGGTNNTGTCGCTGCCGCCTCCGGGCGCCACGAGATCCAGCCCGAGGGGCCGCGCCGGCACGAGCAGGAGCCCGAAAGCCACCACGCCGATGACCAGGGCGGCCGCCAGCCCGAGGAGTGCCCCGCGGTCGCGGAGGTCCCGCCACCACGGCTCGCGCCAGGAGCGCAGGCCGAGGGTGAGTACGGCGATCGCACCTAGCACGATCAACCCGGTGTGCACGCCGGTCACGATCCCGGTGAGGTGGAGGCATACCGCGAGGGCCATGGCGCCGATCAGCGGCAGGGCGGGAAGGGTGATCCGGCGCCACGTGGAGGGCAGCCAGACCCAGACGGCGAGCCCCGCCGCGGCCAGGAGGGAAAAGGCGATCGCTACGACCGGGAGCAGCTGGGTCACGGACGGGAAGGGCCCACTGAGGCCGGGCGGAGGAGTGGCCGCCGCACGCCGCCCATGTCAGTGGCGCGCGGAGAGCCGCCCGGCTGCGGAGAGCTCGGCGATGTACGCCCGCAGTCCGTCTTGCCACGGGGGCAGCGGCGGTTCTCCGAGGAGGCGCCAGGCCCGGTTGTCGAGGACCGAGTACGCGGGGCGGTGAGCGGGGGTCGGGTACTCGGCCGTGGTCAGCCCGTCGACCGGGCGCTCGACGCCGGCCTCCGCCAGCACTGCCTCCGCAAAGCCGTGCCACGTTGTCGAACCCGAGTTGGTGAGATGGTACGTTCCGGGTGCCCCGAGCTCGGCGAGCCGGAGGATGGCGGGAGCGAGGTGTCCGGTCCAGGTCGGCGTGCCGTGCTGGTCGGCGACCACCCGGAGCCGGTCCCGCTCCCCGGCCAGCCGGAGTACGGTCAGGACGAAATTGGGCCCGCCCTGCCCGTAGAGCCACGCGGTGCGGACCACCTGGTGACGCCGGCATCCATGCCGGACCTCCTCCTCGCCGGCCAGCTTGCTGGCTCCGTAGACGGAGAGCGGGTGAGGAGCCGCCTCCTCGTCGATGGGCGCGGAGGCACTGCCGTCGAAGACGAAGTCGGTGCTCACGTGGGTCAGCAGAGCCTCGGCGGCTTCGCAGCGGGCCGCGAGCACCCGGGGACCGGTGGCATTGGCCCGGTAGGCGGAGTCGGCCTCGGTTTCAGCGGCGTCGACGCGGGTCCAGGCCGCGCAGTTGATGACGGTCTCCGCCCGGCTGACTGCGAGCCAGTGATCCACCGCCTCGGGATCGGTGATGTCGCACTCGTCGATGTCCACGGCGGTCGTCGCCCACCCGGTGGCGCGGCTCAGCGCCGTGAGCTCCGTGCCGAGCTGCCCCCTGCTTCCGAGGATCAGGAGCCCCCTCACCACCTCACCCCTCGGGAGTCCGGTACTGCGTACCAGAGGGCTCCTCCGCTCGGATCGCGAGCCTGCGGCTCTCGCTCCTCACTCCGTCACCCTCCGATAGTTACGCCGGTAGAACTCCCAGAACTCACCCGACTTAAGGGGCCGCCACCACGACGGATTGGCCAGGTACCAGTCCACGGTTCGCCGGATCCCGTCGGCAAACCCCACTCGGGGCTCCCAGCCCAGGCTCCGCATCCGCGAGGTGTCGAGCGCGTAGCGACGGTCGTGACCGGGGCGGTCGCGGACCGGCTGCTTGAGCGCGGCGGGCTTGTCCAGGGCGGCGAGAACCGTGTCGGCTACCTCCAGCCCGCTCACCTCGCTGCCCAAACCGATGTTGTAGTCACAGCCTGCCTCGCCCGTCCGGAGCGCGGTGTCGATCCCCCGGCAGTGGTCTTCGACGAAGAGGTAGTCGCGGACCGCGCTCCCGTCGCCGTAGATGGGCAGGGGGAGGTCGTCGATCGCATTGGTGATGAAGAGGGGAATGATCTTCTCGGGATACTGGTGCGGCCCGTAGGTGTTGGAGCCGCGCGTGATGATGGCTGGCAGGCCGTGCGAGGCCCGGTAGGCCCACACGAGCATCTCTCCCCCGGCCTTGCTGGCGCTGTACGGGGAACGGGGGCGGAGCGCGTCCGCCTCCCGGCTCCGGCCCGACTCCACGTCGCCGTACACCTCGTCGGTGGAAACCTGGAGAAACCGCTCATGCCCCGCCCGAAGCGCCGCCTCGAGGAGCACGTACGTCCCGTAAACGTCGGTCTGGATGAACTGTCCCGGCGCTTCCAGCGAGCGGTCCACGTGGGACTCGGCGGCGAAGTTGACGATGACGTCCACCTCGGCCGCCAGCGGTCCGACGATCGCGGCGTCGGCGATGTCACCGTGGACGAAGCGGTAGCGCGGATCGCCGCGGACCGACTCGAGATTGGCCAGGTTGCCGGCGTAGGTGAGCTTGTCGAGGACCACCACGGAGTCCTCTGCATGCTCCCGGAGGGTCATCCGGACGTACTCGCTGCCGATGAAGCCCGCCCCCCCTGTGACCAGAAGCCTCACCTCAGATGTTCTCGATGGTCCAGTCGAACCCGATCCGGGGGTCGTTCCAGGCCAGCCTGCCCTCGTCGGGGTGGTCGGGATCGTAGGGCTCGGTCACGTAGTAGGTGAGGATGACGTCCCGGAGGTCGAGCGCCTGGTAACCGTGGGCGACGAGCGGCGGGATGGCCACCATGCGGGGTGCGTTCTCGCCGAGGATGACGCTCTGGATCACGCCGCAGGTCGGGGAATCGGGTCGGAGGTCC
>PLNE01000094.1 GCA_003141695.1 Candidatus Dormiibacterota bacterium
GCGCCTCCGCCGGCGGCGAGGCCGGGCCGCCCTCGAGGTCGACGAACATGCGGCGGAATCCGGGCCCCTCGGGCCAGTCGGCGAGGGTCACCCGCCAGCCGCGACCGCGCCGGTAGCGGAGCCCTGCGTCCCAGGTGGCGAGCCGGAAGTCCGGGGTGTCCCAGTGGATGGTCTCGAAGCGCTCGATCCGCGTCGCGGCCGCCCGTCCCCACCGCAGCTGGCGGAGCCGGAACGCGATGCCCACCGGGAGGTCGACCTGGCACCGCTCGACCGGCAGGGCCGGGCTCAGCTCTTCCCCTCGGCTCGACGCAGCGCGACCTCCTGCAGCCTCACCTGGGTGTCGACGCCGGCGCCCTTTGGCACTCTGTGCCACTCGGCGTCGGAGCCCAGCTCCCAGGCGAGGGTGTCGTCGCTCAGGTTGATGTCCAGTATCTGATCGAGGCGGGCCCGGAGCTCAGGGGCGCGGATCGGGACCGCGGCCTCCACGCGCCGGTCCAGGTTGCGGGGCATGAGGTCGGCCGAGCTGATGTAGTAGTCGCTCTCCTTCGGGTCGCGGCCGAATCGGAGGATCCGGGAGTGCTCCAGGTAGCGGCCGACCAGCGACCGCACCCGGATGTGCTCGCTGAGCCCGGGGACCCCCGGCCTCAGGCAGCAGATGCTGCGCACGATCAGGTCGATCTGCACCCCCGCCTGTGAGGCGATGCAGAGCGCCGCGATCATCTCCGGATCGACCAGATTGTTGACCTTGATGACAATCCGGCCCGCTTTGCCGCGCGCGGTCTCGCGTCGGACCAGGCGCAGCAGCGCGGGGCGCATCGAGTCGGGGGCGACCAGGAGCTTGCGGTACCGCGCCTGCCGGCTGTAGCCGGTGAGGCTGTTGAAGAGCTCGCCCACGTCGGCGCCCAGGGCGGCGTCGGAGGTGAGCAGGCCCAGGTCCTCGTAGTTGCGCGCGGTGTCGCGGTTGTAGTTGCCGGTGCCGATGTGGCAGTAGCGGCGGATGCCGCCCTGCTCCTCGCGGACCACCAGGGTCACCTTGGCGTGGGTCTTGAGACCGACGGTGCCGTAGACCACGTGGACGCCGGCGTCCTCCAGGACCTCGCCCCAGTTGATGTTGTTCTGCTCGTCGAAGCGGGCGGTGAGCTCGACCATCGCCACCACCTGCTTGCCGGCCTCGGCCGCGCGCGTGAGCGAACGGATGATGGGACTCACCGGTCCCGAGGTCCGGTAGAGGGTCTGCTTGATGGCGAGCACCGCGGGGTCCTCGGCGGCGCGCGCGATGAACGCCTCGACGGTGTGCTCGAAGCTGTCGTAGGGGTGGTGGACGAGGAGCTGATCCTCGTGCAGGGCCCGGAAGAGGTCGCCGTCGCCGCCCCCCAGGTCGTGGGCGAACCGCGGCGGCGTCACCGGTACCCAGGAGCGGAACTTGAGGTCGGGGCGGTCCAGCTTGCAGACGTCGAAGAGACCGCCGAGGTCGAGCGGCGCGGAGACCGTGTAGACGTCCTGGTGCTGGATCTCGAGCTCGCGCGCCAGCAGGTCGAGAAGCTCGGCGGGCATGTCGCTGGCCACCTCGAGGCGGACCACGAGCGGTGAGCGGCGCCGCTCCTTGAGGATGGCCCTCACCGCCTCGACCAGGTCGTCGGCCTCGTCGCTGTCGATCGTGTAATCGGCGTTGCGGGTGAGCCGGAAGACGTGGTGGGTGAGCACCTCCATCCCCTCGAAGAGAGAGTGGAGGTGGGCTGCGATGACCTGCTCGATGGGCACGAAACGCTCGCCGTCGGGGAGCACCACGAACCTGCTGAGCAGCGGGGGCACCTTGATCCGCGCGGTCCGCTGCTCGTGGCTTGCCGGGTCGACCACCACCACCATCAGGTTGAGGGAGAGGCTCGAGATGTAAGGGAAGGGGTGACTGGGGTCGACCGCGAGCGGGGTCAGCACCGGGAAGATCCGCTCCTCAAAGACCTTGTCGAGGTACGCCTTGTCGTCGTCGTCCAGGGTCGACCAGTCGCTGAAGCGGATGCCGTGGCTGTCGAGCTGGGGAACCAGGCTGTGGAGGAAGGCGCGCGCCTGGCGGGCGTACAGCTCGACGACCTTGAGCCGGATCGCCCGGACCTGCGCCTGCGGCCCCTGGGGGTCGGAGGCGGCGCTCTCGAGCCCCGCCGCGAGCTGCTTGAGACCGCCGACCCGGACCTGGAAGAACTCGTCCAATGCCCGGCTCGCGATCGCGAGAAAGCGCGCCCGCTCCAGCAGAGGCAGGCTCTCGTCCTCGACCTGGGCGAGCACCCGTCCGTTGAAGTCGAGCCAGGAGAGCTCGCGGTTGATCAGGACGTCGTCGACGTTGAACGGAGCGGGGGAGGCGGGAGACATTTCGGGAGCGGGGGAGGGGGTGGGCAGTTCGGGGGAGGTGAGCTCGGGAGATGCCGCGAGAACGGGAGAGCCCGGGAGCTTGGCGTGCGTGGGCGTGGCACGACCGACCACGACATCCAAGGTGGGCTGGTCCGGGTCGCCCCCATTGGCACTCGCCACTCCGGATCTCGTGGTCACCGGGCTGTGAGCTCTCGCGCGTTCAGCTGGCACCTGACCAATTGTGCCTCACCCCGATCGCATGCGGTCGGGAGGTTTCACGGCACAATGATGTCGTGACACAACCGGCAGACGCCAATGCGCCAGTCGCGCCGTGACCGGCACGGATAGCCAGGCCGAGGCCGCCGTCCAGGCCGGTGCCTGGCGCCTGATCGGGGCCGGTGCCACCGACCGTGGCCCGGTGCGGCGCGAGAACCAGGACGCGTTCCGGCTCGTCCCCCTCGGGGTTGCCGGCCTCGGCCTGATCCTGGCGGACGGGATGGGCGGCCAGAGCGGGGGCCGGGAGGCCGCCGAGGCGGCGGTCGCCGGCGCCGCCGATCGGCTCGGGGCGCAGGGCGGTGGTGACGAACGGCTGCTCGAAGCGGTCGCCGCCGCCAACGCGGCGGTCGCCGGAGTGCGCCTCCAGCTGGGGGGCAACCCGGGCACCACCATGGTGGCGGCCGTGATCGAGGGGGGGCGGCTGACCCTAGCCCACGCCGGCGACAGCCGCGCCTACCTGCTCCGCGACGGGGAGGCGACCCAGCTCACCGCTGACCACAGCGTCACCGGCGAGCGGGTGCGCGCCGGGATCCTCGACCCGGAGACGGCGCGTCACGACCCCCGGCGCAACTACGTCACCCGGGCCCTGCTCGGCGATCCGGTGGAGCCCGATGTCGCCGAGATGGCGCTGCTCTCCGGCGACGTGGTCGTGCTCTGCACCGACGGGCTCTGGGAGCCTCTCACCGACGGCCAGATCGCCGGCCTGGCCGGGGGCGACGTGGCCCCGGCCGAGGGCTCGCGACGGCTGGTCGCCGCGGCCCTGGCCGCCGGGGCCACGGACAACGTCACCGCCGTGGTGGCCCGCCTCGACCTCTCCTGAGGCGGAAAGCCCACTCTCGCGGCGACCGCACCCGGCCTCTCGGTATCATTCGCCCGCTCATGGCTCGCTTCTACGCTCAGATCTGCACGGTTGTCTTCCTGATCGTCACCATCGGCGGGTTCTTCGTGGGCAACGCCGTCACGGTCGCCCACGGCCACGCCGTCGGCAACGTCGACGGGATGCAGCTCCACCTGACCTACGTCCGGGACGTCCTCGACCTGGTCCTGCTGGCCGCCTTCGCCTACGTCGGCTTCCTCGCGAACCGCCGGATCGGGCGGTTCGTCACCGGGGCGGCAGGCGTGGTCCTGCTGATCCTGGCGGTGGTCGGCTTCCTCTACGTCGACACCACCCGGGGCAGCCGGTCGATCCTCGACCTGCACTTCACGCTCGCGATCAACATCTTTGACCTGGTGGTCGGCGTCCTCGCCATCCTCGCCGCGCTGGGCACGGTCGAGGACGAGGGGCCCACGAGCATCATCCGGCCCGAGTCTTCCTGAGCGGCGCCCAAGGCCGCCCATAGCTGCGTCGGCTCAGTGTCCGCCGGTCGCCGGGCCGTGGACCCGCCGCCGGTCACGCACGTCAGTGCGCTCCCTCGCCCTGCTCCTCGCCTCCTTGCTCTGAGCGACCCGGACGCCGCTCCCCGCAGCCGTGTGGCGCCCGCCCGCGGCTACCGGTGGCCGTTCTCCGGGGTGGCCCGGAAGGTCACCTCGGGCTGCTCGCGGTGGCGCCGCCGCTCGAGCTCCTCGCGGGCCAACGCCGCCGCTCCTCCCACCACGGGGGCGACCTGCTTGGCCGTCCTCTGGGCGGCGTCGACCCCGCCGCGCGCCGCCTTGCCGAAGGCGCGAAGCTGGGCCCGGGTGCGCTCGCCCGACTGGGGGGCGACCCAGAGGCCGATCAGCGTGCCCGCGACCGCTCCATGGACAAAGCCTCTGATGTAGCCCATCTCTCCGCCTCCCGACCTGCGCTGCCGCTCCGCGTGCCCTCGCCCCACCGTAGCAGCAATTTCCTCGGGGCGTCGGCGGGCCGCGCCGCCGCTGGAGCATCCGGGAGCTCGGACGGGAGGAGGGGTCGCCGTGCGAGAGTCGGCGTCCCATGGACATGGCCTTCGCCTTCCTCGCCGACCACGCCGCGGTCCCCCCCGACGGCAAGCTGTACGTCCTGGGCGGCGGCATCAACACCCTGAGCCTCCCCGCCATCCCCGGCAGGGTGGCCTTTGACGTCGTCGGCGGCTTCCGCTTCACGAGCGCCGACTCGCACAGCGTCCACGCCGTTGAGCTGCGCCTCCTCGACGCTGATGGCCGGCTGGTGATGCCACCCGCCACACTCAAGTTCCAGGCGGCCGAGGCCATCTCTCCCGATCAGGGCGAGGTTCTGATCAGCACGGTCACCCACATGGCCCCGATGTTCGGCGACCCAGGACGCTACCGGGCCGAGTACTGGACCGAGGGAAGGCTGCTCGCCTGGGTCGGTGTCACCGTCAGCGTGGTGCTCCAGCCCGCGCCGGGCCCATCCCCGGTCTGAGGTCTGTCCGGGGGCCAGCCCCACCTCCGGATCGCCACGCTCGCCCTCCCCTGCGGCAGGTCAGCTCCTGCAACAAGTTGGCGGCTCGTCCTCTCTCCGCCTAGCGGGGCGACGGGGCGCGCCCATATGATGGCCGGCTATGGACCCGACCCAGCGCGCGGCGCTCCTCGGCACCGACCTCATGCTGGCCAGCCGCCTCCGTTCGGCGCTGTCGGGAGGCGGTGTTGGTCTGATCGAGGCCACCAGGGACGACCTCCTTCCCCCGGTACCGCTCCTCTTCGTGGATCTCAACCACGATGCCGAGGACCGCCTCGAGGCGATTTCCCGGTTGCGCAGCCGCAACCCGTCCGCGACCATCGTCGGCTTCTGCAACCACGAGGAGAAGGAGCTGATCCGCCGCGCGGTCGCCGCCGGGTCCGACCAGGTCGTCGCCAATCGCAGCCTTCCCGAGGCGGCGCTCCGCCTGCTGAGCCGGGCGGCCGATCCCGGCCTCCCCGGATGAGCTCGGACCCGAGCCCGCGACTGGACGCCGCGCTGGCCGGGGTCGCCGCTCGGATGGTCGAGACCCGCCGGGACCTCCACCGCCACCCCGAGCTCTCCCACCAGGAGAGCCGCACGGCCCAGATCGCGGCGGCCCGCTGCCGGGAGCTGGGCTTCTCGGTTCGCGAGGGCGTCGGCGGCACCGGGGTGCTCGCTGACCTCCAGGGTGGCGGCCCCGGGCCCACCGTCATGTACCGCGCTGACATGGACGCCCTCCCCGTCGATGAGACCGAGGGTGGCCGGCCTGTCCGCTCCGACGTGCCAGGCATCATGCACGCCTGCGGGCACGACGGCCACGTCGCCATCGCGCTCGGCGTCGCCGAGGTCATGGCGGGGCTGCGCGATGACTGGCGGGGGACGCTCCGGCTCTGCTTCCAGCCCGCCGAGGAGATCGCGGCCGGTGCGGTGCCGATGATCGAGGCGGGCGCCCTGGAGGGCGTGAAGCGGGTGCTCGGCCTCCACCTCTGGACGCCGCTCGACACCGGCCGGGTGGCGGTGACCGGTGCCTCCCTCTTTGGCAGCGCCGACGAGTTCCGGATCGTGATCCGCGGGACGGGTGGCCACGGCGGTCTTCCCCACCTGAGCATCGACGCCGTGGTCGCTGCGGCCCACGTGGTGGTCGCGCTCCAGACGCTGGTCTCGCGAGAGGTCGCCCCCGACCGGCCCGCGGTGGTGAGCGTGGGCATGATCCGGGGCGGGCGCGCCCACAACGTCATCGCTGAGTCGGTGCAGCTCGACGGCACCGTCCGCGCCCCCGACGAGGACCTCCGCGAGAGCCTGATGCGGCGGGTGGAGGAGGTGGCCCTGGCCGTCGCCGGAGGGTTGCGCGCCCAGGTCGACTTCGAGATGGTGGCCGGCTGCCCACCGGTGGTCAACGATCCCGACTCCGCCGAGACCGTCCGCCGCGCGGCGGTGGAGGCGGTCGGCGAGGCCAACGTCGAGTTCGCCCGACCCCTCACCGTCGGGGACGACATGGCGTGCTTCCTGGAGCGCGTGCCCGGCTGCTACTTCCTGGTCGGCGCGGGCGACCCGGCCATCGCGGTGCGGCCGCCCCATCACCACGCCGAGTTCGACATCGACGAGGGGGCGCTCCCGGTCGGGCTCTCCACCGCCACCCGCGCACTGCTCGCCTGGCTGCGATGAGGCGCGGATTCATCGCGCTGGCGCTCCCCGAGCTCGACGAGGGCGAGCCGGACCTCACCCCGCGGCCGGCGTCGGCCTCGGCGACGGTGCTCAGCCAGATCATGGAGATCGAGCATGCGAACAACGCCGGCAACGTGCACGGCGGGACGATCCTCCGGCTCGTCGATGGCGCCGCCGGCATCGCCGCCATCAAGCATGCCCGCCGCCGGGTCGTCACCGCCGCCATCGACGAGATGAGCTTCCTCGCCCCGGTCTTCATCGGCGACGTGCTCACCGTCCGGGCGATGGTCAACGACGCCCATCGCTCCTCGATGGAGATCGGGGTGAGGGTGGACGTGGAGACCCTCCCCGACGGGAGCCACCATCACGTCGCGAGCGCCCATCTCGTCTACGTGGCTCTCGACCGAGACGGCAAGCCCACCGCGGTGCCCGCGGTGATCGCGGAGACCCCGCAGGAGATCCGCCGCCAGGCGCAGGCGAGGGTCCGGCGTGAGCAGCGGCTCCTCCGCAAGGCCGCCCTCGATGAGGCCGGCGGGGGCAGCGGAAAGCAGGCCTGACGCTAGGATGGTGTGGTGACCGAGGAGAGGACGGGAGCGGTGAACGAGGGGGTGGGTGCGGCGGCCCAGATTCGCGTTCGGGACGCCAGCCGCAAGGTGCCGGGTGCCCGCCAATTCGTCCGCTACGCCTTCTACCGGGTGATGCCCGAGTGGCGTCGCCGCTCTGCCGTGCAGCGCGCCGAGGACCGCGCCGAGTTCGCCGCCGTCGTCGAGGAGATGGCGGGCCGCGACGGGGTCGTCCTGCGGAGTTACAGCCTGGTGGGCACCCGCGGTGATGCCGACCTGATGCTCTGGTCGGTGAGCGAGCGGCTCGAAGAGTTCCAGGAGCTGGCCGCCCAGCTCAACGCCACCGCGCTGGCCGCCTACCTCGAGCAGCCCTACAGCTACTTCGCGATGACCAAGCGAAGCAGCTACGTGGAGCATCACGTGCACGAGGACGGCGCCCCCCAGGAGGGGAGGAGCAGCCGGCTGATCATCCTGCCCACCGAGCGCAACTATCTCTTCGTCTACCCGTTCGTGAAGACGCGCGCCTGGTACCGGCTCGGGCCCGAGGAGCGGCAGCGCCAGATGGACGAGCACATCGCCATGGGCCACCGCTACCCGGGTGTGAAGATCAACACCACGTATTCGTTCGGTCTCGACGACCAGGAGTTCGTGGTCGCCTTCGAGAGTGATTCGGTGAGCGACTTCCTCGACCTGGTCCAGGAGATGCGGGCCAGCGAGGCGTCCACGCACACCGTGCGCGACGTGCCCTCGTTCACCTGCGTGGCCACGCCGATCGGGGAGGCGCTGGCGGCCCTGGGGTAGGTGGAGCGCGACGCCGCCTGGGAGCAGCGGATGACCGAGAAACTAGAGGCCGCTGGGCGCGAGCACCTCGGCGACGAGTAGGGCCACCGCTTCGTCCACGTAGCCCTCCACGGTGGGGGAGAGGCCGGCGCCCTGGCCCTCCTCGGCGAGGGCGATCAGCAGCAGGATGAGACGCGGCGGCAGCCGGTCCAGCGCCCGTCCCAGGGTGATCGCCTCGGCCACGCCGAGGCCGTGGCTGCTGGTGCCGGCGCCCCAGCCGGTGAGGCCACCGGGCTCACGGATGGCGTCGATCCGGGTTACCCGACTACCAGGTGGACGATCCCAGCGGACGGCGTCCACCACCACTGCCAGGTCCGCCCCCGCCCAGGCGTCGAGGAGCGAGGTCGCCTCCCCGCCCAGCGTGCGCACTTCGACCCCCGGCGGCAGCAGTGGCCGCGCGCGCTCGACCACCGCGATGCCGGCGCCGTCGTCGCGGCGCATCGAGTTGCCGACGCCGATGACCACCACGCGCGGCGTCGACGCCTGAGCTCCGCGTTCGACCCCTGGCACCGTCCCCGCTACGGGCGCGGCGCCCGCCGCCCCGTCCACCTCATCGCCGCTCGACGGTGAAGTCGAGGAAGTGGGTGGAACAGGAGATGCAGGGGTCGTAGTTGCGGATCGACTGCTCACAGAGGTGCTGCAGGTCGTGGTCGTCGAGCTCTAAGTTGGCGGTCACCAACTTGCGAAGGTCGGCCTCGATCGCGTCCTGGTTCTGGGCCGTGGGGGGGACGATGTCGGCTTCGAGGATGGTCCCCTCGTCGTCGATGCTGTAGCGGTGGTAGAGGATGCCGCGAGGCGCCTCGGTGGCACCGTGCCCCACCCCCGCCCTCGGTTCCACCGGCACCGCTGGCCGGTCCGGCTCGGAGTACCCTTCGATGATCCTCACCGCCTCGTCGCAGGCGGCGACCGTCTCGACGGCCCGGACCACGATGCTGCGGAAGGGGTTGCGGCACTCCCGTCCCAGCCCCGCCTCCACGGCGGCTTCGCGAGCCACCGCGGGCAGCTGGTCGTAGTTGAGGGTGTAGCGGGCCAGCGGGCCCACCAGATAGCGGCCCCGCTCGATGATGTGGCCGTGGAGCGAGGTCGAGTGGGCGACGTGCTCCTCCACGATGTGCTCCGGGAACTCCGACACCTCGATGTCGAGACCGCGGTCGGAGACCACCCGCCCCTGCGTGATCGCGTACTCGTCGGGATGGTGGAGAGCCACCAGCTCGTGGTCGATCTCGAGGTCGGGGAAGTCGAAGGCGGAGACCACGCGCACCGTTTCCAGGGCGGCGTCGCGTGCCCACCGCAGCCGCTCTGCGAGCGGGCGCAGCTCCCGCCTTGTGGGCGCGCGGTAGAAGCCGCCGAGCCGGACGTTGATCGGGTGGATGGCGCGGCCGCCGACGATCTCCATGATGTCGTTGCCGACCTTCTTGAGCTGGAGGGCCTTCTCTACGAGGTCGCGATGGTCCTTGGCCAGCTCCAGGGCGCTGCTGACGCCGAGGAAGTCGGGGGCGTGCAGGAAGTAGATGTGGAGCACGTGGCTCTCGATCCACTCCCCGCAGTAGAGGAGACGGCGAAGGGCGTGCAGCGGCTCGTCGAGGACGGCGCCGCATGCCTGCTCGATCGCCTGGCAGGAGCTCATCTGGTAGGCGACCGGGCAGATCCCGCAGATACGGGCGGTGATGTCGGGGGGCTCGGTGTACGCGCGGCCGCGCAGGAACGCCTCGAAGAAGCGGGGCGGCTCGTAGATGCGCAACCGCACGTCGGTGACCTCGCCGTCGGTGATGACCACGTGCATGGCTCCCTCGCCCTCGACGCGGGCGAGCCCCTCGACGGTGAGATCGCGAATCTTGTGAGTCACAGGCGTCCTGCCCCCTTCTCCTCGGCCCGGCTCGCCGCCTCGAAGGCGGGGGCGGTGGCGTTGAAGGTGCGGAAGAGCCGCATCACGGTGCCACCGTCCATCCCCCCGGCATGGAGGGCGGCGGAGAGCGACGCCGTGTTGGGAGTCTCCATCGGCCCGAAGCAGCCGTAGCAGCCGCGCTCGAAGCTGGGGCAGATGGCGCTGCAGCCCGCCTGGGTGACCGGGCCGAGGCAGCCCGTGCCGTGGGCGACCATCACACAGACGTTGCCCCGGCGCTTGCACTCGAGGCAGACGCTGTGAGTGCGGATGTCGGGCTTGCGCTTGCGCAGGAATGCGCTGAGGACCTCTAGGAGCTGTCCCCGGTCCACCGGGCACCCCCGGAGCTCAAAGTCCACCGGAACGTGGGCGGAGATGGGGGTACAGGTCTCGAGCGTCGAGAGGTATTCGGGGTGAGCGTAGACCACGGAGGCGAGCTCATCCACCGCCGTGAAATTGCGCAGCGCCTGGATGCCGCCGGCAGTGGCGCAGGCGCCGATGGCGACCAGGTGTCGGGAGACGCGCCGTACCTCCTGGATCCGCTCCGCATCCTGGGGGGTCGTCACCGAGCCCTCCACCAGGGAGACATCGTAGGGGCCCTCGACCACCGCCGACGAGGCTTCCAGGAAATGGGCGATCTCGACGGCGCCCGCGACGGCGAGCAGCTCGTCCTCGCAATCGAGCAGGGAGAGCTGGCAGCCGTCGCAGGAGGCGAACTTCCAGACCGCGAGCTTCGGGGTCGAGTGCTCTGCCACTACAGTTCCCTCCGGGCAAGCAGCGGGCCGACCCGCGACCAGGGGAAGACGGGTCCATGAAGGCAGATCAGCACCGGTCCGAGCTGGCAGTGGCCGCAGCGGCCGACTCCGCACTGGACGTTTCGCTCCATCGAGACCCGTACTCGCTCGGCGGCGACGCCTCGGCCGAGCACCTCAGCCGCGGTGAACCGCAGCATCACCTCCGGGCCGCAGATCATGACCGTGGTGACCTCGGGATCTATCGTGACGCGCTCGATAAGCGTGGGCACCACGCCGACGTCGCCCTTCCAGGCGGCGGTCGCGTAGTCGACCGTCGTGCGGACCGTGATCCGGGCGCTCGCCTGCCAGCTCGCCACCTCACCGCGGAACACGAGCTCCTCCGGAGACCGCGCGCCCACCAGGACCGTGACGCGTCGAAACCGGCGCCGGTTGCGGAGCAGCTCATGGACCACCGGACGCAGCGGGGCCAGGCCGATGCCGCCGGCGATGACGATGACGTCGCCCCCTGCAGCCGAGTCGATGCCCCAGTCCGTCCCGAAGGGGCCGCGGACCCCCACCATGGCCCCGGCCTCGGCGGCACAGAGCTCCTGGCTCACCGCCCCCACCGCGCGCACGGTGTGTCGCACCCGCTGCCCCGCGTCGATGCCGCTGATCGAGATCGGGACCTCGCCCACGCCGAACGCGTAGAGCATGTTGAACTGACCCGGGGCCGGGGTGACGATCGGCGACCCCACCGGTTCGAGACTGAGGGTGACGGTGTCCGCCGTCTCCCGGGCGCGTCCGACCACCCGGTACGGAACCGGCACCATGGCGTCGGCGGGGCGGACGTCAGCTGGGAGTGCCAGGGCCATAGATGTCGAGCATCCGCATGCGGACAGACTGGAGCCGGGCCAGCATGACCTTGGCAAATCGCTGGACCAGCAGGTATCCGAGCTGCGCATCCGAGTCGCACTTGTTGCGCAGGCAGACACCGTCGAATGCCACGGCCGCGACGTCGGCGCGAGCCTCGGCATCGAACTGCCACTTGTAGGGCTCGAAGAGCCACGACCAGCCCAGCACGTCACCGCCGTCGAGGGTGTCGATGATGACCCCGCCCCGCCCCGGCACATAGAAGCTGAGGGCGACGCTGCCGCTGCGCAGGAGATAGAAGGTGTGGGCCGGCTCACCCTGGGTGAGGATCCGGTCCCCGGCGGAGTAGTGGACGTTGCGGCCGCAGCCCGCGACGAAGTCGAGGCTGCCCTGATCCAGCCCCTGGAAGAAGGTCTGCTCGGCGAGGAGTTCGGCGATCGTCTTCATGGCGTTGCTCCGGCTGGGAGGCGGGTGAGCCCATCGGTGGCGCGGATTGTGGCGGCCTCTTCGGTGATGTCGATGCCCACGGGACACCAGGCGATGCACCGGCCACACCCGACACATCCCGAGGTGCCGAACTGGTCGTGCCAGGTCGCCAGTTTGTGGGTCATCCACTGCCGGTACCGCGACCGGGTGGTCCATCGCATCGAGCCGCCGTGGAGCTGGGAGTGGTCGACGCTGAAGCACGTCGCCCAGGTCCGGTGCTGCTCGGCGTGATCGGGGGAGAGACTCGCCGCCTCCCGGAAGTCGGCACAGAAGCAGGTGGGGCAGACCATGGTGCAGTTGGCGCAGGCCAGGCACCGTGAGGCGACGGTGTCCCAGCGGGGATGTTCGAGGTTGTGGACGAGCACATCCTTGAGGCCGTCCGCTTGGAGGGCCCGGCTGACCGCCGCCGCTGCGCCCGACCACACCGCCGCCGCGGCCTCCCGGTCGGCAGGGGCTGCTTCGCGGGTGGCGAGCCTCGCGGCGATGGCGGCTCCTCTCTCGGAGCCGATCTCGACAAGGAAGCGGCTGCCGGCGGGGTCCGGTATCTCGGTGAGGGCGAGGTCGTGGCCCGAGCCGACCCGAGGACCGGTCCCCATCGAGGGGCAGAAGCAGGTCGTTGCAGGGCTGGAGCAGTTGACCGCGATGAAGAGGGCCTGCTCGCGTCGGGCCGCATAGTCCCGATCGGGGTAGTTGGTCTGGACGAGCACGCGGTCCTGGACGGCGATCGCGGCAAGCTCGCATGCGCGCACCCCGAGGAACGCGTAGCGGGGTACCTCGGCCGGAGGGGCGACCTCGACGCCCTCGCGGCTCACCTCTGCCCGCCAGGTGGTCGAGACGGGCGGGAAGAGGAACCGTTTCCAGGAGTCAGGGCCGACCGCGTAGCCGAAGAGCAGATCGTCGTCCCGCCGCCGCAGCCGGTAGCGGCCCGGTCCCTGATCGTCCCCCCACCCGCCTGGCAGCTCCCCGATCTGGGTGATCTCGTCGTAGACGACGGCCCCGTCTCGGACGGTGGGGCCGATCACGCGACGGCCGTCGGTGACCAGCGCGTCGATCAGGGACTGAAGTCCCGGGCGATCGAGGACGACCGGATGGTAGTCGGTGGGGGCCGAGGGGGCCATCGCCGTCAGTCAACGCCTCCGGGCGTGGATCGCCAGAGCCGTTGGACAGTAAGTGGCCCGGGACGCACGTCCTGGAACGGGCCGGGACGCACCTTCTGTTGGGACCGTTGGCCTAGGCGGCGAGGTCGCGACGCTCGTACAGCAGCACGGTTACCGCGAGTAGGACGATCGGGCAGACGATCAGGAGCAGCATCCCCGACCACGACACGCCGAGGGTCAAGGCGGCTGAGCCGGCAGTCCAGTGGAAGGGCGAGACCGCGTTGGCGAAACCGGTCAGCCACGGCACCAGCGAGCCGAAGATGCTGAGCGCGTACATCGCGACCGCCAGGGCGGCCGCGCTGCCGCCGCCGATCCCGACTGAGCCGGTGGCCGAGGCGACCAGGAACGCGAGCATTCCGAAGCCGACGCCCAGCAGTGCCACTGCCAGCACGGTGACGGTGAGGTTGCCCAGACTGAGGACGATCCCCTGCGACGGCCCGATGACCACGATCGCGAGCCAGATGGCCACGGCCACCACAAATAGGGGGACCAGAGCGCCGCAGGCCTTCTCGACGGTGAGCCGGGTCCGGCGGACCGGGGTCGAGAGGAGGAGGTCTATGGTGCCGTTCTGCTCTTCTCCCGCCAGCGCCCGGCTTCCGGCGAGGACGCCCATCACCAGCAGGAGTGCGGGCACGATGATGCTGAAGAGCTCGGTGCCCAGGTAACCGGGCGGCGAGAGATAGCTGACACCCGCCGGGAGGAACGCATTCCGGAATCCCTTGGGCAGGGTGTTGAGGAGCTGCTGCACCCCGGCGCCGCTGCTCTTGATGGAGGGGTAGAGGAAGACGTAGAGGGCGACCAGCAGCAGGGCGCCGACGCCACACCCGATCAGCGAGCGACGGTGGTCGGCCAGCTCCCGGCGGAAGACGTCAAGACGCATCGACGCCCTCCGCACCGGTGTTCTTGACACCGTTGCCCTTCACACCTACGCTCCCCGCACCGGCGCCCTCCGCCCGATAGTAGTCATGGAACACGTCGTCGAGGTCGACCTCGGCGCTGCGCAGGGCGTGCACCTGAAAGCGTGCTGCGGTCTTGACGACGGCGTCGAGGTCCCCGCCCGCCGTGATGGTCAGCGTCCGGTCACTCGCCGCCACCTGGGAGACCCCGGGGATGGCCCGGAAGACGGCGGGGTCGACCTGCTCCGAGAACTCGATGGAGAGGACGTGCCCCCCCTGCTGGGAGAGCTCGTTGACGTCCTGCACGGCGACCAGCCTCCCCTGGCGCAGGATGCCGGCCCGGTCGCAGAGGCGGGCCACCTCGGGGAGGTCATGCGACGAGACGAAGATGGTCGCCCCGCGGTCCCGCGCCTCACGGATCAGGTCGTGGACGTTCCGCTGCATCAGCGGATCGAGGGTCGCGGTCGGCTCGTCGAGGATGAGGATGGCCGGGTCGTGCATCAGCGCCTGGATGACGCCCACCTTCTGCTTCTGACCGTGGGACATCGCCCCGCACCGCTGGCTGAGATCGCACTCCATCCGTCGGGCCAGCTCCTCGATCCGCTCCGCGGGCACGCCACCCCGCAGCCGGCCGAGGTAGGTGAGGAGCTGGCGCGCGGTCAGGCGCGGGTAGAGGCGGAGGTCGCCGGGCAGGTAGCCGGTCCGCCGCCGCACCTCCACGCTGTCCGTCCGGCAGTCGCGGCCGAGGACGGTGGCATGACCCGCGGTCGGCCGGATCAGGCCGAGCAGGCAACGGATGGTCGTCGTCTTGCCGGCGCCGTTGCTGCCCAGGTACCCGAAGATCTCGCCGGCGCGGATCTCGAGATCGACGCCGTCGAGGGCCCGCTTGGCGCCGTAGTCCTTGGTCAGCCCCTCGAAGACGATTGCGGGGGAGCTGGCCATCGCCGGCAATCCTAGTGTCCCGGACCCCGGACCGGCTGAGCAGAAGGTCCTCAGCTTGTCGAGGCGGCGGCACCGATGGCAGCGTCCAGCACCTCCATGAGGTGCATCACCCGGACCTGCGGGGCGTGGCGCCGCGCTCCCACGCGCAGCTGCACCAGGCAGGAGACGTTCTCGGTCACGAGCACGTCAGCCCCGGTGGCCACCACGTTCTCGAACTTGCGGGCGAGGATGGCGTCGCTGTGCTCGGGCTGGCCGGTGGCGTAGCTGCCGGGGCCGCCGCAGCACATCGCTGCCTCCTGGAGCGGCGTGATGCGCAGCTCGGGGATGCGCGCGAGCAGCGCACGCGCCACCCCGCGCTCTGGACCGTCGATGGGCAGCGAGCAGGGCTCGTCGATGGTGATGTGCCACGGCAGCGGGCCGAGCGGTGCTCGCCACCCCACCCGGTCCAGGTGAACGCTGGCGAGGTCGGTGGCGTCCGCCACCCGCCGGGCGTCCTCAGCGAGAGCCGGGTCGTCGGCCAGGACGTGCCCGTAGCGGCGGACGTGCCCCACGCAGCTCGCGACGTCCCCGACCAGCCCGTCCACCCCGAGACCCGCCAGCCCTGTGACTGTTCGCTTCGCCATCTCGCGCACCGCGGGCCCGTCACCCAGGCTCTGCGCCGGGAGGCCGAAGCAGCCCAGCTCGGGCGACTCCAGCTCCCATCCATTGGCGAGCAGCACTCGCATCGCCGCCTCGGTCGCCTCCGGAGCCACCAGGTTCTGGTAGCAGCAGATCAGGAAACCGAGCCGGCCGCGCACCGGAGGGGTCACCGCGGGGAGGCCGGCCACCCGCTGGTCGGCCCGGCGCCGGGGCAGCGGACCAATCCTCTCCGCCATCCCACCCACCGTCCCCATCCAGCGGGTGATGCGCAGCCTGCGGGCGGCGGCGTGGAGCCCGGTCACCTGGGCGGCGCGCGAGAGGCGGTGCAGGGTGCGGGTGCCCCCCGGGCGCGGGAGGACACGGCGCAGCAGCCAGCGCTGCCCGCGCGGGTAGCCCTCCTGCTCGTGCAGCTCCTGGCGGGCCCGGGCGACGATCGCGGCGGTCGGCACCCGTGGCGGGCAAGCGGCCATGCAGTTGTCGCACGTGAGGCAGGTGGAGAGCGGGCCGTCGGCGATCTCCTGCAGCTCGAGCCGGCCCTCCATCGCGTCCCGGATTAGGGCGACCCGTCCTCGCGCCGTCTCCCACTCCACGGGGTTGACCTGGTAGGTGGGGCAGACCGCCTGGCAGAGCGAGCACTTGTTGCACCGGCTCACGTCCTCGTAGATGTCGGCGAGGAAGCGGGGGGAGGGCACGGCCGCCACCGCACTGGGTGGCTCGACCGGTGCCTCCATCGGAGCGCTGGGCGGCAGGCTCATGGCCCGCCCGATTGTAGGGGGCATGCCGAAGCGAGGCTCGGCTGCGACGGCGTCCGCCGTCGGGCTCCTCCCCGGCACATCCACTCGGGCCGGATGGTCGGCGGAGAACCGGGCCGCCCGGCCCTCTCCCTCCCCGTACTGATGCCCCTGGCATCCCCAGGCCAGGGGTCCAACGTAGAGGTCGACGGCTGGAGTGGAGCCCCGCACCGCCAGGAGGTGTGGACATGAGCGGAAACAGCATGGGAATGGTGGTCACCGCCTTCGTGGCGGGATCGACACCTCGTGGGGAGGAGGCGCCGGGCTCGCACGGGCACGGGACCAGAGAGGAGAAGGAGTGGACGGTCCGCGACGTGATGTCGTCGCCGGTCGTGCACATCCCTCCGAACGCACCGGTCAAGGCGGTCGCCGAGCTGCTGCTGTCGGAGCGGGTCAGCGGCGTCCCGGTCGTCGACACCCACGGGCACCTGCTGGGGGTCGTCTCCGAGGAGGACCTGCTCGCCAAGCAGATCGACCTTCCCGCCAGCGCGCACGTGCCCTGGCTGAGCGGTGGCCACTTCTCGCACGAGTTCCGCCGCCGCCGTGAGGCGCTGACGGCGGAGGAGCTGATGAGCACCCCGGTCACCTGCGTTCACCCGGACACCACCCTGCGCCAGGCCGCCAGGACCATGTACCTGCGCCACCTCAAGCGCCTTCCGGTCGTGGACGGCGGCTCGCTGGTCGGCATCGTCAGCCGCGCCGACCTGCTCCGCGTCTACCTCCTGCCCGACGAGCACTTGCGGCGAGACGCCGAGCACATGCTCCACGGGACCCTCGCCATGGGTGCCGCAGCGGTGGCCGTCACTGTGCACGAGGGCGTGGTCACGCTCGAGGGCGAGGTGGCCACCCACAGCCAGGCCGACCTGCTCGTGCGCCTCCTGGGCCGGCTCGACGGTGTGGTTGCGGTCGAGGCGCGGCTCACCTGGCGCATCGACGATCACGCCGGCTCCCAGCGGGGGCACGCGGCTCACAGCTGACGGGGTCGCCGCCCAGCGTGGGAGCGCGGGTCTCGCCTGACCCCTCGGGCGCCCCGGCACCGCGGGCCACGGCAGGACCGTACACTTGTGCGTCGATGAACGGCCCGTACCACCTCGAGGCCCTCGACGACGCCGATCGGGCTCAGCTCGAGCCCTGGGTGAGCAACCTGGACTCCCCCGTATTCGCCCTGAATGGTCTCTCCCAGGTGACCGCGGCGGCGCTCTTCGCGCGCTACAGCCGGAGCCCGAAGAGCCTGCGCCGGCTCCTCCTCGACGAGTTCCTGAAGGGGGAGGCGGTCGTTCCGGAGCCCGCGGCCCCGGCGCGCGACGATGCCGGCCGGGCGCGGGCGGGGCGCCTCTTCGGGCGGGTCATCGCCGAGTACGGGGACGATTCGGTCGCCCAGCTCGGCGGCATCCACCTAGCCTGCGAGCAGGTCAGCCAGCCCCTCGCCAAAGCGATCGAATGGGGCCGCCTCGCCGCCTACCTCGAGCAGTCGACCCGCTACATCCCCTACACCGACCTCCGAGACGGCCATTACCGCTACCACCGAGACCCGGACCTGATGGGGTCGGCTCACGCCGGCACGTACCTCGCGGCCATGGACGGGCTCTTCGACGCCTATGTCGAGATGCTCCCCCTGCTGCGCGCGCACCTCGGTCAGAGCCTGCCTCCAGAGGCCGATGCCAAGGCACGAGAGCGGGCGATCCGGGCACTGGCCCTCGACCTCCTCCGCGGCCTGCTGCCCGCGGGCACGGTGAGCAACCTCGGGGTGTACGCCTCGCCCCAGGCGCTGGAGCAGCTGGTGATGCGNNTGGGTGGAGTACCTGCGCGAGACAGCATTGGCCCTCGAGGCGGAGGGGGAGAGGCTGATCGTTCCCGGTGGACACCAGCACGACCTTCCCGGCGTCGAGGCCCCATCCCCCGCAGTCACGCTGCTGCGCTGGGACCCGGACGG
>PLNE01000179.1 GCA_003141695.1 Candidatus Dormiibacterota bacterium
TTGCACTTGAGACAGTAGCCGGAAACTGCCATCGGTTCCTCTCCTGGATTGGGCTGGATCGGGGCCGGGTCCGCCCGGCGACTTGCCCGGGATTGTAAGCACACTCCGACCCATCAGGTCGAATTCAGCCGAATTCGGGACGGCGGCGCGCCGAACCCTGCGAAACAGTGGAATGGCGCAATCAAACCGACCAAGGACCGTGGCGCTCCCATGTGCTCGTCCCGGAAGCACCCCGAATTGGGGGTGTCGAGGCGCGTAACCGCGCGGGCCCGGGCGACGTATACCTTGCATGACACTCCACACCGCCAGCTTCCCCACCGAACCCCGGGTTGCCGCCGGTTACGGGACCGCGAGCCGCCGAGCCATCGTGCTGGCGGTGAGCCTCATCGCCGTGCTGGGAGCGCTCGTCGTGTGGGGGCTCTCCACCCTCGTCGGCTGAGCAAGCGGCGCTCCGCGCCGATTGCGCTGCGCGCACGCCGCGGGCGGCGCGGGGGCCCCTCTACGCAAAGAGAGGCCGCGCCACCCTGACGGCGACGCGGCCTCTCCCGCGAACGGGCTCCTAGCCCTCGCCGCCCATCATCGCGATCGAGCCATTGAAGGTGGCTCCATCCTCGACGTGGAGCTTGCCCACCCGGATGCTCCCCTGGAGGTACCCCGAGCCGGCAAGGCGGAGCCGCTGCTGGGCGGTGACCTCACCCTCGACCCGGCCACGGATGCTCAGGTTGCGGCACTCCAGCCGGGCCTTGACCACGGCCGAGGCCTCGACGGTGACGTCGCCGGTGGTGATCACCTCGCCGTCGATGCTTCCGAGTACGACCAGATCGCTGCGGATGATCAACTTGCCCTCGAGGCGATCATCGACGCCCAGGGTGACCGTGCCACCGCTAGAGTTCTCGCCGGGACGCTTTCCGTCCGCTTTGGATATCACCACTGACTCCTTCGCCTCCGGGGTTGCATTGATCTTGTCTGCGGTCTGGTCCATGTCTGAATCCTTCCCCTACGCCGACGGACAGGCTCGTCAGTCTACCGCTCCGGTACCCCCTGACCCCCCCGACCGGGAGTGGCCGTCGGCAACTCGTTACGCCCGCCACCTCGAGGCCTACTACGATGCCGTCAACCACGCCTACGACGACTGGTCCTCGGGCATCCACCGCCGGATGGGCGCGCGCCTGATCGAGATCGCGTCGCCTCTTCCCGGGGAGCGGCTGCTCGACGTGGGCTGCGGCACCGGGCTGGTGACCCAGATGGCGGCCGATCGTGTGGGCCCGTCGGGAGAGGTGTTCGGGATCGACATCGCCAAGCGACTCCTGGAGGTCGCCAAGCGCCGCGCCTCCCCGCATGTGCGCTTCTTCCACACCCCAGCCGAGGCGCTCGTCTTCAGCGACTGCACATTCGACGTGGTCACCATCGGCGACTCCCTCCCCTACCTCTCCGACCCGCGGCGCGCCCTCGAGGAGGCGCATCGGGTGCTGCGGCGCGGCTCACGGATCGCCGTCTCCGTGCTCGATCGCGCCCTCTCCACGCCCGCCCAGCAGGTGTTCCACGAGCGGCTCCTGGCCCTCGAGCTCCGGCACCCCGTGGTGGTCCCGCGCCCCCCCGGCGACCGGGCCCGATTCGGCGAACCCGAGGTGCTCGCCCACCTCCTGGCGTCCGCGGGGTTCACCGACGTCGTCACCACGATGATGGTGACCGGGGGGAGGGCGGCGACGGCACGGGAGTGGACCGAGCTGATGATGGGTGCCGGACCGTCGTCCCATGCCCTGCTCTCGGTCCTCGGAGCGCCGGTCAGAGACCGCTTCGAGGCCGACCTCACCGAGCAAATGCGGAAGCTGGGCGACGACGAGGCCTTCCGCTACCACCATCCGTTCACCTTCGCCGAGGCGATCCGACCCTAAGGGGACTGCGGCAGCAGCGGGGAGCCACCTTCGAGAACGGGGCCGCGGCCAAGCGGAGCGGGACGCGCGGCACTCGGGCTCGGAACGGCACGGCGCGGTGACGAGGACGCGACGGCCCAGGCTGATCGCATCGGCGGCCGTACCATCCGCCCGTGATGACGTGGCCTGCGGCGACCCGCGCAGTGCGGGGTGGCCAGCGGTCTCTGCTGCAGCATCTGGCGCGACTAAACGAGATGCCTCGGTCGCGTAGGCTCATCGGCGCACTGGTGGCGGCGACCACGGCGAGCTGCGTGCTGGTGGTGCTGATCGACTTCGTGGTGGCTCCGCTGACCGGCCACTTCACGGGGAGGTTCGACGACTTCGAACCGATCCTCGCGGCGGGTCGAGCCGCCAATGTCGGTGCCGACCCCTACGGCGGCTTCCTCGCGCACGCGCCAACGTCGCTGGTCACCAACCTCGGGTTCGACTACATGCCGCTGATCGCTGTCCTGGCCAGGCCACTGGCGCTGCTGCCTTACCAGCTGGCCCAGACCATCTGGCTCTGGTGCATCCTGGCCGCCACGATCACGGCGTCCATCGTCATGGCCCGCGCCAGCCTCCCCGAGTCATGGCCACGGGCGGCGGTCGGATTCTGCGTCGCCATTCTGTTCGCACCAGCTCTCTACAACATCTGGCACGGGCAGATGAATGCCTTCGTCCTACTCAGCCTGGCACTGGCGTTTCGCGCGTGGCTGAGAGGCGATCAGGTGGGCTGCGGACTGGCCCTGGGTCTGGGTGGTATCGCCAAGGTGGCGCCGGCCGCGCTGCTCCTGCTGCTCCTCCGTCGCCGCTGGTGGCGCGGCTTCTTTGCCGGCGCCGGGACCCTGGCAGGCTCTCTGCTGGCGGGCGGACTGCTCCTCGGCTTCGATCGCGTCCGGGAGTGGCTCACCGGTGTCCTGCCGGTGCTCTCCCGTGCCGACGGCTGGTATTTCAACGAGAGCCTGGGCGCGCTGCTCAGCCGGATCGCCGACCACAACGTCTTCCGGCTCGATGCCCCGAACCCCGCGCTGCAGCTCGTCATCACCACCGCCTCGCTGGCCTGCCTGGTGGCCGCAGTGCTTGCGGTTCAGAGCGGGGAGGCATCTCGCGACCGGCGCTCGCTCGAGTTCGGCGCCGCGGTCACTGCGATGGTGCTGGCCGGATCCATCGCCTGGTGGGACGACTATGGGAACCTCCTGATTCCGCTGGTGATACTGGTCGGCCTGGCCGCACGCGGCCGGCTGGCGCGGCCAAGCATGGCCGCCGGTGTGGGCCTGGCCCTGGTCGCGGGGGTGGCCGCCCCCCTCTTCCTGGCTCTGGGGGGCCTGGCCTGGGCCCCAGGCACGCACGGCACGCCCTGGTGGCCGGTGGCCCTGCAGCTGGACTCGCTCCCCGCCTACGCCGCCCTGCTCCTCCTCGTCACGCTGCTCTGGAGCCTTGCCCGGCCGCCGGCAACGGCTGGGCGGCAAGCGCCGGTCCCGCGGATCGGCGCGCCCGCCTGAGTGGGCACCGAGATGACCGGCGCAGCCACCGGCGCCGCTGCGGCGCCCCGCCTGGCCCGGCGCGTCCGATTGGTCCTGCTCGCCGCTGCGGCGGTCGCCGTGGTGGCGAGCATCGCTGCCCTTGTCGTGGCCCCGCTCACCGGCCATTTCGGGGGGCCTTTCGAGGACTTCTCTGCATACCTCGGCGCGGCGCGGTCCATGGCCGCCGGTGGGTCGCCCTACGCACAGTTCAACCCATCCACGGTCGTGATGTCGGGGCTCATCTACCCACCCTTCGCCGCCCTTCTGTTCCGCCCTCTCGCACTGTTCAGTGACCGGTCGGCCATGGTCTTCTGGCTCTGGCTCAACCTGGCGAGCGCCGTGGCCGGTGCGATCGTGGTGGCCCGCACGGCGCTCCCCAGGTCCTGGCCGGCGATCGAGCTGGGCATCCTGGCGGCCCTGGCGTTCGACCCGGTCACCTACAACTACTGGCACGGCCAGATCAACCCTCTGCTCTTCCTCCTCCTCGCCGGCGCGTACTGGGCGTACGTCAGGGACCGTCAGGTCACGGCGGGAGTGCTCCTCGGCCTCGTGGCCGGGATCAAGATCGCCCCGGTCGTCTTCCTGATCCTGCTGATCCGGCGCGGCTGGTGGCGGGCGACCGCTGCGATGCTGGTGACCGGGGTCGGCAGCCTCGCCGTCGGCGCCGCCGCCCTCGGCATCAAGGTGAACCTCACGTTCTTCACCAAGGTGCTCCCCGACCTGAATCGCGCCACCGGGTGGATCTACGACCAATCGCTCGGCGGCGCGGTCAGCCGGCTCGCGAATCAGTCGGTGCTGCGCGTCCAGCCGACCTCAGCGCCGATCCAGATCGCCAACGTCGTGGCCGCGCTCCTCGTCCTCTGGCTCGCGGGATGGGCGACCCGGCCGGGGCCGATGACCCCTCAGGAGCGGGGGGCCGAGTACGGACTGGGAATCATGGCGATGCTGCTGGCCGGCGGGATCGCCTGGTATCCCCATTTCATGCACCTCCTCATCCCGCTGTTCGCCGTGCTTGGCCTGGTTGCCACGAGGGGATGGCGGGCAGAGCGGGCAGTGGCGGTGGCGGCGGCGGTGGCGTTGCTCGTCTTCGGGGTCGTCGCCCCCCTCACCATCTCCAACCTCAGCATGCCCGAGCTCGTCGCGCTCAGCCGGACGCCGGCGTGGTGGCCCGTCCTCCAGCTCTTCTCGCTGCCCTGCGCGAGCGCGGTGTGGCTGGCCGTCGCCCTGGCCCGGCGCCTCCGGGGCGGCACGGAGCCGGCCGGATCAACGGCTCGTACGGACGCCCCGGCCCTGAGAGCAACCACGTAGGCGGTTCACGAGGACGCTGCGGCGTGCTCCTTCTGGTGAGCCTCGATGAGCTGCTGGGCCACGTGCGCCGGAACCTCCTCGTAGTGGGAGGGCTCGGTGGCGTATCGGCCCCGGCCCTGGGTGAGCGCGCGGAGGTCGATGGGGAAGGTGAACATCTCCGACTGTGGGATGTGGGCGGTGACCTCGGAACGGCCGTCGCCGAGCGGGTTCATCCCGGCGACCCGTCCGCGACGGGCGTTGAAGAGACCAATGATGTCGCCGGTGAAGCGCTCGGGGACCACGACCTTGACGATCACGATCGGCTCGAGGAGCACCGGGGAGGCCTTCTGCACCGCCTCGCGCATCGCCATCGAACCCGCAATCTGGAAAGCGATGTCCTTGCCGTCCACCGGGTGGGTCGAGCCGTCGACGAGCCTGACCCGGACGTCGACGACCGGGTTGCCGCTGATCGCCCCTTGCTCGATGGTCTGCCGGACCCCCTTCTCCACCGAGGGCCGGAACTGCTGGGGGATGGAGCCGCCGAAGATCTTGTCCTGCCACTCGAAGCCGCCGCCGCGCGGCAGGGGCTCGATCTCGATGGTGCAGTCGCCAAAGAGGCCCGCCCCGCCTGACTGCTTCTTGTAGCGGTGCTGCACCCGTGCCGTGCCGTTGATGGTCTCCCGGTAGGGGATGCGCGGTGCATGAATGGTCGCGTCCACGCCGTACTTGCGCTTCATCTTCTCCAGCACCACGTCCAGGTGGACGTCGCCGAGGCCGTGGGCGATGACCTCCTGGGTCACCGGATCGCGGTCGATCGAGAAGGTGGGGTCCTCCTCCGAGAGTCGCGCCATCGACTGCATGATCTTGTCGTCGTCGCCCTTGGTCTTGGCGCTGATCGCCCCCGAATAGGCGGCGGTGGGCAGCGTGATCGCGGGAAGCACGACCGGCGAGGCGCGGTCGCAGAGGGTGTCCCCGGTAGCGGTGGCCTGGAGCTTGGTCAGCACCGCGATCTCACCGGCACCGACCTCCCCGGCGGGCACCACCTGCTTGCCCATGGGGCGGCCGAGCTGGGCGAAGCGCTCCTCGCTCTTCCGGCTCGCGTTGTAGGGGTGCGTCTCGCCACGGAGGGTGCCGCGCAGCACCCGGACGTAGGAGAGCTTGCCGAAGTTGTCCACGGCGGTCCGGAAAACCTGGGCGACCAGGGGGCCCGCCGGGTCGCAGCGGATCTCGACCTCCTTACCGGCGGCGTCGGTGCCGCGGCGCACCCGCTCCTTGGGCGAGGGGAGGAAGCGGACGATGCTGTCCAGCACGAGCGCCGCGCCGCGGGCGCCGAGCGCCGCCGCGCAGATCACCGGCACCAGCGTGCCGGCGGCGGCGCCGCGGTGGACGGCGTCACGGACCTCGTCGGAGGAGAGCTCGGTGCCCTCCAGGTACTTCTCGATGAGCGAGTCGTCGGTCTCCGCGGCCGCGTCCGTGAGGGCGCTCCGGGCCCGCTCGATCTCACCGCTCATCGCCGCAGGAATCTCGGTGGCAACGGTGCCGCCGTCAGTGCCGAAGCGGTGGGCACTGCCGTCGACCAGATCCACGTAGCCCTGCAAGGACTCGGCCGCCCCGATGGGAACCACCACGGCGATCAGCTGGCGGCCGAAGGCCTCCCGGAGCGCGTTGACGGTGGCCTCGTAGGCCGCGTTTTCGCGATCCATCCGGTTGACCACGATGAGACAGGGGAGACCGGCCGCGGTGATCATCTCCCAGGCCAGCTCGGCGCCCACCGGGACCGAACCGTTGGCGCTCACCACCAGGACGGCGGCATCGGCGCCGGCCAGGCCGCAGGCGACCTCTCCGGCGAAGTCCTGGAAGCCGGGGGCGTCGATGAGGGTCACCTGGGTGTCCTTCCAGTCGCAATGGGCGACGGCGGAGCTGATGGAGATGGAGCGGCGCTGCTCCTCCGGCTCGAAGTCGAGGATCGAGGTGCCCTGGTCGGGGGAGCCCAACCGGGGGGTCGCCCCCGCCGTGTGCAGAAGCGCCTCGCACAGGGTCGTCTTGCCGTCGTGGCTGTGGCCGACGATGGCCACCGTGCGAATGCGATCCGGTGCTGGCGTGGGCATGGTGTGACGACCTCCTGGGAGACGTCGTCCGCGTACGGGGCGGCGGCAGCAGCCAATCGTATTGCAGGGCGTCACGAGTCCGTCCGCTCCCCGGAGCGGCGCACCCGGAGGGGCTGGCGCAGCCGGACGCTCCGAGGGCAGACTTCCCGGAGATGATCGGCTCACGCTTCGCCGCCCTCGCCCTCCTCCTCACCGCCTGCGGCGGCGAGGTGGCGGTGGCGACCCCGACACCCCACTGCCGGCCGGCGCCCTCCCTCGTGCAGCCGTCCGCCGCGGCGGCGCCGGTGTCGGCCACCGCGGACCAGGCGCAGGTCGATCCCGGGAGCACGGTGACCTTCACGGAGACCGCGGCCGGCCCCGCCACGGTGCAGGTCGATTGCTCCCAGCCGCTCCAGGTCGTCGTCACCGACGGCACCGGCTTGAGCGTGTACAGCGGCGATTCGCCGCCGGCGCCCGCCACCGCCTGCGGGGAGGTCACCCTCGCCAGCGGAGCCGCGGAGACCTACCAGGTGACCTGGCCGGTGGACTCCTCTCTCCCGGGTGGGACCTACACCGCCACCCTCGTTCTCGGCGACGCTCCCGAGCTCACCCTGACCCTGGCCGTCGGGACCCTGCCCGGCGAGTGCTAGCCGGCGAACCCTGGTCGGGCTCGGCGACCACGACCACGCTGTCGCAGAGAGGGCTGCCCGGGTAACGGGTCCAAGCGTCGAAGGTGTGGATCACCCGCATCCCGGCCCGGGCAAGGACGACCGGGATCTCCTCGAAGCGGAGCAGGCGGCTAGTGGTCTGCTGGACGGCGACGCTGCCGTCCGGGAAGACCGCCACCTCGCGGAGGATGAAGAGGTTGCGGGCCCGGTCGTAGACGCTGTCGCTGAGCAGGAGCTGGCGGCGCTTGCCGAGCAGCGAGCGGTCGGCGACCTCCCAGGCCGAGAACCGCCCCGGCGGCTGGTCGGGCCGCAGCCGGAACTCGGCGACCAGCCGGCCCCCGGGACGCAGCCTGGCGGCGAGCCGGCGCAGCGCAGAGGCCTGCCGGGACGCTGTGAGGTTCTCGAGGACGTAGTAGATGAGGAGGATCGCGTCGTAGCGCGGCTCGGCGGGCAGGTTGCGGACATCCCCCACCTCGAAGTGGGTGAGGCGTGCCACCCCGTTGGCCCGCGCCTCCTTCCGGGCATGCCGGATGACGGCGGGCCCCACGTCGATGCCGTCGACCCGGTAGCCGAGCCCGGCCAGCGGCACCGCATACAGTCCGGGCCCACAGCCGGCGTCCAGGAGGTGGGCGGGCGGGTCGGGGAGGAGCTGGCGAAGGCGGGTGACGTGCCGTTCGATCAAGGTGCGGCGCCGGCTCGCCCCATCGTGGGTCTGGTCGAGGTGCTCGGCCAGCAGGCGCCGGCTGAACGCCGGGTCCGACCAGTCCAGCTCGGCATCGGGGTCGAACGGGCGGGGCCAGGCGGAAAAGCGGGAGAGACGGCGGACCAGTGCCACGGGTGGGGCCATTCTGTGCCCCCGCAGAGTGGTTGGCTCGGCTAGTCTCGTGGCCGTGAGCGTGACGCCGACCCCTCTCACCGCCGCCATCGCCTTCGCGATCGCGTACGCGGTGGGCGCGCTGCCCGTCGCCTGGCTGCTGGTCCGCCGGGGGAAGGGGATCGACCTGCGCCTCTTTGGGGGTACCGGGGCGATCGACACCCTCCGGGCAGCAGGACCCTCCACCGCGCTCCTCGCAGGCCTCATCGAGCTGCTCAAGGGCGGCGTCGTAGGCCTCACCGCCTTCCTCCTCAGCCACCACACCGACTGGTTCGCGGCGAGCGCCATCGCCGGGTGCGTCGTGGGAGACGCGTTCCCGATCGGTTTCCGGCATGGTGGACGCGGGCTGGTGCCGCTGATCTCGGGACTGGCGCTCTCCCTTCCCCTCGCCGGTCTCCTCTGCGCGGTCATCGCCGTTCCGGTGGCGATCTTCACCCGGATGCGGGGAAGCGTCTACGACCTCGCCGTCACCCTCGCCGTCCCCCTCGGCCTGCTGCTCGCGAGCTTCGATTGGCGTACTCTCCCGCCTGCCGTCGTGATCGTCCTCGCGCTGGTGGTCCGCTCCCGGCTGCGACGCGGGGCCCGAGCCCGCGCCGCCCTGACCCGTGGCGCCGGTGCGACCATCCTCGATCTACCCCCCTCACCCAGACAGGAGCCCTGAATGCACGCCGTCGCCAGCATTGACAGCCTCTTCCAGGGGTGGGTCGTGACCTACGGGCTCCTGGCCATCCTCTTGCTCATGACCGTGCAGTGCGTGGGGGTCCCCTTCCCCAGCGAGGTGATCATGCCGGTGGCCGGTTACCTCGCCTCCACCGGGCGGCTCAACCTGGTTGCGGTGATCGTGGTGGGCATCGTGGGCAACGTGGTCGGGTCGCTCATCGCGTACGCGTTGGCGGCATGGCTCGGCGAGCCGGTGCTGCTCGGACCCGGACGTTACATCGGGATCCGCCGTGACCATGTCGAGATGGCCGACCGCTGGTTCCGCCGTCACGGGACGGGCGCCGTCTTCTGGGGCCGCTTCCTCCCGGTGATCCGCACCTACATCTCGTTTCCCGCAGGGCTGGCCCGGATCCGGATCACGACCTTCGCCCTGATGACCTTCCTCGGGACCCTGCCCTGGGCGGCCGCGCTGGCCGTCGCCGGCTACGAGGGCGGGAAGAACTGGAACCGCATCTCGGGCCCGATCGGCGACGCGGGGATAGCTCTGGCCGTGGTCCTCGTGGGGGTGGTCGTCGTCTGGTGGGTCCGGGGCCGGCGGCGCCCGGCGGCCACGGCCTCCGATTCCGCGCGCGCCGGGTCATCGGACCGCAGCGCGGATGACTGACGGGTGATCGGGCTCGTCGACATCGGCGGGACCAAGTGCCTGGCGAGCGTCACGGGCGACCGCGGGCTGCCNNGCTGGAGGCGATCGCGGTGGCGACGCCCGGCCCCTTTGATCGCGAGCGGGCGACGCTCCTCAACCCGCCCGGGCTGTCGGAGGCGTGGCACGGCCTGGACCTTCGGGCGACCCTGGGCAGGCACTTCGGCTGCCCGGTGTTCGCCGAGAACGACGCCAACTGCGCCGCCCTGGCCGAGGCGCGCTTCGGGGCGGGACGGGGCTTCCCAACCGTCGCCTACTACACCGTGAGCACCGGGATCGGTGCTGGCGTGGTGCGGGATGGAGAGCTGGTGATCGCCCGCCACGACACGGAGGCAGGCCACCAGGTGCTCTGGCCCGCGCACCTGGGCGGCCCGGAGTGTCACTGCGGGGGCCACGGCTGCCTCGAGGCCCTCGCCAGCGGCAACGCCATCCGCAAGCGCTTCGGCGTGGCGCCGGAGGAGCTGGACGACCCCTCGGCCTGGGCCGAGATCGGCCGCTGGCTGGGTTTGGCGGTGGTCAACACGGTGGCCCTGCTCGACTGCGACGTCGTGGTCTTCGGAGGCGGGGTGGTCAAGGCCTGGGAGAGGTTCGACCGGGAGCTGCGGCGGACCGTCAGAGAGAGCCTCTTCCTCCAGCCTCCGCCGGAGATCCGGCGGGCCGAGCTGGGCGACGACCGGAACGTCTGGGGCGCCATGACGCTCGTCCGAGGTTTGGCGCCGCCACCAACGCTGGTACAGTGACGGGGTGTCCAAGCGAGTGAGCACGGTCAGCATCGAGGACGTCATCGCCTCCATCGAGACGGCGCGAGACAAGGTGATGGCCGACGAGGTCAAGTCCCTGGTCAAGCTGGGCCTTCCCAAGAGCGTTGCCTACAAGATGGTGGCGGAGCGCTACCGGCAGCGCAACGAGAACGAAGAGGGCGAAGAGGCCGCGGGTACCCCGTGGCCTGATATGTCCTGATAGCGGGAGCGCGGCACCCTTTCTAGTCCGGCCCCCGCCCGGATCCTGCGGCTTGCCGCGTGGGGAGCACGCAGCAAGCCGTGTGCGGGCCGGCGCTCGGCATACTGTGGGCGACCATGGCCTACCTCCCCAACGGAGCCGATGAGCGCCGGCAGATGCTGGAGGCGATCGGCGCAGCCAGCGTGGAGGAGCTGTTCAGGGCGGTCCCCGAGCGGCTGCGCCACCCCGTGATGGATCTCCCGGAGCCGCTCGCCGAGCAGGACCTGGCCGGCGAGCTGGAGCGTCTGGCGGCCCGAAACCAACCGCTGGGGGCGCTGGACTCCTTCCTCGGCGCCGGCGTCTACCGCCGCTACATCCCGGCCATCGTGCGCGCCGCGATCGCCCGCCCCGAGTTCTACACGGCCTACACGCCCTACCAGGCCGAGGCATCCCAGGGGACACTCCAGACGATCTTCGAGTTCCAGTCGATGATCTGCGAGCTCACGGGCCTGGACGTGGCCAACGCCTCTCTCTACGACGGCGCCACTGCGGCCGCCGAGGGCGTGATGATGGCCGTGGCCCAGACCGGGCGGCACAGGGTGGTCGCGGCCGCTGACCTCCACCCCGAGACACTCGCCGTGATCCGCACCTACGGGCGAGGGCGCGGCGTCGAGGTGGTGACCACCGACGACGTGAGCGCGCGGGTGGGAGCCGGCGACGCCTGCGCCGTCGTCGCCCTGCCCGGGTTTCTCGGGACGGTGGCGGAGATTGCCCCTGTGGCCCAGGCCGCCAGAGCGGTCGGAGCCATCTCGATCTGCTGCGCCGACCCGATCGCCTGCGCCCTGCTCACCCCACCTGGAGATCTCGGCTTCGACATCGCCGTGGGGGACGGCCAGCCGCTCGGCATCCCACCCTCCTTCGGTGGGCCCCACCTCGGCTTCATGGCGGTGCGGCAGGAGCTGATGCGGCGCATGCCGGGACGTCTGGTCGGCCTCACCCACGACCACGACGGCAGGCGCGCCTACGCGCTGACGCTGCAGGCGCGCGAGCAGCACATCCGTCGCGAGAAGGCGACCTCCAACATCTGCACGAATCACGCTCTGACCGCCCTGGCGGCGACCGTCTACATGGCCAGGATGGGTGGGGCCGGAATGCGCCGGGTGGCTGAGATCAGCGTCCAGCGCGCCCACGCCCTCGCCGCCCGGCTCACAGCGCTGGACGGCATCGAGTTGGCCGACCCGGACCACCCCTACCTCTGGGAGTTCGCGCTCCGGGTGCCCGGCGACGCCGGGGGCTTCGCCACGGCCATGCGCCACCAGGGGATCGTGGCCGGCCTGCCGCTCGGGCGGTTCGACCCGGATCGCCACGAGCAGCTCCTGGTGTGCTGTACGGAGACCACCACCCCGGCGTCCCTGGACCGCTACGTCGAGGCCGCATCCCGAGCTGGCCGTCCGGTCACGGTGACCGCATGAACGAGGCCATCGAACCGGGCAGGGCGGCTGGGCCGGCGCCCGAGTGGGCGGGCGAGGAGCCGCTGATCTTTGAGTTGGGCGGTGACCTGGCGAGGGGGCCACGGGAGGTCGAGGCCGGTGTCCCTCTCCGACCCCTCGCCGAACTCCTGCCCGGGGTGGCGCTCCGCATCGACCCGCCGTCCGTGCCGGCCATCCCGGAGCCGGTGCTCGCCCGGCACCTCGGCCGACTGGCTCGGCGCAACCACAACCTGCACCAGGGGATCTACCCGCTCGGCAGCTGCACCATGAAGTACAACCCGGTGGTCAACGAGGAGCTGGCGAGGCTGGCCGGTTTCGCGGACATCCACCCCTACCAGGATGCCGGCGACGTCCAGGGCGCCCTGCAGCTGATGTGGGAGCTGGAGAGGCTCCTCTGCGAGATCACCGGAATGGCCCGGATCTCACTCCAGCCGGCCGCCGGGGCCCATGGCGAGTGGACGGGGTTGCGGATGATCCAGGCGTACCACGCCGCTCATGGCGACACCCACCGGACCCGGGTGCTCATCCCCAACTCCGCGCACGGGACAAACCCTGCCTCCGCGGCGCTGGCGGGGCTCGAGGTGGTGACCATCCAGAGCAACCCCGACGGCACCGTGGATGTCGCCGACGTCGCCCGGCATCTGGACAGCAGGGTGGCAGCGATCATGATGACCAACCCCAACACCCTCGGGGTTTTCGAGAAGGACATCCTGGAGATCGCCCGCATCGCCCACCAGGAGGGTGCCCTGCTGTACTACGACGGCGCCAATCTCAATGCCCTGGTCGGGGTTGCCCGCCCGGGTGACATGGGCTTCGACGTCGTCCACCTCAACCTGCACAAGACCTTCTCGACGCCCCACGGCGGGGGCGGACCGGGCAGCGGCCCGGTCGGGGTGGCCGAGGCGCTCACCGCCTTCCTGCCGTTGCCCACGGTGGAGAGGGATGGCAGCCGCTTCCTGCTCGACCACGACCGTCCCCAGTCCATCGGCAAGGTGCGGTCCTACTACGGCAACTTCGGGATGCTGGTGCGGGCGTACGCCTACATCCGGGCCTACGGCTCGTCCATCTCCGCGGTGGCCGAGAACGCCGTCCTCAACGCCCGCTACCTCCAGTCACAGCTGCACGGGATCTTCCCGATGGCGGTGACCTCGGACTCGATGCACGAATTCGTCGCCACCACCAGGGGGAGCCGGGTGGTGGGCCTCCGGGCCCTGGACGTTGCCAAGCGGCTGCTCGACTACGGGGTGTACGCGCCCACCGCGTACTTCCCCACCACGGTCCCGGAGGCCCTCATGTTCGAGCCGACGGAGACGGAGTCGAAACGCAGCCTCGACCTTCTCGCCGACGTCTGCGCCGCCATCGTCGCGGAGGCGGAGAGAGACCTCGATCACGTCCGATCGGCGCCGCACGAGACGCCGGTCAGCCGCGTCGACGAGGTGGAGGCGGCACGCAGGCCGGTGCTCCGCTGGAGGCCGCCGGAGTGACCGTGCCACGCGCCGAGCTGCACGGGCTTCTCGCCGAGCGCGCCTTTCGCTGGGGCGACTTCGTGCTCGCGAGCGGGAGGCGAAGCGATTACTTCTTCGACGGCAAGCAGGTGACCCTGGAAGGCCGCGGACTCTTCCTGGCAGCCTCGCTGATGCTGGCCCGCTGCCGCGAGCTGGGCGTCACCGCCGTGGCCGGCGACGACGGGGTCGGGCCGCTCCTGGGTGCCATCGCGGCGCTGAGCGCCGCCGGCTCCGATCCGCCGCTGCGCGCCTTCATGATCCGCAAGGCGCAGAAGGAGCACGGCACAGCGGCCAAGATCGCGGGGCCTGCGCCGGTGCAGGGCGAGCTCGTGGCTCTCATCGAGGATGTCGTCACCACCGGCGGATCCGCCTTCCGCTCCCTTGAGGTGCTCGCGCCCACCGGGGTGCGGGTCGCGGAGGTCGTCGTTCTGGTCGACCGCGAGGAGGGCGCGGAGGCCGCCCTGCGCGGGCGGTCCCTCCCCCTGCACGCGCTCTTCCGGCGCAGCGAGTTCAGCACTCACAGCTGAGGCGCCGCTGAGAAAGGCGGGGTATCACCGCTTCGTGGCAAGGGTTTCAGCACCCTCTCAGGGAGTCGCCGGCTGACCGGTGCCAGCATGGGGTCCACGTTCAGATGAAACGGAGGACCACATCGATGCGACGTCTCGGCAGGCTCGGCTCCGCCGCTCTGGCCGGCTCGGCCCTGCTCCTCATTGCGGCCTGCGCGCACACGGTCCCGGCGCCGACGGCGCCCGCGACGCAGAGCGTCGCGCCGATCAGCACCCCGGCCGGCGAGACCGCCACCCCGAGCGCCATCGCGGACAGCCCCAGTTCCACGGCAGCAAGCTCCAGCTCCGCCGCCGGAGACACCGGAGACGCCAGCGACCAGCTCAACCAGATCGACAACCAGATCAACAACCAAGTCAACCAGATCGACAACGAGATCGGCCAGGCCAACCAGGGCCTTGCCACCAGTGAAGGAGACCCGGCTCAATGAAGCTGCACCACCCCATCCGCATCGGCATCGCCGCCTTCGCGGTCAGCGCCGCCCTCGCCGCCGCGAGCGTCCTGCCCGCCATGGCCGCAGCCAGTCCCTCTCCGAGCGCCACCTCCGGCGCGTGCTCCGGCAGCACGGCCGCCCGCCTGGCCTGCATTGACCAGCGCGCCTCCCAGGCGGTCTCCGCGCGGGAGGCCGCGCTCCAGAAGATGACCTCGGACGTCAACAACAGCGCCGACATCACCTCGAGCGACAAGGCGACCCTGCTCGGCCAGCTCTCGGCTGACGCGAGCGGGCTGCAGACGCTCCTCGGCACCATCGACGCCGACACCACGGTGGCGAAGGCACTCGCCGACACCGAGACGATCGTCACGGGCTATCGGGTCTTCCTCCTCGAACAGCCCAAGGTGCACCTGGTGATCGCCGCCGACACTGAGACGACGGTCGAATCCAACCTCCAGTCGAAGCTGCCGTCGATCCAGACTGCGATCAACAACAGCAGCGCCTCGGCCGCGCAGAAGGCGGCCGCGCAGACCGCTTTCAACGACTGCACCACCCAGCTGGCGGCGGTGCAGTCGGCCTCGTCGGGCATCGTCTCTGACGTGATCACCCTTCTCCCCTCCGGCTACCCGGGCAACCAGCCGACGCTGGTCTCGGCCCGCGATTCGGCACAGACGGCCCGGTCGGACCTTGGCAAGTGCAAGACCGACATCGAGACCATCCGCACCGATCTCGCGAGCTAGACGAAACTCGATCCCGCAATGCGGGCGGAGGAGCGCTGTGCCCCTCCGCCCGTTGCGCGTCCAGGGCGAGAGCCCGAGGACGCGGCGCACCGGAGAGCCCGCGCTCTCGGTGCGGCCGCCGGCAAAGTGCCTACCATCGCTGTGTGTTGCGACACCTGCCCGTCGCCCTCCTCTTTCTCGCCGTGACCGCGTGCGCGACGATGGAGCCTCACTCCTCGGTGATGCCGATCCCCCCGCATCCGTCAACGCCCGCCTCGGAGCGGACGGCATCCCCGAGCACCGCCCCGGACACGGAGCAGGTGACGGCGACGGCCTCCGGTGTCGGGGCGTACGACCTCCAGGTGTACCCGGTTGCGGTGCTGCACAACGAGGCCTCCGCCCATATCGCGGCCGGGGTGGTGGTCAACTTCACCGTCCGCTTCCCGGGGGGGTCTTACTCCCTCGCCTCAGAGCCGGTGTCGCTCGCCCCGGGGGAGACCCTCGCGGTGACCGCCCTCTGCACCGACTCGTGCGAGGGGGCCACCAGCACCGACGTCTCCGTGACCGTCGGAGGCTGGCAGGCGGGTGAGCGCACGGTCATCTCAGCGACCGCGGCGACGTACGCGTGCGGCTCCCCCTGCGCCGGATCGGTCGGATACGAGGGCGACGTCTCGGCAACCCTGAGCGGGCAGATCGCGTCCGGGACACTCGTCAGCATCTCCGCGACGTGCGAGGACGGTACCGGGGCCATCGTCGGGGGCGGGCTCCTGCAGACCGTCTGGCCGGGAGGTGGGTCGACGGCCGCGTCGGTGCCGGTCCTGGTCTCTGCCCCGCCGGCGTTGTGCCAGCTCTACGCGACAGACGTCAGCTGAGGCCGGCCGCCGGCCACGCGATGGCGTTCAGGCCGGCAAGATCGAGGAGCGTCGCAAGAGCCGGATGGGAGCAGGCGCCGTCAGGTGCGCGAGCAGACCGGCCAGGCCGACGAGTCCCCGGAGGCGAACATGCTCGCCGCGATGTCCGCCTGCTGGACCGGGTCCCAGATGTCCGTGCCGCCGTGAGCCGTGAAGGTGGACATGAGGAACTGGAAGAGGCCGTAGTAGGGACCGGACGCGTTGTACGAGTTGGGGTGGAGCGTGGACTCGCACTCGGCGGTGCTGATCATCCAGGCGGGGTCGACCCCTTGGCCGTCAGCCGCCGCGGTGATGATGGCCTCGACCTCGGCTGTGGAGTAGGGGTCAGAGGGAATCTCTGTGCCGTCGAGCACCTGGAGGGGCGAGAGCCGCGGGGCAGGGGGGAGGCTGGCGAGCACCGGCGTGCTGATCCCGCTGGTCCCCACATCCAACGGGTCGCCGAGAGGCTGGATGTGAAAGCGGAGGAGCGAGCTGGCGGAGCTGATCGGCGGGCCCTGGGCCGGGCCCGTGGAGGGGGGGCCCGCGAACGCCGCCACGGTGAGGGTCAGCACGGCGCTCAGAGGGAGGATGGCGATACCGGCGGCCAGCTCCCCGAGGCGCCGGGGAATCCAGATGCGGCCGCCGCTGCGGCCCAGCCCGCCGAGGGAGTGGAGGCGGCGTGCCAGCCGCCGCGCCGCGCCGCGGAGTGGCGGGCCAAGGCGACCCGCCGACCGCAGGAGCGAACAGGCGCGCCGGCTTGCCCACTTCGGAAGGTGCAACGCAGTTCGCATCGACAGGATCTCCCCTGACCGACCGACCGTTCCCCTCGTCGCTTCACGGCACGACTGGTGGAGGACGGCGCAGCTAGGTCTCCGTTCCACCGAGGTTAGCGTGGTGGGCCCCGGACCGGCGGGACCAACTTCCGCCGTGCAGGACGCGATCGGATCGATCCGTGACCCGGGCACCCTACCACAGCCGCGGGGGGGAGGGCGCGGCCCTCGGCCCGTTCGTGACCGCCCCCGTGCGGCTGCTGTCAGACTGCCGACCATGACCGACGAGTTGCTCCGGGAGCACCCGGTGGAGCGGCGGACCGTGTTCCAGGGCCGCCTACTCACCGTCCACGACGACACCGTGGAGACCGCGGACGGCAATCTCGCCGGCCGCGAGATCATCGAGCACCCGGGAGCGGTGGCGATCGTGGCGACGGACGCAGAGGGCCGCGTCGTGCTGGTGCGCCAGTGGCGCCACGCCGTCGGCAGGGCGCTGTGGGAGATCCCGGCGGGCACCCTGACCCCGGGCGAGGAGCCCGAGGCTGCGGCCCGACGCGAGCTGGCCGAGGAGACCGGGTACACGGCAGAGATCTGGGAGCGACTCGCCGCGGGCCCGGTGGCACCGGGGTACAGCGGGGAGCTGCTCCACCTCTTCGCAGCGCGCCACCTCAGTCCCGGCGAGACGCACACCGACCCGGACGAGCACGTTGTCGCCCAGCTCTTCACGGCAGCGGAGGCCACCCGCCTCATCGCCGATGACGCCGTCGACATCAAGACGATCGCGGGACTGGCCCTGGCCGGGTTCCCAGTGACGGCCGGCACCCGCGGGCCGAGCTCGACGCCAGCATGAGCGGCGGTGCCAACGGGGCCGGGAACTCGGACGATGTGGTCGCCCGCGCGATCAAGGAGCTGATCGACTCGGTCCCCGGTGAGGAGGAGGCACCAGCGCCGGAGGCTGAGACCTCCACCGTCCAGCCCTGGGCGGAGACCGCGTCCCCATCGGCGAGCGACAAGCGGCCCCTGGAGGCGCTGCTCGGTGAGTACGCGGCCCGGGTCGCGGCGGCGCCCGGGGCGACAGCTCGACTCCCCACCGAGGCTCACCCCTCGAAGACGTTCTACGACCGCTTTGCCCGCTCGCCTGGGCCAGGAGGCTCGGGGCGGCGGCGGCGCAGAAGGGTCTCGGGGAGGAAGCGGCGGGGTGGGCCGGGGCGCGGTCAGCAGCCCCGCTGATGGCGAGTGCGGCGATCCAGGCGCTGCTCTTCGACTACGGCCTGACCCTCGTCACCTTCAGCCGGCCGGACGGGGCCCTGCTGCGAGCCCACGCGGAGGTCGCTCGCCGGCTCCAGGAAGCCGGGCTCGGACCGGTGCCACCGGCGGAGACGCTGCTCGCCAAGGTGCACGACCGCGTCGAGCATGCGGTGGCGCGCCACGACGCGATGGGGCGGCTCAGGGAGATCGACGCCGCGGCGGAGGAGCGACGCGCGTACGCGACGCTGGGCCTCCAGCTCTCCGACGAGCTGCTGGATGAGATCGCCGCCATCACCCAGGAGGCGTGGCGGGAAGGTGCTGTGGTCGCCGAGGGGGCGGTCGACACCCTGGCAGAGCTGCGCGGGCGCGGCCTCCGTCTCGGTCTCTGCTCCAACGCGTCGTATCGCTCCGCCAGCCTCCACGCCCAGCTCGCGCACCTCGGGTTGGCCGGTCTCTTCGACAGCGTGACCTTCTCCAGCGAGATCGGCTGGCGCAAGCCCGCGCCGCAGATCTTCGCCGCCGCCCTGGGCGCCCTGGGTGTCGAGGCGAGCCGCTGCGCGATGGTGGGAGACCGCCGCCGCGAGGACATCGCCGGCGCTCGTGCCGCAGGGATGGCGAGCATCCGGACCCGCGAGCATCGGGACGACCCCGGACCGGGCGACGCGGACGCGGTGATCGACCGGCTCTCCGACCTGGTCGAGCTGCTGTTCCCGCCGCAGCATGGGGGCAACCGTGGTAGCGTCGTTGGCGACGACAACATCCCGTTGACCCGAGGAATCAAGCAGGAAGCGAGATGATGGATGCCGCCTTTCGGGGTTACCTGATCGAGAGATGTCGCGTGCGCGGCATCTCGCTCCACCGTCTTGCACTGCTCTGCGACCTCAATCAGATCTACTTCTACCAGGCGGTCAACAAGAACAAGGACAACCCACCGCCGTGGGTGCTCCGCCGGGCCGCCCCTCACCTGGGTGTCAGCTACGCCGAGCTGCTGATCGCGGCGGGCTACCTCACCGAGGACGACATCCGGGACTTCGCCGCCGGCCGGCCGGCCGGCTCCATCGCCTAGCCGGCATCCCGGCGGCTTCGACCCGGCTTCCCCGACCGCCAGGTCCACCCACCGGGGACGCTCGAGCGACAGAATCGGCTCATGGGCTGGGTGCGGGCGATCATCCACCTCGACCTCGACGCCTTCTACGCGTCGGTGGAGCAAGAGCGGCGTCCTGAGTTGCGCGGCCGCCCGGTGATCGTCGGAGGGGGAGGCGACGGGCGCACCGCCCGTGCGGTGGTCTCCGCCGCCTCGTACGAGGCGCGCCGCTACGGGGTGCACTCCGCGATGCCGCTGGGACGGGCGGTGCACCTCTGCCCCACGGCCGCCGTTCTTCCCGTCGACTTTCCCGCGTACCGGCAGGCGTCGGCCCGGATCTTCGCCCTGGCACGGGCCCTGACCCCCCTGGTCGAACCCCTCTCCCTGGATGAGGCGTACTTGGACGTGACCGCCACCCCGGGCGAGCCCGAGGAGATGGCCGCCCACCTCCGCGACGAGATCCTGGCCGAGACGGGACTCCACGCGAGCTTCGGGATCGCCACCTCGAAGACCGTCGCCAAGATTGCCTCCGATCTGCGCAAGCCGCGAGGATTCGTCGTGGTACGGCCCGGCGAGGAGGCGGAGTTCCTCCAGCCTCTTCCGCTCCGCACCCTCCCCGGGCTGGGCCCGGCAACCGCGAGCACGCTGGCCGGGCTGGGGCTCCGCACCCTGGGCGAGCTGGCCGGGCACCCGCCGGCGCTCCTCGAGCGACGCCTGGGCAAGGTCGCCGCCCACTCCCTGACCCGCCGCGCCCAGGGGATCGACACCTCGCCGGTGACGCCCCCGACCTCCACGAAGTCGATCTCTCGCGAGGAGACCTACGATCGGGACGTCGTCGACGCCGCCCAGCTCCGGGACCGCGTCCGCCATCTCTCCGCCGACGTGGGGAGACGGCTGCGCGCCGCGGGGCTGAGCTCCCGGACCGTCAGCCTCAAGCTCCGCTACGCCGACTTCACCTCGCTGACCCGGCAGCGCTCCCTCGATGGGGGAAGCGACAGCGACGCGGCCATCACCTCCGGCGCCATCGCGCTCCTGGCGGCGACCCATCAACCGGACCAGCCGGTCCGGCTCCTCGGGGTCGGCGTCCACAACCTGGAGAACGCGGCGCAGCTGGACCTCTTCAGCGCGCCGCGAGCGGCCCGTGAACGCCACCTCGACGCCACCCTCGACGCTCTCCAGCGCCGCTTCGGACCGGGCGTGGTCCACCGCGGTGCACCGTCCCCCGAGCTGCGCGACCTCGACTGGCGCCAC
>PLNE01000027.1 GCA_003141695.1 Candidatus Dormiibacterota bacterium
GTGATGAAGCCGACCGAGGGGACGATCCTCACCGTGATCCGCGAGGCTGCCGATGCCGCCCAGCGCGCCGCCTCGACCTCCTTCGACATCCGCGCCATCCTCGACGAGACGGTCCGGGAGGCCCACGCGGCTGTCGAGCGGACCATCGACCAGCTCGCCGTCCTCCGCGAGGCCGGGGTCGTCGATGCTGGCGGCTTTGGCCTGGCGGTGATCCTTGAGGGGCTGACCCGTTCTGTCGAGGAGGGGGAGGCGACGGCCCTCCGGCCCCGGCTGGTGGGGGAAAGGCGCAGCGGTGAGCCGAGGGTGCGCCGGCCCGACGAGCCGAACCTGACCCCCGACGACCAGGGCGTTGCGCTCCCGAGCGGGAAGGCGCCCGCGGCCCCGAGGTCGGCGCCCGGCAGGCGACGCGGTGCGGCCGCCGTCGCCGGGCGCGAGGAGGGCTGGGGCTACTGCACCGAGTTCATGATCAGCGGTCCGGGGCTCGACGTCGACGCCATCCGGGTCGAGTTGGGCGGGCTCGGGGAGTCCAGCCTGGTGGTCGGCGATGCCGACCTGGTCCGGGTGCACATCCACACGGCCGATCCAGCCGCCCTGATCGGCATCGCGGCCCAGCGGGGTGGCCTCTCGAATCTCAAGGTCGAGGACATGACGGCGCAGCACCACGAGATCCTGGAGCGTGCCGCCCGGACCGAGGCGGCCGCGCCGCCCGCCTCCGACGCGCATCTCGCCGAGCACCCCACAGGCCGCGCGCCGGCGCTGGGGGGCACCGCGACTGCGAGCCCCCAGGCCGCGGCCTCCAGCCGTCGCTTCGCGGTAGTCGCCGTCGCCCCCGGTGACGGGTTCCAGGATATCTTCCGCAGCCTCGGGGCCGACGCCGTGGTCGAGGGCGGTCAGACCATGAACCCCTCGACTCAGGACCTCCTCTCGGCCGTCCGCGCCACGGGAGCGGCCTCGGTGGTGATCCTCCCCAACAACGGCAACGTGATCATGACCGCGGAGCAGGTGCAGCACCTGGCCGAGGGCATCGATGTGCGGGTCGCCCCCTCACGCAACGTCCCGCAGGGGATCAGCGCCATGCTGGCCATCGACCCGGGCGGCGACGGCACCGTCAACGCCCGCCGGATGACCGAGGCGATGCCCCGGGTCTCGGCGGTCGAGGTGACCCGGGCGGTCCGCAACAGCACCGCGAACGGACTGAGCATCGCCACCGGCGACGTCATCGCCCTCGTCGACGACGAGATCGTCCAGGCCGGTGACGATGAGGCCGGGGTCATCGAGGCGGTACTGCGCAATCAGGAGCACCAGCCGGAGCTAGTGACCGTCTACTGGGGCTCCCAGGTCGACGAGGCCGCCGCTGCGAGCGTGGTCGGCCGCCTGCGGGACGGCTTCCCGGGCATCGAGTTCGAGCTGCACCGGGGCGGCCAGGANNACCCGTACATCCTCTCCCTGGAGTGACGGCGGTGGCCGGCCGCCTCGATCAGGTAAGCCTCAGGGCAGGAGCCGGTCCGGCGTCCCGCTGAAGCCCGCGAAGATCGAGAAGGTGTCACCTGCCGTCGCGGTCTTCCCGACGGAATAGGCCAGGTTCCAGTAGCAGTCGGTGTTGTCCGGGTTGGTGGCGCACCCCGCCGGCAGCGTGTACGAGGGGGGTACCGCGATCTCGAACTGGAGCCACTGGCCGTTCCAGAGCGACGATCCCCCGCCGCTCGCGGCGGTCTGGATGACGGCGTCGGTCACCTTCCCCCCAACGTCCGGGTTGCCCGAGGCGACGCTCGTGCTGGCGTTGGCCTGCGACCCGTACGTGTCAGAGGACATCGAGGTTCCCATGTCCTGAATGGAGTAGCCGGCCGGCATGGAGGCGAAGTTACCGGACGAGAGTGCGGTGCACGTGCCACCAGCGGCGTTGGGCGGCACGAATCCGACGAAGGCCGCTCCGCCACCGACGTCGCCGACGTCAAAGAGGTCCACGGTGATGGTCTGGCCCGCGTAGGCGGGATCGAGGTAGAAGATCGGGATCTCGAAGTTCTGACACTGTCCACCCTGGACCGGGGTGTAGATGGTCATGTCATCCATGGCCGAGACGCTGCAGGTGCCGCAGCCACCGCCGGTGGAGGAGACGACCCGCACCGAGTACGCCTTGTGGGCCAGGGGGTATCCGGTTGCCGCCGCCGTGGTAGGGTCGATGGTCGCACCGTCGTAGGTCAGCGTGTCCACCTGGAGCCGGTAGTACTCGGGGGTCGAGCTGCTGTTGGTGATGTATCCGGGGGTCCCGTCGGTCGTCTGGTACAACAGCTTGTCGTTTGGGTAGTTGGGGTCGGTACCGCTGGCGATCTGGGCGGTCGGCTCGTCGATCGACACCCAGTTGTGGAACATCACCGGGACCGCGTCGGTCACCGTGGTATCGGCCGTGTTTGTCCCGTCATTGCCCCAGTAGATGTAGCTGCTGCTGGCGGAGAGCGGCTGGGCCGGGTATTCGAGGCCGGTGGCGTTGAAGGGATAGAAGATCTGCTGGTCGACCTCGGTGTCGTTGAGGCTGGAGGCCAGCGTTCCGACCGAGAAGAGCGTGTACCCCATGGCGGCGTAGTCGTCGTGGGTCGTGCCGGTCGCCTGCACCGGTTGGGCAGTCCCACAGGCACTGCCATTGTTGCTCGAACAG
>PLNE01000008.1 GCA_003141695.1 Candidatus Dormiibacterota bacterium
TTGGTGAAGGCGTCGGGGCGCCGGCTGATGACGATCCCGGCGGCGACCAGGGCAATTGCCACGGCGAGGAGGACGCTCCGGAGCGGCCGCTGTGTCACCGCTCCGGCCTCGGTGGAGGCTGGCGTCGCCGTCGTCGCCGGGTCAGTGCGGTGCGTCATCCGGGCCGTCGGAGGTCGAGTTCCGAGGGCGCGGCCGGGGCCGGCGGCCGCTCGGCTTCAGGGNNTCGCTTGGCCTTGGCCACCATCTCGATCCCCAGGGTGAAGCCGGCGTCCGATTCGATGCCGGCCTCGCGCAGGAAGTCTCGCGAGTACGCCTTGAAAGAATTGGTCGGGTCATGGGTCCCGACCCTGCCGACGAGGTGCAGCGACATGCCCGCCAGTCGCGAGATCGCCCCCTTGGTCCAGGGTCCCCCCACCTGCTGACCGCCACGCATGTAGCGGGACGCACATGCGACTACCACCCCGCGACCCACCAGGCGGGTGAGCTGGTCGATCTGGTGGGGGTCGTCGCTTCCGTCGGCCATCGTCACCACCACCACCTCGCTCTCAGCGTGGTCGACACCGAAGCGCAGCGCCGCGGCGGGTCCCCGACCGTAGGTGTTGTGGAGGGGACGCAGCCGGCCCTCTCGCCGCGCGTACTTCTCCAGGTGAGTGACGGTGGTGTCGTTCGCGTCGTCGTAGACCGCGAGCGCCTCACAGGGAAGCGTTACCGCCTCGAAAACGCGATCCAGGAAGTCGACGATCGCCGGCCCCTCGTTGTAGACGGGCACCACGACGGAGACGCGGGGCATCGGCGGATCAGATCCGGACGCCGTCNNTGAAGAGGTCGACGACGGGGACCTCCACGTGCAGGTCACGGTACTCGGGGTGCGGCGTCGCCACGATCAAGAGCTCGGCGCGGTCGATCACCTCCTGCAACGGCACCAGGTGAGGGTCCGTGGTCACGTGGGGGTCGGTGCAGAGCACCTCCCGGGCCTTGATGGCGAGCAGGCGCTTCAGCTTGTAGCTGAGGCTCGACCGCGTGTCGTCGGATCCGCCTTTGAAGGCCATCCCCAGGATCCCCACCGTCATCTCCGACAGGTCGAATCTCCGCTCTACCTGGCTGATCACGTAGAGCGGCAGCCCCTCGTTGATCATGACGCTGGCGTGGCCGAGGGTGAAGCGGTTCTCGTTGAACGCCGTGATCTGCATGGTGTCCTTGAAGAGGCAGGGGCCGGCGGCGAAGCCCGGCCCGGGCATGTCGGCCGCCCGCGGGTACTGATAGGTGACCGCATGGCGGATGCGCTCGAAGTCGAGGCCAAAGTCGTTGGCGATCATGAAGAACTGGTTGGCGGCCGCGAACTTGATGTACCGCCAGGCGTTGGTGTAGAGCTTGGCCAGCTCCGCCTCCTCGGGGAGGAGCTCGACGATCTCCGGGGTGAGCAGCCGGAAGAGGGCGCCGGCGCGCTCCAGGGCCCGTGGGTCGCGGCCGGAGACGATCTGGGGCAGCGAGCTCAGCTCGCGCAGCGCGTAGCCCTCGGCGATGCGCTCCGGGCAGAAGACGACGTCGACCGCCTTGCCGAGCTCCTTCATCCGCTTGGTGACCATCGCGGTCACGCCCGGATAGACGGTGCTCCGGAGCACCAGAAGCTGCCCGTCCACCAGGTTATCGACCTCGGCCTCGACCGCCTGCAGCACCGCCCCGATCTCGGGGTTGAGGAAGCGGTCGACGGGCGTCCCACTAACGACCACCACCGCCTCGGCGGTGCTGACCGCCCGGCCGTCGGTGGTGGCGGTGAGCTTGCCGCTCGCCAGCACCCGGGGCAGGGCCTCGTCGGCCCCCTCCTCGCGGAAGGGCATGCGACCGGCGTTGACCGTCTCGACCGCCCGGGTGTTGCTGTCGTACAGCACCACGGACTGCCCCCGGTCGGCAAAGGCGATCCCGAGCGGCAGCCCCACATGCCCACAGCCGCCGATGATGGCGATGTTCCGCTCGAACACGGGCAGCCTCCGATTCCCCAGGGCGGACTGGTACGTGGCGGGAGTATACCGGCACGGTCGACCAGGGTACCCAGGTCGGGTCAAACGAACCGAAAGAGTGATGGGGCGTCCACCGGGGCGGTCCCCCTCACCCAGGCCGACAGCGATTGGTAGGATGCCGCCGATGCCACCGAAGACTGCGAAGGCCGCGCTTGAGGCTCCTCCCCGGCCCTCGAACACGGTGGGCGAGCGTCTCGTGGCGCTCTCAGAGCCGGCCCACTACCTCTCGCTGGTCGCGGGCCTCGCCGTCCTCCTCTATCTAACCCGGCACACCTGGTTCTTCAACGACGAGTTCGCCTTCTTCGCGCGGATGCAACCTGGCCACTCTCTCGGTCTTCTCGTCCCTTACCAGGAGCAGTGGTCGACGGTTCCGCTTCTCCTCACGCTCGGTCTGTACAAGCTGGTGGGGCTGCACTCCGTCCTCCCTTACAACGTCTGGACGATCCTGACCCACCTGGTGGTGGTGCATCTCCTCTGGCGCTGGATGCGGCGGGTCGGCACCGACCCCTGGGTGGCGACCGCGCTGGCCGCCGTCTTCCTGGTGGTGGGTGGCGGCGCGGAGGAGCTCTCCATATGGTTTCAGGTCACCTTCGAGATGTCGGTGGCTCTCGGCCTTATCGGTGCTCTTCTGGTCGACCACGACGGCCAGGGCAAGGCTCGCGATGTCGGCTTCTGGCCCATCGCGGTCATCGGCCTCATGTGCTCCAACGTCGG
>PLNE01000215.1 GCA_003141695.1 Candidatus Dormiibacterota bacterium
TCGAACTCCCTGGCCTCGATCCATCGCCGGTCGTCGACGCACATCCGTCGAAGCAGGGCGATGTGGGTTGGCGGGCCCCCGAAACCTATGCAGCCGAGGCGGGTCCACTCGCGGGCGATGGTGCGCAGCGGAACCCTGGTGGCGGGCTGCAGGGGGCGTTCGTCGTCGCTCACGGGGCCTGCTCATTGTGCGACCTGAGAATCCAGGAGGGGCGTTGGACAGCCTCGGAGGGCCGAGGACACCCCCGGCCCCGGTGATCAGGGCTACTTCTGAATACCCCTGGGGGTATACTGGGGGTTGGTGAACATAACCGTGGGGATACACAGTCGAGGTGACCATGTCCACGATCGCACTGAGCGGGAGTACTTTCTCGGAGACGGTGGCCCAGGAGGCGGCTGCCGAGACCTCGGCTGAGCCCGCATGAGTAGCCCTAAGTCAACCTCCGTGGTGGCAGAACGCCGCCCATGGCGCGAAGCGAGCAATCGCGTGGCCGTAGGAAGGCCTCTGGGGCGCGATGCGGCGGGAGGTGGACCGTGGACACCTGGCCGGTCAGGCCGCGACACGCAGGGCTTGGAGGGCGCGGTGCCGCTCTGGCTGGTAGGCGACGCGGTCCTGCCAGCAGCGCCAGATCACGTAGATCCAGGCGCGGGCCAGGACACGGCTGGCGTGGGGATGGGTGTGCCCGCGGGCTCGATGCTGGTGGTAGAGGCGGTCTGCCCACGCGTTGGCGCGCATCGAGTCCTGGGCGAAGTCGAGGATGGCGTCGCGCAGCTTCTTGTCGCAGGCCCAGCGGAAGGTGACCACGTGCAGCTTGCCCGAGCTCCGCGTCGAGGGCACCGCGCCGGCGAGGGCGGCCAGGGATTCCGGGCTGGGGAAGCGGGCTCGGCAGTCGCCGATCTCGGCCAGCAGGGAAGCAGCGCGGATGCAGCCGGAGCGGGGCAGGCTCTGGAAGATGAAACCGTCGGGATGGAGGGCGAGCTGCTCACGGATCTGCGCCTCCAGCGAGGCGATCTCGGTGAGCAGGGTGCGCAGTACCCGGACCAGGGCCAGGGTCACCGCGGCCTGGGCCGGGGCGGCGGCCCCGTGCAGGCCGGCGGGAGCACCCTGGAGCCGTTGCAGCAGCGTCCCGACACCGGTGCGCCCGCTGTATGCGTTGGCGGCCAGCCAGGCAGCCAGGCGCCTCTCGGAGAGCCAGGCGGCTTTGGCGGCGGTGGGGAAGCGCTCCAGGAAGTCGAGGCTGACGGCGCTGTCGATGTCGGCGAAGAGCCCGACGGCCCCCGGGAAGACGAGCTGGAGGTGGGCGCGCAGCTGGTTGGCGGTGGCGATGCGGGTGGTCACCAGGTCTTTGCGGGTGCGCACGGCGGCGCGGAGGGCCAGGGTCTGCGGCTGGTCCGGTTGCAGCGAAGCCCAGCGGTGGCCGTCGGTGCGCAGGCAGTCGGCGAGCATAAAGGCATCACTGCGGTCATCCTTGTTGCCGGCCAGGCCGTAGCGGGTGCGCAGGCCCTTGACGGCACGGCTGGAGACCACCACGACCTCGAGCCCGGCGTCCATCAGAGCGTCGACGACCGGGCCATCGGGCCGCTCGATCGCCACTCGCTGAACCCCGGCGCGGCGGAAGCGGCGGCACAACTCAGTCAGGCCGGCGCCCGTGTGGGCCACCTGGAACTCGTCGATCGCAGTGCCCTCGGCATCGACGACACAGGCAGCGTGGCCCTCGGATCCCCAGTCCACGCTCCCGAAACGAATCGTGCCATGCTCCATGTCTGCCTCCTTGCTGTGTCCGCAGTGGGGAAGCACCCGGTGGTCCCGGGACGTGGCTCCTGGACGCTCACTGATCGGCGATCTCTGTCGCTCAGCCCTAAAGCCAGTCAGCACGTCCTGGGCCACCGGCCCTCGCGAAACTCATGCCGGCCGTCGAGCGGCGAGCAGCCCTGGCGATGGACCGGTGGTGACCAGGGTTCCGAGCGCCGGGTTATAGCGCCCGGCAAGAAGAGGGTGCACCAGTGAGCAGAGCAGCCCGTCAGGCCCTGGCGCTTCGCGCCGCACCCCCTCGCGACCTCCACCTGGAGAGGCGGGCCGACCTCCTCTGGATCGAGACCCAGTACCTCATCCCCGATCCCAACCAGCCGCGCACCGAGTTCGACGAAGCCACCCTGGAGGAGCTTGGCCGGAGCATCGCCGCCGACGGCGTGCTCGTCCCGCTGCGGGTCCGACCCGCGGACGGGGCGAACGGCGTGCACATGATCACGGACGGCGAGCGCCGCTTCCGGGCCGGCCAGCGGGTCGGCGTCGTCGAGTTTCCCTGCATGGTGGAGGGGGCCGATCCGGATCAGGCCTTCCTCGAGGCCTACTCGACCAGCCTGCACCGCGACGCGCTGAGCCCCGTCGACGCGGCGGTGGGCATGCAGCGCATCCGGGAAGCCTTCGGCCTCGCGAGCGATGACGAGATCGCGGAGAAGGTCAAGAAGAGCCTGGGATGGGTCCGCCAGATGAACGCGGTCCTCAGCCTCGACATGGAAACCCGGCGGGAGCTGCGCACGCGGGGGGAGCCGGTGGCGATCGCCGTGGGGCTGCGGGCCCAGGATCCTAAGGATCGCGCGGCCACCCTGGTGGCGATCGCTGATCTTCCGAGCCGGGACGCCAAGGTCGAGTTCATCAGCCGCGTGAACGAGCAGCGCCGTGCGGGGGTGCCGATTGAGGAGGCGATCGCGGCCGTCCGAGCCGCCGGTGCGGTATCGGCGGCTGTGGCTGCGTCGCCCTCGCGTCCAGCCCACCCGCGGCGTCCGGAGGTCGGCCGACCGGCTCGGATCACGCTGCCCTTCGTCTGGCGCCAGGTCGGCCCCGACTGGTGGGACGTCGACGTGCATCCGTCGGTGCTCGCCACCACCCGGCTCGCCGCCCAGCGCTCCGCCTCCGTCAGCGAGTGGCGGGACGCCATCTGCGCGGACCTCACCGCCTTCCGGGACGCCAGCGCCGCGGCGCCGGACGGCGGGCAGGCCTGGACCGGCGTCGTCGAGGCGTTGACGGCCCTTCTGGAGACGGTCGGCGCGGAGGTTTCGTAGGGGCCGGGTCCAGTCGTTGAGCCGAAGCTCTAAAGAGATCTAAAGGGTTCTAAAGAGCCCGAGCTGGCCACCCTCGGTGGCCACCTACCGGTCATGGTGACGGCAACTCGGGGAGCCTGGTCACGCGTCGTCTCCTCTAATGCATGGGCCGGGTGGGTCGATGGCCGAGCCCTCGTGCCCTTTCCGAGCCACGCTAGGTGGGCCCCTACCCATCAAGTGCCGCCCCAGGGGATGTAGGCGCGGCCCGCACCGGATCCTCACGGGCCTGCGGGGACGGTCCTTGATGGGCACTTGCCAGTGCAGGTGACGACGACTCAGGGGCCCTGGGCGCAGGTCGTCTGCGCCAACGGCTGGACCGGTTGGGTCGACGGCCGCCTGCTCATCATCAGGGCGTAAGTCGCCCGACGAAGAGGAACTACGAAGCGATCAGGTCCCGTTCCGGCTGCCGTAGGCGCGCCTCGCCTGGCGGTGAGCCGGACTCCCGAACAAGCGCCAAGCCAAGGTCGAGAGCGCGCGCGTAGCGCTCGACCGTCGACAGCCGCGGGTCCATCTCCCCGGCCTCGAGCCGGGCGAGCGACGACTGGGAGGTTCCCATGCGTGCTGCGATCAGCGTCTGGCTGAGTCCCAGGCCCTGGCGGAGCGAGGTGAGATCGCGAACGAGCTGGCGACCCCGCGCGATGGCGTCCACTCGGTCCTGAAACCCGGGACTGGTGGCGCTTCGGGCGGCGATCATTTCGTCGAGGAAGTCCTGGGGCATGGGCGCAGTATGACATGACGCATATGAGATAGCCAACTAGTAATGATGGCCGCGGGCTCGCCAGCTGGCCAGACGGCGTTCGGCGAGCCGAACGCTCTGAGGGGGCGTCTCGCGCGTGGTCTTGGCGAACGCCTCGAGGGCCAAGAGGATGAGGCCACGGGCGCCCTCCACAGCGAAGAGGATGCGGATCGTTGCGTTGGCGACCGGTGCCCGGACCTCGTAGATGTCGCCTCGGACGTGGCGAGCGGCCTCCAGACCGTTCACGGCCACGTCCTTCATCGCAGCCAGTACCTGGGTCGCGCCGTCCTCGTCGAGCTCTTCGATGAAGTCGTGCACGGGTCGTGTGCCGCCGGGCGTGGCGTAGTCTCGCCAGCGCCGCCTTGTCGGGCTGGTCACTCGCCGTCCTCAGACTTCTCGTCAGCGGGCTTGAAGTCGGAGCTGACCAGTTCGTAGACCTCCTTCGCGCCGTCTCCAAAGCCCCCCCAGAACAGCACGATGGCCTCGTCACTCGAGGCAGGGGGCTCGGCGGTCACGCTCCGAGGGATAGAAAGAGGCCTGGGCGCGGGCGGCAGACGGAGCTCGATCCCCGTGACCACCCTATATCCCGACGTAATTCCCAACCTCCAGGACCCGAAGGCGGCCGCTCACACCGGCCTCGGATTGGGGACCGGCTGGTTCGCCTGCCCTACGTAGGCCAGCTCGTCGGCCATGAGCGGGTACTCAAGGGTCCGGACGGCGCGGTTGCCCTCGCCGACGAAGACGACCTTGGCACCCTCGAAGCTCGCCGTCATCTGGTAGGAGATGACGATGCAGCGATGGCCCACCCCGACCAGCAGCGCGGCGCCCCCGTTCATCTGGAACTCGCCCGGACCGCCGGCGATGGCGTAGGTGGTGAGCCGGTTCCCGTTCACCAGGTCGATGACCTGCACCTCCTGGTAGGGCTCGATCCCCGAGGCGTCCAGCAGGGCAGCGTCGATGGTGGCGCTCCCGCTGTACTCAAGCTCCGCGGCGGTGACGGTGAGCCCGTGGATCTTGGCGTGGACGTAGGTCTTCACGATGGCACCTCGGTGGGCCAGTCAGGGCTGGCGGAGCCGATCAACACGGCGCCGCCAGGCTACCAGCGCTGGGAGGACTACCGTCGGCGCATGGATGAGCTACAGCGGCGCCCCCCCCGCGCAGCTGCCTGCGACGCTCCCTGAGCTCAACAGATGTTCGCAAATCTGCTAACTTTTCCGGTATGCAGACCGTCAGCCCGATGGGGCGCAGCGTGCGCGACGAGATGACCGAGCAGACCCGGCTCGATCCCCAAGTAGCCGCCGAACTCGACCGCCTCCGCCCATTCGAAGAGGTCGCCCGTCGGATCATCCGCCTACGTCTGGACCACGGTCTCAGCCAAGAAGCGCTCGCGGAGCGGGTGGGAACGACCAAGTCCGCGATCTCACGTCTGGAGAGCGGCCACCACGTGCCGAATCTCGCGACCGTCGAAAGGATCGCTGCGGCCTTCGGGGGGCATGTCGAGATCACCTTCCACGTACCTGCAGTTCAACGGGCTGCAACCCCGGTCTAGCCTGTCGCAAGCGGCGACACGTCAGGCACGCCGGCGGAACACTGGCCATGTCCAGGCTCACTCTTGGCCCGACATGGCGGGCGTCGAAGATCGCCTTCGAGCGCTACGATGCAAGGGATGGCTTTGCCTGTCTTTCCCACTGACGATCCTGCGACCCAGGAGGCCGAGGCCCTGCTTGGGCCACCCGGCTCGCCCTTGCGGGTTCAGGTTCGTGAGGCGGCCGCCGCCGCGCAGCGCGGGAAGCCGGCCTTGAGCGCGGCCACGGCGCGCGAGCAGCTGGGCCGCATCGCTGGGGTATCCGAAGAGCTCCGCGTCCTCGACCACGTGCCACCAGAATCCGGCCTGTAGGCTTCGTGCTCCAGCCGCGTCCCGTCGAGTGGGACGAGGTTACCTTCGCTGAGTTGGAGCGCCTCGCTGCGGAGTTACCCCGTGCTGCCGCTCGCGCTCTGGTCGCGGCGGAGCGGATGGGCGCGACCGGTTACGACGAAGGCCGCCCCACCCAGGAGCCCGGCGTCCGCTATCGCCCCCCGTACCAGCGCGGGGAGCGCATCGGGATCTACTACACGCTCACTCCCTGGGGGCTGCGGGTGGTCTGGGTCGCGGACGCCTGGCAGCTCCGAGAACTGCCCTAGCCGTCCGCTGCCATCGGACCTGGCAGCTCGCGCCGGCGAGCGATGACCGGCTCCTCGCCCGATAGGGGATGTGGAGGAGTTCGCCCGCTCGCTGCTTGGCCCGCTCGCCGCGGCGGTCATAGCGGGAGGTAGTGGCCGGGGAGGCAGGGCCGGCGGCGACCTCC
>PLNE01000124.1 GCA_003141695.1 Candidatus Dormiibacterota bacterium
CTTGGCGTCCAGGTTGGAGAGCGGCTCGTCCATGAGGAAGGCCTGGGGCTGGCGGACGATCGCCCGGCCCATGGCCACGCGCTGCCGCTGGCCCCCGGAGAGCTGCCCGGGTCGCCGGTCGAGCAACGGCTCGATCTCGAGGAGGCGAGCAGCCTCCTGGACGCGCAGCTCGCGATCCGCCTTCGGCACCCGCTGCTGCTTGAGCGGGAAGGCGAGGTTGCCCCGGACCGTGAGGTGCGGATAGAGGGCATAGCTCTGGAAGACCATGGCGATGTCGCGGGCCTTGGGCTGCATGCCGGTGACCACCCGGCCGCCGATCAGGACCTCGCCGCTGTGCACCACCTCCAAGCCGGCGAGCATGCGCAGCGCCGTGGACTTCCCCGATCCCGAGGGACCCACCAGGACCATCAGCTCGCCGTCCTCGATCTCCAAGTTCAGGTCGTCGACCGCCGGGGAGGACATCCCCCGGTAGACGCAGGTCGCGTGCTGGTATTCGACAGTGGCCATGACGCTGGAGGCTCCTCGCTAGTGGCTTCGCGGATGCGGCGGGATCATCCCTTGACCGCCCCCGCGGTCAGCCCGGCCATCATCCGCCGCTGGATGATGAGGAAGAAGATCAGCACCGGGAGGGTGTAGAGGACGGAGCCGGCGAATATCGCGTTCCACTGGACCTGTGCCGTGGGGGTGATGAACTCCTCCAGCCAGACCGGGAGGGTCCAGTTGTTGCCGTTCGACGCCAAGATCGTGGTGGCATAGACGAGCTCGTTCCAGGCCGAGATGAAGCCGAAGATCGCGGTCGCCACCAGCCCGGGGGCGATGAGCGGGAAGACCACCGTCATAAAGGCTTTGACGCGGGAGCAGCCATCAGTGAGGGCCGCCTCCTCCACCTCCTTGGGCACCGACACGACGAAGCCGCGCAGCATCCAGATGGTGAAGGGGAGGACGGGAGCGATGTAGACCAGGACCAGGCCGGGGATGCTGAGCAGGTTGAATTGGTTGAGGTAGACGTACATGGGGATCAGGAGCCCCCCGAAGGGGATCATCTGGACCCCGATCAGCATCACCAGCAGGCTGGCGCGACCGCGGAAGCGGTACCTGGCCACGGCCATGGCGGCACCCACCGAGAGCACCATGGCGATGGCGACCGTGGCGCAGGTGACCTCCAGGCTGTCGAACAAGTGCTCCAAGAAGTTTCCCGCGAAGGCCTCCTGATAACCCACCGCCGAGAAGGGGGCGGGCCACCACGTCGGGGGCGAGGTGATCAGGTCGGAGTTGAGCTTGAACGAGCCCGACACCATCCAGTACACCGGGAAGAGCCAGAGCAGGGCGGCGATCACGGCGAGAGCGCTGAAGGGGGCGGTGTGGCGGTGCCGGCCCCGGCGCAGGGCGCGCCTCGGTGCCTCCGTCACCACGACGGTGCTCGACCCGCTGACGGGGGTGGCGCCGCTCACGTCGCCCCCGTGCTCTTCACCATCTGCCGGACGGCGAAGAAGCAGACGATGCCGATTAGGACGGTCGCGACAACCCCCGCCGCGGCGCCCTCGCCGTAGTTGGCCTGGCCGATTCCGACCTGGAAGATGAACACCCCCAGGGTCGTGTTATTGCCGATCCCACCCGCCCGATCCACGATATACACCTGATTGAAGACCCCGGCGTCCCATATCACCGACAGGACGGTGAGCAGCATGAGGATGGGGAGGAGCAGGGGGACGGTGACCAGGCGCATCTGCGCGAGGAAGCTGGCCCCGTCCACCCGGGCCGCCTCGTAGAGCTCCTCGGGGATCTGGAGCAGCCCGGCGAAGAGGGCGAGGGCGACGAAGGGGACCGCTCCCCAGATCACCATGATGGCCGCCATCATGAGCTGGACCTGGCCGTTGGCGAACCAGTCGTGCTGGGCGTTGGGGAAGTTGATGTGCAGGCCGCTCAGCAGCCAGGCGATCGGCCCGTAGGCGCCGTCGAAGAGTTGGATGAAGACCTCCGTGGAGGCGACCTGGGGAATCGCCCAGCACACCACCAGGCTCACCGAGAGGAAGACCTGGGCTCGGCGGCTGGCCCGCCGCATCAGCAGGGCCAGGGCGAGACCGATGATGAGGGTGCCCCCGACCGTGGAGATGGTGAAGAGGAGGGTCTGGTACAGGACCGCGAGCAGGCCCCCCGTGGTCACCAGGTCCACGTAGTTGGTGAACCCGGTCCACGCGCCGGGGATGCCCTGGATCAGGTTGAAGGATGTGTAGTGCTGAAAGGATTCGAGGACGTTGACAACCAGTGGCGCCCCGATGATGAGGCCAATCGCCAGGAGCGCCGGGCCGGACAGGCTGTAGGGGAGCCAGCCCGGCACCAGCCGGCGCTGCCTCTGAGGGGTGCCCCCGGCCGGCGGCGCCCCCCGCCCCCGGGGGAAGACAGAGGAGCGCCGCCGAGACGTGGTAGGCGTTGTCTCGACGGCGCTCATGTTTCAGGTCGATCCTAAGTCTTTCGGGCCACCCGCCTCACCGCTATCCGTTTGGATTCAGGGCCGACTGCAGCGCCGTGTCGGCAGTCGACGTCGCGCTCGCCACCGACGCGTTGCCGGTCATGATGCTTCCGAGCATGTCGGTGTAGATGTTGTTGCTCTCTGCCGTGGACTCACCGGGGCTTTCGGGGGTGAACCAGCTGTTCGAGGCGGCGTTGATCGCGACCTCGTTCGCAGCGTTGCCCGCCGCAGCAACAGAGAAGAGGCTGGTGGTGTTGGGGATGGTCCCTGGAGCGTCCGCCTCCCAGGTCGTCAACTCCGCGGTGGAGGTGATGTACTGGATGAACTTGATCGCGGCCGCCTTGTCCCCGCTGCTGGCCCTCGCGGCCACGCCGATGTCGGAGCCGCCCAGGAAGACGGGTGCCGGGCCACTCACGCCGGGCTGCGGAAAGACCGACCAGTCGCTGGCCGCGTTGTAAGGGGCCGCGGCCGCACCCTGGACCACACCGAGCTCCCACGAGGACTCGATGGCCATGGCGCTCGTCCCGTTCTCTAGCGCGGTCGCGAAGTTGTCGCTCTGCGCGTCGGCGGGGGCGCAGGTGGAGATCTTGCTGTACAGGCTCTGGATTGAGCTCAGCTCCGCCTGGTTGGACGAGGACCCGAGGGTCGGGGTCCACGTGCCGTTGGCATAGCTGGCGATGGGGTCGGCCGCTGACGCGGTGCCGGCGTCAGCGGAGGCGAGAAAGCCGAAGATCTGGTACCAGTCCTCACCGCCGAGGTAGAGGGCGCAGAAGTTCTTAGTGCTCGAGAACGTGCTGTCGAGCGTCTCGCCGTCGGTGAGCAGCTGGCTGATGGTGGTCGGCGCACTGGTGATGCCGGCCTTCTGGAACATCGCGGTGTTGTAGACGACGTCGCGGTCACCGGCGAGCAGGGGCACGGCATACAGGGAGTTGTTGTACGTGGAGGACTCCTTGAGGCCGGTCAGCCAGGTGCTCTCGTTGGGGAAGGTGTCGGAGGTAACGTTGACAAGGCCTCCGGCGGCGGCGAACCCGGGCACGTACGTGTTGCCCATGTCAATCACGTCCGGGGGGTTGCTGCTCCCCATCGCGTCGAGCTCCTGTGTTGGTTGGTTGCCCCACACCTGGCACGTGACGGTGACCTTCCAGCCGGGGTACAGCTTCTGGAAGCCGCTGACCCATTGGCCCGTAACGGTCGCGCCCGACCCCGCCGTCGCGTTGCAGCTCTGTCCGGTTCCGGACCCGGTCAGCTGGACGGGGGCGTCACCGGCCATCATCCAGACATTCAGAGTCCCCGAGCTGGGCATCGAGGACGAAGAGGAGGCCGACGTCGAAGTCCCAGGGGTCGAGGACCCGCAGGCGGCCACCCCCGCCGCGAGGGCCACCGCCGCAGCCGCGGTGGCGAAGTCGAAGTAACGATGGTGTCTCACCCTACCTTCTCCATCTGGTATCGGGTTGCTCATCCGCTGCTCTCAGCGTACTGGTCTATACCAGCAGCGGCAGGATGCCACAGCCCAGATGCCAATGTCAATCATCCGCCGGTATGATTGTCCGACTCGCCGCGCGGGCCCTCTCCTCAATTTGGCGGGGAGCCCGCCCGCGCCCGCGGCGGCCGGGCGCACCTTGTCAAGCCGCCCGGCTCCGTCGCAGAATGGTCTAGACCAGTATCGCCGTCCCGCCGTCATCAGGAGGTTCAATGCGTCTGGGAGTTGCGGCCGTCCCGGTGGATGGCCATGGAGCCTCCCTGGAGACGGCCCCGGGCGCCGCCAGCCGGGTCCGGGCCCGCCTAATCCGCCGGCCCGACCTTGGGGAGCTGCGTACGGGGGCGACCGCGGATGTCGTGGTCCTCGATGACTCTCTCCAGGTGCAGCGGACGCTGGTCGGAGGCGAGGAGGTGTGGGCGCGCGGGTGAGGGCCACCGTGGGGGCAACCGTGGCCGTGGCCCTCGGCGTGGCGAGCTGCCTCGGCGCCTGCGGCTCTGCGGCCCCGGCCAAACCGAGTGTGGTGCCGATGGCGGACGCGATCCCGGCTCCGGTGTCGGCGCATCCCGACCCGGGTGCGGACTTCAGCCTGACCGGGGCCACGGTCCTGGTCTCGCCAGGAGGGGCTGCGACCACCCCGACCGATTGGCTGGCGGGGTTGCTGCGGCGGGGCACCGGCTTCTCCCTTCCCGTGGTCGCGCCGGGGGGTCACGCATCGTCGCGGATCGTCCTGGAGGTGGACGGCAGCGACCCCACCATCGGTGACCAGGGCTACATCCTGGAGATCAGCCACTCCCAGGTCCTGATCCGGGCGAACGCCGGGGAGGGGTTGTTCGACGGCGCCGAGACGCTGCGCCAGCTGCTGCCGGCGACGATCGAGACCGCGCACAGCCCGGGACCATGGGCGGTGGAGGGCGGCCAGATCACCGACTACCCGCTCTACCCCTGGCGAGGGGCGTCCCTGGACGTGGCCCGCCACTTCTTCCCGGTGTCCGACGTGGAGCGCTACATCGACGAGGTCGCCCTCTACAAGATCGACGTGCTGCACCTCCACCTGAGCGACGACCAGGGCTGGCGGATCGCCATCTCCGCCTACCCCACCCTGACCAGCGTGGGGGGCAGCACGGCGGTCGGGGGCGGGACGGGCGGCTACTACACCCAGGCCGAGTACCAGCAGATCGTGGCCTATGCCGCGGGCCGCTACATCACCGTGGTCCCGGAGATCGACATGCCGGGGCACAGCAACGCAGCGCTGGCGTCGCTGCCCCAGCTCGACTGCGGCGGCAAGGTGCCGCCCGTGTACACCGGGATCGACTCGGGCATCAGCACCCTGTGCGTGGGGACCGCGGCGACCGACCAGTACGTGAGCACCGTGCTCGGGGAGCTGGCCGCCATCACCCCTGGGCCCTACATCGACATCGGCGGCGACGAGGACACCCTCATCTCCGGGTCGGAGTACGACGCCTTCGTCAGCCAGGCGGCGCAGACGGTGGTCGCCGACGGCAAGATCCCGGTGGGCTGGGCCGACATTGCGACCACGGACGACGCGCAGGGCACGACGGCCACGCTTCCGACCGGCACCATCACGGAGTACTGGAACTACCAGAGCGCGCCCCCTGACACCGGCCAGAACTCCTCGGAGAAGCTCAAGGTGATCTTCGCCCCGGCCGACCACGCCTACCTCGACCAGAAGTACGACCCCGGCACCACCCTCGGCCTGGACTGGGCCGGCCCGGTGAGCGTGGAGCAGGCCTACGACTGGGAGCCCACCGACTACGGCGTCCCCAGCGGCGAGATCGAGGGCGTGGAGGCGGCACTGTGGAGCGAGACGCTGACCTCCATGGCCGATATCGAATACATGGCCCTCCCCCGTCTTCCCGGGATCGCCGAGATCGCCTGGTCACCCCCCTCCACCCATAGCTGGTCTGCCTACCGGGAGCGGCTTGCCGCCCAGGCCCCACGCTGGCAGGCGATGGGGATCAACTACTACCGCGCCCCTGACGTTCCCTGGCCGTCCTGAACGGCCACCATGCCCAGCGAGGGAGACCCAATGGCAGCGAACCTCGGCGACATCATCCCGGCCCCACTGTCCGTCGATCCAGATCCGGGGGGCGATTTCACCATCGACTCTGCGACCGTGATCGCCCGATCGGGCGGCTCCGAAGCAACATCCGTCAGCGACTGGCTGGCGGAGCTGCTCCGCCACGGCACTGGCTTCGCGCTCCCCGTGGCGGCGGGCGCAGCCCGTGCCGGCAGCGTGATTGCCCTGGAGCTCGGCGACGCCGACTCGAGCCTGGGAGACGAGGGGTATACGCTGGCGGTAAGCCCCGGATCAGTGGTGATCCGAGCCGCCGCCGGGGCCGGCCTCTTCCACGGCGCCGAGACCCTGCGCCAGCTCCTTCCCGCCGGCATCGAGACCGCCGGGGGACGCGGGCCGTGGATCGTGAGCGGCGGGAAGATCGTCGACCGCCCCCGCTATCCGTGGCGAGGGGCGATGCTGGACGTGGCCCGTCACTTCTTCAGCGTCGCCGACGTGGAGCGTTACATCGACGAGATCGCCCTCTACAAGATCAACGTCCTGCACCTCCACCTCACCGACGACCAGGGCTGGCGGATCGCCATCAGCGGCTGGCCGCGCCTGACGGCGGTCGGCGGCAGCACCGAGGTGGGCGGCGGCGCCGGTGGCTACTACACCCAGGACCAGTACCGGCAGATCGTCGCCTACGCCGCCAGCCGCTACGTCACCGTGGTCCCCGAGATCGACGGCCCCGGCCACGTGAACGCGGCGCTCGCCGCGTACCCGGAGCTGACCTGCAGCGGCACCGCCCCGCCCCTGTACACCGGCATCGAGGTCGGGTTCAGCTCCCTCTGCGTCGGCAAGCCGGTCACCTACCGTTTCCTGGACGACGTGCTGGGTCAGCTGGCGGCCATGACCCCCGGGCCCTACATCGCCATCGGCGGGGACGAGGCCAAGAGCACGCCACCGGAGGATTACGTGGCGTTCATCGAGAAGGCGGTGCAGATCGTCGCCGCCCACGGCAAGACGGCGGTCGGCTGGTCCGAGATGGCGGCCGTCCCGCTGCCCTCTGGCACGGGCATCGTCGCCGAGTACTGGGACACCTCCGACAACGGAGAGAGCCTGCGCACCGCGGTGCAGGACGACGTCCGGATCGTGCTCGCCCCCGGCAACCGCGCCTACCTCGACCAGAAGTACGACGACAACACCACCCTGGGGCTGGTATGGGCGGGCCCGACCAGCGTCGAGACCGCCTACGACTGGGACCCGACCTCCTACGAGGTGCCCGCCGGCCAGGTGGAGGGCGTCGAGGCCCCCCTCTTCAGCGAGACCCTGACCACCATGAGCGACATCGAGCAGATGGCCTTCCCCCGCCTGCCCGGCATCGCCGAGATCGGATGGTCACCGCAGTCCACCCATGACTGGTCGAGCTACCGGCTGCGGCTGGCCGCACAGGCGCCGCGCTGGGAGGCGATGAACCTCGACTTCTACCGTTCCCCGGAGGTCAGCTGGCCGGCCGGCTGAGCTCTCGTGCCCACGCTCCGATGGACTAGCGGGTGAGGGTCACCTTGCTCAGGCCGGCAGGAGCGTCGGGGTCGAGGCCGCGGCGGCGCGCCAGGGCGGCGGCGACCTGCTGCCCTCTGATCACGGCCAGAATCGGCAGCAGCCCCGGCGGCACGCCCGCGGGGAGGGGGCAGTCGGCTCCGGGTTCGGAGCTGATGACCTGCACCCGGGCGCCGCGCCGCCGCAGGGTGTCGGTCAGCTCGGAGGCGTCCGGGTCGTCGGCCTCCCCGGAGAGGAAGCTGAGGACCGGGAACCCGGGACCCACGGCGGCGATCGGGCCGTGCCAGAGATCCGCCGGAGAGATCCCCTCGGCCAGGATTCCGGTCGTCTCGCGGATCTTCAGTGCCGTCTCCAGCGCCGCTGCCAGCAACATCCCCCGACCGGTCACCAGCACCCGCTCGCCGTCCTCGATCCGGGCAGCGAGCCGCTCCGCGGGTGCCCGGTCGGACAGCAGGCCGGCCACCTGACCCGGCAGGGCGACGATCTCCGCGTCGCTCCAGGCCACCTCCCCCAGCGCGGGGGCTATCAGTCCCAGCGCGAGCAGGGTGGCGGTGAAGGTCTTGGTCGCCGGCACGGCGACCTCGGCGCCGGCGTCGAGGTGAATGGTCACCTCGGCCTCCTCGGCGAGCGGGGAGCCGGTGCCGTTCACGATCGCCACCGTGCGGGCCCCCTGCTCGCGGAGGCGGCGGAGCACGGTGCCCACCTCGGGGGTCATGCCCGACTGGCTGATGGCCACGGCCAGGTATCCGTCCATGTCGACCGGCGACCGGTAGAGGGTGTGGATGCTGGGGGCGCTCAGCCCGGCGGGACGGCGCGCCGCCATCTCCAGGACGTAGCGCCCGTACAGAGCAGCGTTGTCGGAGGAGCCGCGGGCCACCAGGGTGGTGCCGCAGAGCGGGCGCGGAACCGCCTGCCGGACCTCCGCCGCGATGGCGGCGCGTCGCTGGACTAGCCGCTCCAGCACCGCCGGCTGCTGGCTCATCTCGGCAGCCATCGCCCGTCCCTTCATCGGCGGTGGAGCCGAAGCCACGTAGTCACTGGGCGACTGTACAACTGGTCTAGACCAGTTGTCAAACCCGGCGTGACCCCACCGGTCCTCGGGCCGGGAGGCACCGCAGGCCCAGCGGGTTCGAAAGATGGCGTGGTCGACGGCCACGCTCAGGAGAAGGCGCTGGGCGGCCAGCTAGAGATCGTAGTCGAGCGTGTACGAGTGCTCGCCGCCGGGGCCGACGATGATCTGACCTTCACCGCGGATCCCGGCCAGGCCGCCTGTCCCGCTCGTCTCGACGATCTTCCAGGTCATCCAGGGGACGCCGGCCCGACTGCCGGCATCGTGCTGGAGGACGAAGCCGCCACTCCGCCCGCTCAGCGCTCCATCGAATCGCTCAATGCCCGCGTATGCCGCCGGGATCTGAGTGTGCACCATCGTGATGTCGGTTTCGCTGGTACCAACCACGTCGCCGTGGAAGGTCTTGGTGATGTGGGCGCGGGTCAGCGTGACGCCGTCTCGCTGGTCGTACGGCTTCTCAGTGTCGAAGCGGTCGATGTCGAAGGTGCCTTCGGCGCGGGGCATGCTGTGCATCCTACCAGAGAAGCGCAAACATCTGTTTGGTGCGGTCGGGCCGGGACCGGCCAGGTCGACTCCCTTCCCTTGGGCCCGTGTAGTTCACCCGCCGGCCGGGCTGCCCTCCATCGAGATCGGGAGGTAGAAAAGCCCTGGTGCGACCCGCCCGTCGGCGAGGCCGATGGTCTGCAGGAGCGACTCCATGGCGGTCCGGGCGGCCTCGCGGACCCTGGTGAAGTCGGCCACCCCCAGCGGGTTGGGGATGCGGGGACAGATGAGGGTGACCGGCAAGCGCTTGCTGAAGGTGTCGAAGTCGGCCAGTAGTCGCGAGTGGAGCGCCACCGAGGTGACCCGCTCGAAGACCTCCGACAGGCGGCGCAGCGCGGGCATCGCGGGCTCCGCGGTGAGGTCGACGGCGATGATCTGCTCCGGCTCCATCCGGGCGGCGGTGGAGATGCTGCAGTTGTCGGTGACGCCACCGTCCACGTAGGAGCGGTCCCCGAGCCGCACCGGGCGAAACATGAACGGGATCGCGCACGAGGCTCTCAGTGGATCGCGCAGCCGGCCCTGAGAGATCAGCACCGGCTCACCGGTCAGGAGGTCGGTGACGACGATCTGCAGGGGGCGGCGGAGCTCCTCGAAGGTGGTTATGCCGGTCAGCCCCATCGAGAAGTCCACCAGATCCCCGATGGCGTCATCGCTTCGGAGCCACGGCTGACGGCGGGCCCGGTTCATCACCATCCGCAGAGGGTGAGAGCGGAAGACCGCCCGCGTCTGAGGGCTGGCCCAGATCCGCTCGAGCAGGTCGAGGGCCACTGGCAGGGGATGGCTCGCCACCACGGCCGCGTTGAGGGCGCCGACGCTCGTGCCGACGCAGGCGTCCGGCTCCAGCCCCCGCTCCGCCAGAGCGCGGAGGATGCCGAGCTGGGCGGCTCCTCGACCGCCGCCTCCGCCGAGCACGAGGGCAGTCCCAATTCTCGACCCAGCGCTACCACCCACCCCCCTAGGGTGACACGCGTTGACGATGCGGGTCTGTCCCCTATCAAACGGCGGCGTCGCTGACGGCGGCTTTGAGCTTTCCCCGCCCGCACGTTGCGGTCACGCCGGGCCGGTCGCATCCTCCACGGGAATTAGGACTTGGCGTTGCCCCGGGAGACGAACCAGAAGATCGCCGCAATGATGACGATCAGCACGACGATGTAGACGATGATTTCTTTTGTCCCGAATGCCGTGAATGCGAGCATTGAACTGTTTCCCCCGGTGTGTGGATGCGCGCTCCGACGGTGCCGGGCGCGGACGAGCAGCCAGCCTACCGTAGCTGGGCTGGCGCCCGCAGGTCGCTGGGCAGAGCCGGGGCGCGCCCGGTCAGCGACGCGGACTGCCGGGAGCCTCGGGATGCAGGACGCGGATGACGCCGAGGAGGTCGGCGCGGCGCCGGCCCAGTAGCTGGGCGCGGCCCTTGGTCCCCTCCCAGCACCAGCCGCTCAGCTGGCTCACCCGCCACCCGTCGTCGATCACCTCCTCGCCATCGGGGCGGAGGACGGTCTCCTCGCTCTCGGCGGTGGCGGTCGTCTCCAGGGTGATCTCCATCTCCCTCCCGTCGACCCGGTAAACGACATCGCCGGGGGGAAGGGGCAGCTGGCGGCGGTGGCGCCATAAGACGTCCAAGGAGCGGGCGAGGTGAAGTCCCACCTCCATGCCGGCGCCGACAGCCGCTCCCAAGAGCCCACCGGCCGCGATCAGCTCGGGCCCACCTCCAGCGGCGGCCCCGGTCGCGGCGCCCGCTCCCACCGCCAGCCACCAGGGGCGGGGCCGCGCCAGAGCCGGGCTCCCGTGGCCGAATGCCACCGCCAGCATGCTGAGGACGACGGCCGCCCCCGCCGCGACCAGGAGAGATCCTGCGGCCAGGCTGCGCGAGCCCATGGCGCTGACCGCCGGCACGCAGAGGACGACGCTGAGCGGAGGGGTCAGCCCCGCGATCAGGGCCCGGGTGGTGGCGGGGCGGCGGCGTGGATCCGACAACCTCCCCCGCGCCTCGGTCGCAGCCTCCTCAACACCCCGTGTCCGCCGCTGGGCGAGCCTCTGGGCGGTGCCCAGAAACCCGTTCACCCCTGGTAGCAGCAGCACGGCCGCGGTGAATCCGGCGATGTTCATCGCGACGAGCCCGGGCAGGAGCTGGAGGAGCTGCTGGGCGACTTGGGGAGCGGCGATGGATGCCTCATCGAATACCCCCAAGGCGAGGACGGGAACGGCCACCGCGCAGGCAATCCCGTGGCGCCGCGCCGCCTGCCCGAATCCGGTCATCGCGCCCCGCCAGCTCCGTGCCCGGCGCAGGGGATCGTGCCGCCGAACCAGGAGCACCCATGCCGCGCCGAGGCTCAGCCAGAGGAGGGCCTCGGCGGTCTGCTCCCGCCCCCCGCCCGCGATTCCGAGTGCCTGGCCGAGGGTGGCGAGCGTCGCCGTCGCCAGGGCCCCGGCGACCGCCAGTTCGCACCCCCAGGCGGCGTAGCGGCGCAGCGACTGCGCCAGGCTCCAGCCCAGGCCGGTGAGCCAGGGGTGGGCGGCTTCCGACGCTCCGGTCTCCGACCCGGCGCCCGATACCACCGGCAGGGCAGGCGAAATCGATCTCCGCGGCATGCCGCGCAGGTGCCATGTCGCGGCGTGCGCCACGATGCGGCCTCCATGATCTGAGGTGACCGGGGGGCGCGGCGTGAGCCGGCTCGCCAGCCTCTCCTATCCAACTCGACGCGCAGGCACCTGGCGCGCAGATCGTGGTCGCGGTCGCAGCACAGAACGGTGACAGCGACAGCCGGGCGCGTCTGGCCGTGGCCGGACAGTGGCGCCCCGTCACGGGGGCGCGGGGGCTACCCCGGCCCTTTGCTCCGAGGCTGCGCGGGACCCAGGCCGGCGTCCCACCAGTCGTGGGTGCGGACGGTTCCGAGCGCCAGCCCCGAGCCAATGAGGACCAATCCGGGGATCACCGTGATGTCGGCGATGAACTGGAGATGCTGGTTCACCTTGAGGGCCAGGTTGGGATCGGACGGAGAAGGGAATGCCGCCTCGATCCAGATGATGGTGGCGGTGAGCGCGGCGATCATCAGCCCCGCGACCACCAGGCTCCTCCATCGGTGCGGAGGGCAGGCCGCCACGCAGGCGGCGAAGAGCATGACCGCGGCTGGGAAGGCGGTGTCGTAGAGGCCGCTGCTCGCGGTACCCGTCTGCAGGAGGAGCACGCCTCCGAGCAGGCCGCCGACGATGGACCAGGCGGTCGGCCCACGAGGCATCCGCACCGTCCGGGTCAGGAGGAGAGCCGCGGTGATCCCGATCCCAGTCCCGGAGAGGAAGACGAAGAGCTGATCGATGACGGTGGGGCTGCCGTGCAGCGGGATCACCGTGCCGGCGATGATCTCGAGGCGCCCACCCAGCCATCCGGCGCCGAGGCCCGCCGCAGTGGCGGGGGACCTGACGATCTGCGAGAGCGGTGCGTAGCGGAGCAGGACGACGGTCCACGGCACCCCGATCGCGAGGCACGCGACGAGCCCGCTCCCGAACCCCCGCGCCAGTCCCCGGACGTCCCAGCGCCGCGCTACGAGCCAGGCGACCAGCCCGACCACGTAGCCGATGCATCCCTCGTGGGTCATGAGCGCGGCGGCCAGGCAGATCCCGCACCCGACCCACGAGATTCCCCTCTCCTCTTCCGCGAAGTAGAGGGCCGAGAGGAGCCAGAAGCAGCAGAATCCCCACGGCCACGTGTAGAGCATGAAGACGATCACCATGGGACAGCAGACGACCGCGAGCACCATGTCGCGTGGCCGTCCCCAACGTTCGATCAGCAGTCCGGCCGGCCACATCCACAGCGTGTTGAGCAGGACCGAGCCGACCTGGAACGTCGCGTACTGTGGCAGGTGGGCGATGGTCGTCGCGATGAGGGCGGCGAGGAGCGGTGTGCGTTGGAGAATGTTCGAGGAGTTGGCGAGGCTGGCCACGAATGTCGGGTGGCCAAAGGCGAGCACGCGACTCATCTGGTAGTGGAGGTCCCAGTCGAAGTACCGGCCTCCACCGGTCTGGAGGGGCAGGATGCTCTCCAGACCGAGCAGGATCATCACGACCGCGATCTGGAGGGCGGACGGACGCCAGAGCCACGCAACCCAGATCGCCACGGGCAGAACCACCACGATGCCCAGTCCCGGCTGGCCCAGCGCGGCGAGAACCAGCTGCAGGACACCCGCAGACGCCAGCGCGATGCATCCGGTACGCAGACGTGCGCCGTCGGTCCCGAGCAACATGCAGGGAATGGTAGTCGCCGCTCGTCGTGCCCAGGGCATTCGCAGACGGCGGTGAGCCGGGTGCGGGATGGGGAGCCGGCGGGCTGGGCGCCGCGGGGACCACGTGGTGCGACCTCGTCGGCACTCGGCGTCCGGAGCTCCGCGACGGCGAACTCCCTGACGCAAGCTCGACGCTCAGCACTAGGATGCGGATCAACGTGACGGCCATGGACCTTCCTCCGTGTCGAGCCACCCGTTGACGGCACGTGTCCGGCTCGTCGTGTATGTGGCGCTGCTCGCCCTCGTGGCCGAGGAATCGTGGGCGGCGATCGTGCACCTCAGCCATTCCGATTTCATCGTCTTCTGGGAGGCCGCCCGTCGCCTCTCCGCGCACGCAGATCCCTACAACGCTGCGGCGGCGTCCGCAGCGGCGTGGCACCAGCTCGGCATCTCCCACCCTCCCTACTCCCTCCCGTACGCCTACCTTCCGGAGCTCGCCTGGCTGCTGACGCCCCTGGGCCGGCTCTCCTTCCCAACCGCCAACGCGATCTGGCTCGGAGTCTCTCTCGCCGGACTCGTCGCCGCCCTTGGGGTGCTCGTCGCGGTGGCGCGCCGTCAGCCTTCGCGTCCTCGCGAGTCCACCCTGCTCGTCTGCGCGGCCACGATCACCTTGGCATCCGCCAGCGGGATCGCGGAAGGTCAGCTGGACGTCATCGTACTGCTCCTGACGGCGCTCGGCGTGGCCCTCCTGCCAGGGCACCGGTTCGGCGCGGGGGTGCTGCTCGGAGTGGCTGCGGTGAACAAGCCACAGATCCTCTGGCTGGTCCCGGTTGTCCTGCTGATGGTGCGAGAGTGGCGGACCTTCCTGGGCATGGTGACCGGCGCTCTGGGGGCCTTCGCAGTCGGCTTTCTGCTCGTCCCACCCGCGCAGATGGTGGAATGGTTGCGCCAGCTCTTCCAGGGCTATCCCGCGCCCTCCTCGACGGTGGCCTTCCCGGGCATCGCCACGGACTGGGGAGGCCCGACGGCCGCATTGCTGACAGCCATCCCGCTCGCGATCGTTGCCCTGGCCGGTGTCTGGTGGGTGCGCGCCCGACTCGACGCGCGCACCGCCCTCGCTCTCGGCATCGTGCTCTCACTGGTGGTGGCGCCCCACGACTACTCCCATGACCTGCTCCTCATCGGAGCCGTCGCGGCCGTCGCCGGACTCGTCGCCGGATGGCCGAGAGCTCTCGCCTTTGCGATCATCGCCATCGACCTGGCCGCCTTCGCGGATTCGTGGCTCAATCCCCCGTGGGATCACCTGGAGGCACTCCCCCTGGCGGCCCTCGGCATCGCGCTCATCTGGCAGGTGCGACCACGCTCGGAGCGGTCGGGCACGCCTGCGCTGGATACCGCCACCACAGGCTGAAATCTCGCCGGGTGGGCCGAGACTGTGCATCTCGAACGTCGGGAAGGGGAGATTCGAACTCCCGACCTCACGGTCCCGAACCGTGCACTCTAACCTGGCTGAGCTACTTCCCGATCGTCGGCATGATAGCAGCGGGGCTCGGGCGACCCGGACGCCCCCCGCTCCCGGACGGGTGGCGCAGCTTGACCCGCGGCCCGGGCCGCGACTAGGGTGGACGCGGCTAGCCACCGCGCCCTTCCGCCGGGCGGGCCGCTGCCCAGGGAGAACTTCGAGATGGCCAAGGTCCTGATCCTGGCGGGGGACGCCGCCGAATCGCTCGAGGTCATGTACCCCTACCAGCGGCTTCTCGAGGAGGGCTACACGGTCCACATCGCGGGGCCCAGCCGCAAGAAGCTCCAGTTCGTGATCCACGAGTTCGTCGAGGGCTACGACACCTACACCGAGAAACCCGGCTACAGCTGGCCTGCCGACCTCGCCTTCGCGGAGGTCGATCCCGCCGGATACGCCGCCCTGGTCATCCCGGGAGGCCGCGCCCCGGAGTACATCCGCAACGACCCCGACGTCCTTCGGATCATCCGGCACTTCTTCGCCGAGGAGAAACCCGTGGCCCAGACGTGCCACGCGCCGCTGGCCCTGGCCGCCGCCGGAGTGCTC
>PLNE01000196.1 GCA_003141695.1 Candidatus Dormiibacterota bacterium
GTGCTGCTGGTCGGGCCGGTGGGGATGGATCTGGGCGGCAGCGAGTACCAGCGCCTCGCTCATGGGATCAACGGCGGCCCTCGACCGACCCTCGACCTCGACCTCGAGCGGAGGGTTCAGGCGGCAGTCCTGGAGATGATCGCCGCCGGGCTGCTCAGCTCCTGCCACGACCTCGCCGAGGGTGGTCTGGCAGTGGCGCTCGCCGAGAGCTGCATCCTCGGTGGTCGTGGTGCGCAACTCACCGAGCGCCTCTTCGCGCTGGGCGCACCCGTGGTGCAGGCAGGCCTCCTCTTCGGCGAGTCCCAGTCACGCTTCCTCGCGAGCGCGGCAGCCGCGGACGTCGCCGCGGTGCGCGCCATCGGCCAACGCCACGACGTCGATGTGCGCGAGCTGGGCACCACTGGCGGTGACCGGGTGGAGGTCATCGACGTCTTCGACCTCGCACTCACCGAGGTGGCTCGAGCCCACGCCCAGGCGCTCGTGCCCTGATGTTGGCGGCGGGCACCGGCCCCTATACTGGTCTGGACCCCGTCCCTCACTCGATGCCAGGGAGGCCGGACGTGCGGAGAGCCCATAGGCGTTGGCGACAACGCGGTGCTGTGTGACTGCGTCGTGAGGACGGATCGTCCGCGTGCCTGAGCGGAGGCTCCCGCCCGCTTTCGCGCCTCGTGATCGACTCATGGACGGCGAGCGGATGCATGAGGAGTGTGGGCTCTTCGGGGTCTTCGCACCCGGGGAGGATGTCGCCAACCTCACCTACTTCGGCCTGTACGCGCTGCAGCATCGCGGGCAGGAATCCGCCGGCATCGCGGTGAGCAATCGCCTCGACATCCTCATGCACAAGGAGATGGGCCTGGTCGCCCAGGTCTTCGATACCGAGGTCATGGGCCGGCTGGTCGGTGACATTGCGATCGGGCACACCCGCTACAGCACCACCGGCAGCCCGCGCCTCCCCAACGCCCAGCCGATGCGTTTCGAGCACAGCCAGATCGGCCCGGTCGTCCTGGCCCACAACGGCAACCTCATCAACGCCGGGGAGATCCGCTCCGAGCTCGCCGGGGAGGGCGTCGAGTTCCTCTCCACGAGCGATACCGAGGTGCTGGGACGCCTCCTGGTGCGCACCCCCGGCCGCACCCTCGACGCTGCCCTCCAGCGCGCCCTGCCCCGGGTGCACGGCGCCTACTGCCTGCTCTTCCTGACCCGCGACTCCCTGGTCGCCGCTCGGGATCCGCTCGGGATCCGGCCCCTCTGCCTGGGCCGCTACGGCGATCCCGAGGCGGCAGGCGGCTCCGGCTACATCGTCGCCAGCGAGACCTGCGCCCTCGACGTGGTCGGTGCAAACTTCATCTGCGAGATCGATCCCGGTGAGATCGTGACCATCGACGCCTCCGGGATGCGCAGCAGCAGGATCCCTGCCGACGCGCCCAAGCCGGCCATGTGCTCCTTCGAGTTCATCTACTTTGCCCGGCCCGACTCGGTGATGCAGGGGAGGTCGCTCTACGAGGCACGCCGCCAGATGGGTCGCGAGCTCGCGCGCGAGGCACCGGTGGACGCCGACGTGGTCATCACCCTTCCCGACTCCGGGACTCCCGCAGCCATCGGTTTCGCTGAGGAGACGGGCGTCCACTTCGAGGAGGGGATGATCAAGTCGCGGTACATCACCCGGACCTTCATCCAGCCCTCGCAGCGGCTCCGGGAGTCGGGCATCCGGCTCAAGTTCAACCCGATGCGCCACGTGCTCGAGGGGCAGCGGGTGGCCCTCGTCGACGACTCGATCGTTCGGGGCACGACCAGCAAGCGGATCGTCGACGAGCTGCGCCGGGCCGGTGCGGCCGAGGTGCACATGCGCATCGCATCCCCTCCCATCATGTGGCCCTGCTTCATGGGCATCGACATCGCCTCGCGCAATGAGCTGATCGCCGCCGGCCATACCGAGGAGGAGGTGGGGCAGCTGGTCGGGGCGGACACCCTCCGCTACCTCAGCATTGCGGGGCTGCGCCGGTCCATGGGCGACCCCGCGGGCCGTGGATTCTGCTTCGCCTGCTTCACGGGCGATTACCCGGTTCGCGTCCCCCAGCAGCTGGAGATGGACAAGATGGCGATGGAGCGCGTGGACGCTCCCGCCGAGCCGTCCCGGGCCCTTGCCCAACTCACCTGAGGGGTCCGCGCCGGAGCGGCGCTAACATCGCGAACGAGAACGCGGCACCTCCCCACCGGGCGACAGCGCCCGGGCATGACGGTCCCGCCGCAGACGTTATCTGGAGACAGCGGAGCATGGGCGACGATCGGCCGGCCGGCGATCCCGGGACGGGTGCCACACCTGGGCAGACGAGTGGCCAGGGGGTGCCTGCCCCGCAGCCGCCGCCATGGGGCTGGTCAAGCCCGCCACCCGGTTGGGGCCCGCCACCCTGGGGAGGCGCCACACCGGGGTGGGGACCCGCTGGAGCGCCCGGGGGGCCGCCCGCCTGGGCGCCACCGCCGCCGCCGCCCGGCTGGGGCGGGCCGGGTTCCGAGCCATGGTCCGGCCAACCGGGATCCGCGCCGCCGCCACCGGGATCGGCCGTCCCCACCCCCCACCGAGGGCGGAGGCTGCTCGCCCTGGTGCTCGGCGCCGTCCTGATCGCGGCTGCGGTCGGCATCCCCATCGCCATCCTGGTGAGCCGGGGTGGTGCGCCCAGCACCGTCACCCCCCCCGTGGCGTCGCCAACCCCGAACCCGTCCCAGCGGGCGGCCGCGGCACAGGCGTCCGCCCTCTACGCGCAGGCGATGACGGCTGCCGAGCGGTCCGCCGGGCTCACCTACAAGGCGAGCTCGTCCGGGAGCGGGGCGACGCTCACCGTCACCGGCGTCGCCGGTCAGGATGACGGCAGCCAGGTGTTTGACCAGACGACCGCCTTCGGCCACGAACAGTTCAGCCTCCTGCTCGTCCCTGACCAGACCGTGTACTTCCAGGGCAATGCCGCCGCTGCCGAGGATCAGCTGGGGGTCTCCGCGAGCGCGGCGCCCGGGTTCGCCGGCGAGTGGGTCTCGGTGCAGATCGGCGACGGGCCATACAAGGACCTGGAGGTCGGGATCACCGTCGGCTCGCAGCTCTCCGAGTCCCCGCTCGACGGCACCTCGACCGAGTCGGTCACCGGCTCCGGCGGCACCCAGCTGACCAGGATCCTCGGAACCGTGCCCGAGACGAGCACAGCCCCGGCGGGGACGGCCCACCTCGACATCTCGCCGGCCACGCACCTCCCCGCCTCCTACGTCGTCTCTTACAGCGGCGGCGGTGGCACGGAGACGGAGACGTTCAGCGCGTGGGGGACCGCCCCCTCGGTGACCGCGCCATCGACCGCTATCGCCTGGTCCACTCTCACCACCTCCGAACCCCCGCAGGGGTATGGCAGCGGCCAGACGCCCACCGCGGCTCCCACGCCGACGCCGACCCCGGCGGCTGGGGCGTCCACCTAACCCGCGCCCCGCGACCCCTCGCAGCGCGCCGCACTCCCCCGGTTACGTAGACTGCCGCGGAGATGGGAGATCTGCGGTACGCGGACGCTGGCGTTGACATCGACGAGGGCGACCGCGCCGTCAGGCTGATCAAGCAAGCGGTCACCGCCACCCACGGCCCCGAGGTGCTCGGCGGGATCGGGGCCTTCAGTGGTCTCTTCGCGTTTGACCCGCTGCGCTGGAAGCAGCCGGTCCTGGCGGCGAGCACCGACTCCGTGGGGACCAAGGTGAAGGTCGCGATCGCCGCGGGGCGCTACCGGGGCATCGGCATCGACCTGGTCAACCACTGCGTCAACGACATCCTCTGCAGCGGCGCCGAGCCACTCCTCTTCCTCGACTACTTCGCCACCGGCCGCCTCTCGCCGGAGCGCCTCGCCGAGGTGGTCGATGGTGCCGCGTCAGCCTGTGGAGAGGCCGGCTGCGCCCTGGTGGGCGGGGAGACCGCCGAGCTGCCCGGCCTCTACGCGCTCGGTGACTTCGACATCGCCGGTTTCATCCTCGGCTGCGTCGAGCGTGACGAGATCATCGACGGGCACCGCATCGAGGTCGGCGACTCCGTTCTCGGGCTTCCGAGCAGCGGCCTCCACACCAACGGCTACTCGCTGGTGCGGCACATCCTGGCGGAGCGCGAGATCGGGTGGGATGCCGTCCTGCCGGGCACCACGGCCCCGATCGCGGATCTTCTGTTGGAGCCCCACCGCTCCTACCTCCCGGCGATCCGCGAGCTCCGCTCGCGGGTGGAGATCCGCGGCCTTGCCCACATCACCGGGGGCGGTCTGCTCGGTAACGTGCCCCGGATACTTCCTGCTGGGATGGCGGCCCGCATCGAGCGGGACGCGTGGGAGGTTCCGGCGCTCTTCACCGCCCTGGAGGTCGTGGGTGGGGTCCGGGCGGAGGAGATGTGGCGGACCTTCAACATGGGGATCGGCATGGTCGTGGTCGTGCCCGCCGCCGCGGCTCCCGCGGCCGGCGTCTCCGCCGCCGGTCTTCCCCTCATCCCCCTCGGTGAGATCGTCGACGCCAGGGACGGTCACCAAGTCGTCCTCCAATGAGCGCGGGGGTCCGGATCGGAGTCCTGGTCTCCGGCCGCGGGAGCAACCTCGCGGCTCTCTGCGCCGCGGCGGCGTCCCCCGGCTTCCCAGCCCGGGTCGCCCTGGTGATCAGCAACCGGCGCGATGCCGTCGCCCTGGAGGTCGCCGGCCGGTGCGGCGTCCCCGCCGAGGTGATGCCGCTCAGCCACTACGGCCATGACGACCGCGCCCG
>PLNE01000020.1 GCA_003141695.1 Candidatus Dormiibacterota bacterium
CACGTACAGGTCAGCGACACCAACCGGTTGGCGCCCGGATGGGGCCACCTGGGTTGGGCCGACTTCTTCGGCACCCTCCAGGCGCTCGGCTACCAGGGGTGGGTGTGCGTCGAGGCGGCGCAGCAGCCGCACAGCGCCGCAGTGGCGCGTCAGGGATACCGCCTCGCCGAGCTGGTGGGCGGAGAGGCGACGGGTTGAGTCGGATGCAGGGCCTCGCGGTCGCCGAAGTCGTTGGTCAACAAGGAGATGGCGCGTGACAGAAAGCTACTTCCAACGGGTCGCGACGAGCACCCCTACCCGTCTGTGGATCAACAACCCGACCGCCGTCGAGATCGGCGCAGGGCTTGCCCAGGGAGCGGTCGGTTGCACCACCAACCCCTCTTACGGGGGCAACCTGCTCAAGCGGGAGCCGGAGTACGTCCGCGGGGTCATTGCAGCCAGCGTGGCAGCTCTGCCCGGCGCTGACGTCGCGCAGGTGGCCGAGAACGTGCAGGAGCGACTGGTGGACCGCATCACCGAGCGCTTCGCCGACGTGCACCAGCGGTCGGGTGGCCTGGCCGGCTACGTCTCGATCCAGGGCTCGCCCCTGGAGGACCACGACGCCGATGCCATCCTCCGGGCGGCCCGCGCCGCCACCCACATCGCCCCCAACGCGGCGGTGAAGGTCCCGGCCACCGCGCCTGGCCTCCTGGCCTTGGAGCAACTGGTCGAGGACGGCTGGCCGACCATCGTGACCGAGGTCTTCAGCGTCGCTCAGCTGATCGAGGCGAACGAGCGCTACCTCAAGGTCACGGCCCGAACTGGCGAGCGTTCTCCCTTCTTCATGAGCCCGATCACCGGCATCCTCGGCGACCACCTGCGCAAGGTGGCGGCGCGCGACGCGATCGCTGCCGATCCCCGGACGCTGCAGCTCGCCGGCGTGGCGCTCGCCCGCCGCTGTTACGGGGTGGTCGTGGAGCGGGCCTACCCGGTCACGCTGCTCTTCGGAGGTGCCCGGTCGATCGACGACTTCACCGGGCTGGTGGGCGGACCCACCGCGTCGACCATCAACTACAGCACCGTGGAGGAGATCTTGGCCCTCGACCCGCCCGTGGAGACGACCATCGAGGAGTCGATGCCCGCCGGGGTGGTGGAGGAGCTGCTCGCCAAGTTCCCTGATTTCCGGCAGGCCTGGGGCGACGTGCCGCTCACCCTCGAGGACTTCGAGGAGTTCGGCCCCGTCCCGCACTTCCGGGGAAGCTTCGTCGGTGCCTGGGAGGCGATGCTCACGGCGATCCGCGAGGCCCGTGTCGGCGCCGCAACGATGGCGAGCTGAGCCGGTCTCCGAGGCCCCACGCCGTCAGCGGCGGCGCGGGGCCCCGGGCCTGGCCGGGAGGAGCGCGGTCTTGGCCTCACCACCCCTCGTGGGCGAAGGAGACCGGCTCCTCCGTGACTGGGACGACCCCGTCGTCGAGCAGCTCGCGGAAGATGGTGCGCAGCGGCTCGCTCATCCGGTAGATCTTGCGCTTGGTATCGCGCACGAAAGGCGCACCGGGAGCGTTGAGCGACTTGGTAGCGATGCCGATGGACGCCAGCGTACCCGCCAGCGCCGTGCCCCGCTTGTCGATGGCGGCTGACACCTCGCCGAAGGGCACGTAGTCGTTGCTCGAGCTGACGATCACTGCCAGGGCGCGCCGGGCATTGTCGGTGAGCCGTGCCAGGAACTCACTGCCGTGGGCCGCGTACCAGCTGGCAAGGGGGTCGACGGCCTCCGGCTGGCTCATGGAGAAGGAGATGGACGGCGAGGTGACGTTGGCGAGCACGCCGCCGATGGCAGATAGGATCTCGCCGAGCTGCTGCCGGTCCTCGGCCTCGATGGTGATGGTCGTGGTCACGCTCATGCGCCGTCCTCCTCCGGCGCTCCCCACCTCCGCGGTACGGCTGAGTGGCCGGGTCCGAGTTGTTCCGAGAAGTTAGCATCACCGGGGGCGCTGCATGGCGGCGGCGGGGCCGGCGGTCGGGATGTCGGGACGTGAACCGGTCGCCGCGGCGGCCCCTCGCCGCCGTCGTTGCGGTGGGACGCCTCACCATGAGCCTCCCTGAAGGTAACGACCAACTAGCCATATACTAGTGCCGACTCTTGATCGGCGCCACTGCCCCGCCGCGGTCGGCCGGGCAGAGCGGGGACCGACAGAAGTAATGGAGGTGAGGGTGACCGCGACACTCCCTGCGCTCGACCGAAAGCTCACGCTCCCCGGTGGCATCGAGATCCCCCTGATCGGCTTCGGCACCAGGTTGGAGAAGGGGGGGCAGACGCAGAACGCGGTGGCGTGGGCGCTGGAAGCCGGGTACCGGCACATCGACACGGCGGCCATGTACGGAAACGAAGAAGACGTGGGCCTGGCAGTGGCGCACAGCCAGGNNCGACACCGCCACCTCGTATGGTAACGAGGCTGACATCGGCGCCGCCCTGGCCGAGGGGCCGGTGCCGCGGGGCCAGCTCTTTCTCACCACTAAGCTCCCCCCGGCCGGGGTGGGGCGGGAGTTGGAGGCGCTCCACCAGAGCCTGGCGGCACTAGGCACCGACTATGTGGACCTCTGGCTCATCCACCATCCCCAGGAGGACGGCGCCGGGCTCGAGACCTGGCGACGGCTGATCGAGGTCCGCGACGCTGGGCCGGCCCGCGCCATCGGGGTGAGCAACTTCTCGCTCGAGCGCCTTGACGAGCTCGCCCGGGGCTCGAGGGTCGTGCCCGCGGTGAACCAGATCCGCTGGAACCCCTTCCTCTTCGACCGAGGGGTCTGGAAGGGCCACCTGGCGCGGGGAATCGTCCTCCAGGGCTACACCCCCTTCCGGCGCGCCTATCTGGACGATCCTGTGCTGGTGGAGATTGCGGAGGGGCACGGCAGGAGCCCGGCTCAGGTCATCGTCCGCTGGCACCTCCAGCACGGCGTCATCGTAATGCCGCGGTCGGCGCGGCGAGAGCGCATCTGGGCGAATGCGGACGTGGCCGGCTTCGAGCTGAGCGGCACGGAGATGGGCCGCCTCGACGCCCGGGGCGGGACCTACCGGGGCGTCTGAGCGGAGGCGGGACCCGCTTCGCTGCTCGGCTTCCCCGCTCGTTCCGTTCCCGGCGGGGCCTGGGGCCCGTCGAGTGCCGATGATACGTGAGTCGGCCGGTAGCTGAGCGGGTCTCAGTAGAAACTTACACATTAGTCGGGCACTAACTCACGCCTGTGTATCAGCACCTCTTCACCCTCACTTCCCTCGCCCGTTTTGAGATCGAGAATCGGCTCGGGGAGGTCGATCAAAGCTCGAGGTTCCAGCGGCGCCTCTACCGAGAAGAATCCTCACTTGACAAAGTTGGTATCTAGTTTTAGAATCGCGACCGCTAGTCCGAAAGAGTTATAGAAGAGTAGGTGATATGTTCGGCTTTCAGCGGCGAGGAGTTGCTGGAAGTGCTCGCCGGGCCCGGCGATCGCTGAACTCTCTCGGTGGGGGTCCGGCGCTCGGATTCCACGTCACAGGGTGCTGGAGGACGACGTGACTGACGCCTTGACCGGTGTGACCGTGCTCGACTTCTCGATCTGGATGTTCGGCCCCATCGCCACTCAGGTGCTGGGTGACTTCGGGGCCGAGGTGATCAAGGTCGAGCCTCCCGGCGGCGAGCCGGGGCGGGGGATCGGCA
>PLNE01000004.1 GCA_003141695.1 Candidatus Dormiibacterota bacterium
CGATGGCGCCACGACAAGGTTGTGCGTTCCACCCACGGGGTGAACTGCACCGGGTCGTGCTCATGGCAAGTGTACGTCAAGGACGGGATCATCACTTGGGAGACCCAGGCGGTCGACTATCCCTCCGTCGGCCCCGACTCTCCCGAGTACGAGCCCCGTGGTTGCCCGAGGGGGGCTTCCTTCTCGTGGTACACGTACTCCCCCGCGCGGGTTCGCTACCCATACGTCCGCGGCGAGTTGCTCGAGCTCTACCGGGAAGCGCGAGCTCGCCTGGGCGACCCGGTGGCTGCCTGGGCGGAGATTACGGCCGACCCCGAGCGAGCCGGTCGGTACAAGAAGGCTCGGGGCCAGGGTGGCTTTGTCCGGGCAGCCTGGCCCGAGGTGTTGGAGCTGATCGCGGCGGCCCACGTCCACACCGTCGCCGCTTACGGACCGGACCGTACCGCCGGGTTCACGGTCATCCCCGCCATGTCGATGGCCTCCTACGCGGCCGGTACGCGCTTCTACTCGCTGCTCGGCGGAACCATCTTGTCGTTCTACGACTGGTACGCCGACCTACCCATCGCCTCGCCCCAGGTCTTCGGCGACCAGACCGACGTGCCTGAGTCCGCCGACTGGTGGAATGCCAGCTACCTCATCATCTGGGGTACCAACCTGCCGATCACCCGCACCCCCGATGCCCATTTCATGACCGAGGCCCGCTACCGGGGCCAGAAGGTGGTGGTCGTCTCCCCCGACTACTCCGACCACACCAAGTTCGCAGATGACTGGCTGGCAGCCAANNACGGTTTCGTCCCCGACCACTTCCTTACTGCCGCCGACTTGGGCGACGCCGAGGACGGGGCGGAATGGAAGACCGTGGTCCTCGACGAGACGACCGGTGAGCCGGCGGTGCCCAATGGTTCGCTCGGGTTCCGGTGGACCGAGCAGGGTGTGGGCCGCTGGAACCTGCGTCTCGAGGGGATCCGGCCCGCGCTCAGCCTGCACGGTCGCCCCGGCTCCGAGGCGCTATCAGTCGACCTGCCTCGCTTCGACATCGGCGACGGCGAGGGGGGCGGGGTCCTGCGCCGGGGCGTTCCCGCATGCCGGGTCGCGGGACGATTGGTGACCACCGTCTTCGACCTGGTCATGGCCCACTACGGTGTCGCCCGGGACGGCCTGCCTGGCGAGTGGCCCGCCTCCTACGAAGACGCTTCGGTGCCGTACACCCCCGCGTGGCAAGAGCAGATCACCTCGGTGCCCGCCGTGGCCGCCGCCCGGGTGGCGCGCGAGTTCGCCCGCAACGCCGAGGTGTCCGGTGGGCGCTCGATGATCGCCATGGGAGCGGGTACCAATCACTGGTACCACTCCGATCAGATCTACCGGACCTTCCTGTCGCTTTTAATGCTGGGGGGTTGCGAGGGAGTGAACGGCGGCGGTTGGGCCCACTACGTGGGCCAGGAGAAGGTCCGGCCCTTGACCGGCTGGTTCACCCTCGCCTTCGCCTACGACTGGGCTCGCCCCACCCGGCACATGCCGGCCACCCCGTACTGGTACCTGGCGAGCGACCAATGGCGCTACGAGCGGTCCCAGGCCGATTTGTTGTCATCGCCGTTGGGGGAGGGTCGCCTGGCCGGACGCTCCGTCGCCGACCTCAATGCCTACGCGGCAAGGCTCGGGTGGCTGGCGTCCCATCCGACCTTCGACCGGAACCCGCTCGACCTCGCCGATGAGGCCGAGACCGCCGGCAAGGCGCCGGCTGACTACGTCGTCGACGAGCTCAAGGCGGGCCGGCTGGGCTTCGCCGCGGCCGACCCCGACAACCCGGCCAACTTCCCCCGAGTCCTGACGGTGTGGCGCTCTAACCTGCTCGGCTCGTCGGGGAAGGGGCACGAGTACTTCCTGCGCCATCTGCTCGGTGCCGACAACGCCGTTGCCGCCGCCGAATGTCCACCCGACTCCCGGCCCTCCGAAGTGGTCTGGCGGGACCCGGCTCCCGAGGGCAAGCTCGACCTGCTGGTCGACATCGACTTCCGCATGACCTCGACGGGCATCTACGCGGACGTGGTCCTTCCGGCAGCGACGTGGTACGAGAAGCACGACCTGTCCTCGACCGACATGCATCCATTTGTGCACAGCTTCAACCCTGCCATTGCACCCCCGTGGGAGGCCCGTTCGGACTTCGACCTCTTCGACGACCTGGCAGCCGAGTTCACCCGCCTGGCCGAAGGGCATCTCGGGGTCCGGCGCGATGTGGTGGCCGTGCCCCTGCTGCACGACAGCCCCGACGAGTGCGCCCAACCCGGGGGCCGTGCGCTCGACTGGCAGGCCGGCGAATGCGATCCGGTGCCGGGGAGGACGATGCCGCGTCTTGTGGTGGTGGAACGAGATTATCCCCATCTCGCAGAGATGCATCGAGCGCTGGGACCGCTCGTTGACGAGCTCGGGGCCACCATCAAGGGTGTCAGGATGCCGATCGGAGACGAGGTCAACTACCTCCGTTCTCACAACGGCGTGACCCGAGGTGGGGTGGCCGATGGTCGGCCCCGCATCGATCGCGACGATCTGTTCTGCGAGGCCATCTTGGCCATGTCCGGTACCACCAACGGCCGTCTGGCCGTCGCCGGGTTCGAGGTGCTCGAAGCCCGAACCGGTGTCGAGCTGGCCGATCTCGCCCACGAACGGGCCGGAGATCGCATCACGTTCGCCGATACGGTGACCCAGCCTCGATCGGTGATCTGCTCGCCGGAGTGGTCGGGGTGCGAGTCCGAACACCGACGCTACGCGCCCTTCACGATCAACGTCGAGCGCCTGAAGCCCTGGCACACCCTCACCGGCCGCCAGCACTTCTTCCTGGACCACGAATGGATGGCCGAGCTCGGCGAGATGCTACCCACCTACCGACCACCCCTCGACCTCATCGCCATGTTCGGCGACCAACGCCGGGCAGACCTGGGCAAAGGCCAGTTGGTGGCCCGCTTTCTCACACCACACTCGAAATGGTCGATCCACTCCGAGTACCAGGACAACCTCCACATGCTCCGGCTGTTCCGGG
>PLNE01000185.1 GCA_003141695.1 Candidatus Dormiibacterota bacterium
GCCCGGGAGCATGGCGTGCCCGGACAGGGGAGGGGCAGCGCCGCTGATTCCATCGTCGCCTACCTCCTCGGCATCACCCGGGTCGATCCCATCGCTCACAACCTCCTCTTCGAGCGCTTCCTCCACGTCGACCACCAGGGGACGCCCGACATCGACATCGACTTCTCCACCGATCACCGCGAGCAGGTGATCCAGCACGTGTACGAGAAGTACGGGGCGGAGCGGACCGGGATGGTCGCCAACGTGGTCACCTTCCGCCCGCGCCTCGCCGTGCGCGAGGTGGGCAAGGCGATGGGCTTCCCCGAACCCATCATCGACCGGCTCGCCAAGTCCGTCGACGGCTGGCGCGAGGGCGGGGTGGAGGACGCCCTGGAGGCGGCCGGTCTGGAGGCGCAGGCCGCCAGCGGGGCCCTCCCATGGCAGCAGTTCCTCGAGATCCTGCAGGCCATCGAGGGCACCCCCCGGCATCTCTCCATCCACGTCGGCGGCATGCTGGTCACCGGCGAGCCGCTCATCGACGTGGTCCCGGTGGAGCGCGCCAGCATGGAGGGCCGGGTGGTGGTCCAATTCAACAAGGACGACGTCGAGGACCTCGGCCTCATCAAGATGGACCTGCTGGGGTTGCGCACCCTCTCCGCGGTCGCCGAGTGCCTGGAGATGATCGAGCGCACCCATGGCGCTCGTCCCGACCTCGACAGCCTCGCCCTCGACGATGCGCGCGTCTACGACATGATCTGCGCGGTCGACACCATCGGCCTCTTCCAGATCGAGTCGAGAGCCCAGCAGCAGGCGCTGTACCAGTCCCAGCCACGGGAATTCAACGACCTGGTGGTCCAGGTCGCGATCATCCGGCCCGGGCCCATCCAGGGGGACGCCGTGAACCCCTACCTGCGTCGCCGGCAGGGGCTGGAGCCGGTCAGCTACCTCCATCCCAGCTTAGAGCCAATTCTGTCGGAAACAAAGGGAGTCATCCTCTACCAGGAGCAGATCCTGCGCATCGTCATGGATCTCGGCGGCTACAGCGCCGGTGAGGCCGACCGCTTCCGGCGGGCGATGAACCGGCACCGCTCGCGGCTAGAGATGCAGTCGCTGCACGACGACTTCGTCCGCCGCTGCGAGGCGCACGGCGGTCTCGACGCCGGTGTCGCCGAGAAGCTCTTCCGGAGCGTCGCCGGTTTCGCCGAGTTCGGCTTCTGCAAGTCGCACGCCGCCGCCTTCGCCCGGACCGTCTACGAGACCGCCTGGCTGCGCCTGGAGTACCCGGCCCACTGGCTCTGCGCCCTGCTCAACGCCCAGCCGATGGGCTTCTACCACCCCTCGGTGCTGGTCGACGACGGCAAACGCCACGGCATCCGCACCCTTCCCGTGGACGTCACCCGCAGCCGGGCCCGCTGCATCCCCACGCAGCAGGCTGCGTGGGGGCCCCTCCCATCTCACAGGGGCTCGCCGCCCCTCGACGGCCCGGCAGAGCCGGACTCGCCTCACCCCGCCATGGGGATGCCGCCTGCCGCGTGGGCTGTGCGCTTGGGCTTCAACTACGTCGCCCGGCTCGGTCCGGCGGGACGGGCGGCCTGCGAGGCGGCCGTCGACGCCGGCGCCACCGGTTCGGTGGAGGAGTTCTGGCGGCACACCGGGCTCACCCGGCCGGCGATGGAGCAGCTGGTCCGCTGCGGAGCCTTCGACCGCGTCCATCCCGGACGTCCCCGCCGTGAGCTGCTCTGGGAGCTGGTTGGGGTGGAGGGCTCGCTGCCGCCCCGCCGCCGAGCCGGAAGCGGTAGCCATCCGGTTGCGACGCAGGGACCTCCGCGGGGACGGGGTCACGTCACCGCCGCTCCCCTGGTCGCGGTCCCGCCGCTCGGACCGCTCCTCGACCTGCCCGCCCCGGCCCCGGAGCTACCGCCGATGAGCGAGCGCGACCGGGTCGCCGCCGACTATGCGGTCCTCGGGGTGAGCACCGGGCCGCACCTGGTCAGCCTGCTGCGCCCCTCCCTGGACGCCCTGGGCTGCGTCCCGCTGGCGAGGGTCGCCCAGCTCCGCAACGGGTCACGGATCACGGTCGCCGGGCTGGTGATCGCCCGGCAGGCCCCGGTCTCGGCGAAGGGCTTCCGCTTCTTCACGCTTGCCGACGAGGGCGCTCATCTGGACCTCATCTTCCGGCCGGAGGTCGCGCGGCGCACCCGCGCCGTCGCCAACGCCAGCCCCCTGCTGCTCGCCGAGGGGACCCTGGAGGTGAGCTCGGGGCGCTGCAACCTGCTTGTCACCTCCGTCACCGCCCTGGACGGTGACGGCCACCCGAGCACCGCCGCCCCCCAGGATGCCCTGCCGGAGTGGCCCTCCGCGTCGCACGACTTCCACTGACCGGATCCCATTCGAGCAATGTGACTGCGGTCGATCCGAGCAACGCGGCCGGGTGTACTGGAGCGTGCGGAGCGTTGTCTCACGGGGGTAACGCAGTGGCCTCATTGCTCCGATGGGAGCGGTCCACGCTTTCGCACATCAGTAGCCTGGCAAGCACATTCCACCCGCTCCGGGGAGGAGGCAGGACCTTGGTGTCTCAGCAGATCTGTCCCTCGTGCGCGACCGCCAACTCGACGTTCGCGTCGGTGTGCAGGAGCTGCTCTGCGCCGCTCGCTCCCCGGCCCCCGTCCAGTGATGCACCGGGTGGCTTCACCGCGTACCGCAGCAACGGACAGGGCGCCGCCTCGCCCCCCGCCCCCCCGGCACCGCCCAGGTCACCGTCCCACACCTATGAGGCGAGCCCGCGCTCCGAGCCCGGCGAGGAGGGAGGTTGGCCTGCTGAGCGCTTCTCGGTGAGCAGCCACCAGGTGTGGGCGTCCAACGGGTGGACCGGCGTGCCGAGGGTGCAGCCCCAGACCCCCCGGGCTCCCGTCCCCCACGTGTGGGGCCCGCCCCCGGCGCCCGGGCCGACGCGTTCTGATGGCCGTTCCTCCGCCCCGGTCCCCGCGCCACCTCCGCTCCTCCCCGCCGTCCCACCACCGGCCCCCCGGGCTCCGATGGCCTTCCACCTCGACGTGGGGGCGGGCGCTGCGCTGGCCGCCGCCCCGCGCGTGTCCGCCGCCCCGACCATGTTCGTCTCCCCCAGCGTGTCCGCCCCCCCCAGCATGCCCGCCCCGACCGGCACGCCTGCCCCCACCAGACCACCGGCGCCGCCTGCTGTGGCCACGGCAACCACTGCCTCGACCTCTCCCGAGGCGACCTCTCTCGAACCACCGAACGCTGGGGGCCTTGGTTGGGGCGTTCGAGAGCAGAGACCGGCGCTGTACCCCACATGGACACCGGCGCCCGTCGCGTCCGGCCCGACCGGCGGGCCCTCCGCCGGCGGAGCCTACGCCGGCGTCGGCCTGTACCCCGGGTACGCCTACCCGGGGCAACCCGGCGCGATCGCGCCACACGTGGGCCGGTCCAGAGCCGCCTTCCGCGCCCTCGTCCTGCTGGTCTTCGTCGCCCTGGTCGGTGCCGGCGCCTTCCTCTACCTGAGCAGCGAGTCGGCCCAGGGCCTCGGTTCCGGGACGCACACCCTCTCGACCCCGGCGACGCTCGGAGGCCTGCCACAGACGACCACCAGCGCGATGACCGCCCTCAGCTCCCAGGTGAAGTCCCAGATGGCCGCTGAGCCGGGCATCACGGGATCGGTGTTCACGGTGTACACCTCGGCGACCCCGGGAGGCCCGGGCTACATCCTGGGCATCGCGAGCGACGATCAGGCCGTGACGTCGTCCGACCTGAGCCGGTTCGCTGCCGGTTTCAACAGCACCGCCGGCGTCACTTTCAATCTGACCACTGCATCGGTCTCCAGCGACAACGGAGTCAGCTTCCACTGCGCTCCGGTGACGCTTTCCGGTGCGGCGGACACCCTCTGCGTCTGGGGCGACGGCAACGTCATCGGAATGGTGATCGGCTCCTCCGGGGCGGGCAGCGCCGCCACCGTGGTGGCCGCCGAGGAGGCGCGCACCACGGCGGAGCACTGACCCGGCGGGTGGATCGCGACGGCCGGCCATGCTCTCCGGAGGGGCGGTGGACCCGCATCCAGTACGATCGGTGCCATGCCTGAAGAACGGCGCGGGGTGAGTCGCCTCGCAGCCTCCGCTGACCGCCGGAGGATCGCGGTCATCAGCCTGCGCGGGGTGATCGG
>PLNE01000116.1 GCA_003141695.1 Candidatus Dormiibacterota bacterium
CCCTTGATCGTCTTGGCCAGGATCACCGTCGGCCGGCCGATCGTCTCCCGGGCATCGACGTAGGCTCCGTCGATCTCCTCCAGGTTGTGGCCGTCGATGACCAGGGCACGGCAGCCGAACGCCTCCACCCGGCGGCGGTAGGCCTCCATGTCCCAGCCGAACTCGGTCTCGCCGCGCTGGCCGAGCCGGTTCACGTCCACGATCACGATCAGGTTGTCCAGCCGGTAGTGGCTCGCCTTGTCGAGCGCCTCCCAGATCGACCCCTCGGCCAGCTCGCTGTCGCCGCAGAGCACCCAGACCCGGTAGGGGAGGCGGTCGAGGTACTTGCCGGCAAGTGCGACGCCCACCCCGATGGGGAGACCCTGTCCCAGCGACCCGGTGGCGACGTCCACCCAGGGGATGACCGGCGTGGGGTGACCCTGGAGCCGGGAGCCCAGCGTCCGGTAGGTCATCAGCTCAGCGTCGTCGACCACGCCGCATGCCATGTAGAGGGCGTAGAGGAGGGGCGAGGCGTGGCCCTTGGAGAAGATCAGATGGTCGTTGGTCGGGAGCTTCGGGTGGGCGAATTCGTAGCGGAGGTGGCGGCCGGCGAGGACCGCGATCAGGTCGGCGGCGGACATGCTGGAGGTGGGGTGGCCCGAGCCGGCTCGGGTGCTGGCGCGGATGCCGTCGACCCGGAGCTGCTGAGCCACGTGGTGCAGGGTCTCCAGGTCCGCGAGAGCCGCTGGCTGTCCGGTCGCCGCCATCTGTGGTCCTCCTGGAAGGGCCCGGTCGAGGGCTCGACAGACGGGCCGCCGCTTCGCCGTCCATGATGAACGGAGTGGGGGGGCGGCCGCCCGAGTCGGCGGTGCGCCGGGCAGGGTCGCGGCGGACCCGCCTGACGCGTCCGAAACGCTTCCCCAATGGGTGGCCCCGGCCCGCGCAGGGGTCGACCAGGTTGGCGCGGCCGCGCCGCTGGTACCATCGAGGGAGCGTGCGCCCATAGCTCAGTCTGGATAGAGCGTCTGACTACGGATCAGAAGGCCGGGGGTTCAAATCCTCCTGGGCGTACCACCCTCCTCCTTTCGAGTTGAGGAGCAGCGCCTGCCTCACTTCCATCTCCCTGTTCGGACGGTGTGGAGGCGCGCATCCAGGTGGACAGACGCGTCAGCCCGATTGGCTGAGACCTAAGTGGTCGCAAGTACTCACAGGCTGCCGTGTCCCTATCCTTTGGACAATCGGGGCCATCCTGCTGGTGCGCGGACTCGAACCGCGGACCCCTGGTTCCGCAGAGGGCAACCGAGGTATCCGTCGGTGGCGTAGCCGCGGAGCCGCGCATGTGGGCCTGACCCGCTTTGACGGAGGCGTTCTTGAATGGTTGACCCGGTGACCGGTACCAGATCCGAGATGCAGACCATGTGGACGCGGGCCCTGCTGGGGATTCAGCCCAAGTGGGGTCGGGACTTCGACGACCTCTCGAATGAATGGCGCCGCCTCTTCGCGGAGGTCTTGGGCACATTCCTCCTGGTGCTGGCAGCAGCAGGGGGGCCGGCGGTGTCGGCCTATAGTCACGGCGCGGTCAGCCGCGTCGCGTCTGTATCCGCGCCAGGCCTGATGGTGATAGCGGTAATTCTCTCCATAGGTCTGATCTCAGGTGCACACCTGAACCCGGCGGTCACCCTTGCGTTCGCGCTCCGCCATGAGTTTCCCTGGAAGCGCGTTCCCGGCTATCTGATGGCCCAGGTCGTGGGATCGGTGCTGGCCTGCCTGTTGCTGTGGGCCCTTGTCGGGAAGGTCGGTCTGCTGGGAGCGACCGAGCCGGGGCGCGGGGTCAGCGATCTCCAGGCGATGGTGATGGAGGCGGCCCTGACCTTTGGCCTGGTGACCGTGATCCTGGGGACAGCCTCTGGGGCCCAAAATGTCGGACCGCTCTCAGCCTTCGCAGTGGGGGGCTACGTCGCGCTGGCCGGCCTCTGGTCCAGCCCCATCAGCGGAGCGTCGATGAACCCGGGTCGGTCCTTCGGTCCTGATCTCGTCATGGGGGACTTCTCCCACTTCTGGGTGTACCTGGTCGGACCCCTGCTGGGCGCCCTGCTGGCAGTGGGGGCAGCCCACGTTCTGCGGGGCAGAGGGGGAGGCGCGATCGCTGAGCGCGCCGCCCAGGGGACCCTGAATACACCGTCGCGTGAAGGGGTTGCCACGTCGTCTCGGTCGGACAGCCGGGAGTGAGTCCTGCAGGCGTGCCGCTAGGCCAGGATCACGGGAACTGACCAAGCCCTAAGTGCAAGGAGCAGGAAGATGAAGCGCGAAGAGCACTGCGGATGCTCCTGGTCGGACGCAGTCGGCGAAGCTCAAACCCGTGTGATAGCCAGGTGGGGGGTGCCTTGGGCGACGCCGGCGGCGGGTGGCCGCGGAGGGACCGCGGGGTAACGGCTCCAGCGCCGGCCGGCCGGGGTCAGCTCGCCGTGACGGCGTTCGTCCTGCCAATCAACGGCTTCGCCTGAGCGAGGACCGGCCGGATGTCCTCCCCGTGGATCGCCGCCAGCAGCACGTCGATGTCGGCCCCCTTGGTGACGAAGGCCGAGATCCCCGCCGCCCTGATGGTGCGGATCACCAGGGCCTCGTCGAAGGAGGAGTAGGCGACCAGCCGGATGTCGGGGCAGACCTCGCGCAGTCCGCGTGCTGCCGCCCACCCGCCGCCATCGGGCATGTTGACGTCGATCACGGCCACCTGAGGATGGGTCTGCCTCGCCAGCAGGACCGCGTCCGGGACGCGGTTGGCCGTGCCCACGACGGTCAGCGTGTCATCGGTCTCGACGATCGCCCTCACCGACTCCAGCATCACCGAATGGTCGTCGAGGAGGAGGACCGTCAGGTTTCCAGGGGCCTCCGGGGAGCCGGGGACGGCGTTCGCGAAATCGGGGTGTTCAGTCACGTCAGCGCTCCTCTACGGGTGGTGGTGACCTCATGGTGAATCCGTCACGCGCGGCCGGCCAGATTCTGATTCGCCATATTCGAATGGCCCACCTGCACCACGAAATCCTGAGGCCTCTGCATCTGGTCCCGCCGCCGCGGCCTGCTTAGCCTCGGAGGATGACCGCCGCTCGCCATCGCACTCCACGAATCGTGCGTAAGCGCAGTTTCGCCTGGCTGGTGGTGGCCGCCGTCGCCTTCGCGGCGTTCAGCGCCGTCTGGATCGGCATCCACCCCGGCAGCAAGCGACCGGCGGTGGCCCTCGACGACATCTCCGAGACGCTGGCGCCGCTCGGGGCGGCCATCGCCTGCTTCCTCGCCGCCCGGCGCCGGACCACCTCGGCGCGCGTGACATGGGCGCTGATGGGCCTCTCGGCCCTGAGCTGGGGACTGGGGCAGGCGGACTGGACGGTTCGGGAGGTGATCCTGAACCAGAATCCCGCGAGCCTCTTCCCCTCCTGGCCGGACGTCGGCTACGTCGCCGCCATCCCGCTCGGAATCGCGGGATTGATCGCGCTCCCCCCCTTCCGGGGGGCCGGCACTCGCATCTCACTGCTCCTCGACGGTCTGCTGATGGTGGGTGGGGCTCTCTTCGTCAGCTGGGCCACCATCCTGGGGCCCATCTATGCCGATTCTGCGGCCGGGTTTGAGCAGCAGTTCCTCAGCCTGGTCTACCCGCTCGGCGACGTCTTCATGGGGACGATCGTGATCCTGGCGCTCTCCCGCATGGCGCCCGCGGGGCGCCGGCCGTTCGTTTACCTGGGCGTGGGAGTGCTCCTCACCACCGTTGCCGACAGCACCTTCGCGTATCTCACGACGGTGCAGAACTTCGACACCTCGAATCCCGCCGACGTGGGCTGGACGCTGGGGTACCTCCTGATCGGCTTGGGCGCGCTGCGGGCGATCGCACCGGCGGACGGCCCCACCGAGCGCACCGTCCAGCACACCCGCTGGCGGACGGTGCTCCCCTACGTCCCGATGCTCGCCGCCGGCTTGGTGGCCGTCTGGCGCGAGCCGCGGGGGTTGGGGCTCGACGCCTTCATGCTCTGGGACAGCTTCGGCATCGTGACGATCGTCCTCTTGCGCCAATTCATCCTCGTGCGCGACACCCAGGCGCTCGGTCTCCAGCTGCAGCAGCACAACCGGCAGCTCGATCATCTGGTAGCAGAGCGCACTCGCGAGCTCGACCGCAGCCTGGATGGATTGCGCGAGGCCAATGATCGGAGGAAGGGGCTCCTGCTACGCCTGGTGACGTTGCAGGACGAGGAGCGCCGCCGGCTCTCCGGCATCATCCACGACGACATGCTGCAGTGGATGGCGGTGGGGCACACCCGCCTCCAGATCGCGCGGCGTGGCATCGCCGACCCCAAGCAGGCGTCGTCGCTGGATCGCGCCGCTGACGCGGTCCAGGCGTCAATCACCCGCATGCGCACGCTGATGTCAGAGCTGCATCCGCAGGTCGTGGAGCGCGGTTTCACCACGGCCCTGGGTCAGTATCTCGAGCAGGTCGAGAACGACGGTGATCTCCACTGCGTCCTCGATGGCGGTTTCGCGAACGAGCCCACCGGGACGGTCGCCACCACCCTCTACCGGATCACCTGCGAGGCGGTCGTCAACGCGCGCAAGCATGCCGCTGGCTCCACCGTCACCGTGGAGCTGAGAGACCGGGACCATGGCTATGCGGTGACCGTCCGCGACGACGGGCCCGGGTTCGTCCCGGAGGGGACGGGCTACTCACCCACCGGCCACGTCGGGCTCAGCTCGATGCGGGAGCGCAGCGAGGCCCTCGGCGGGTCGTGGTCGCTCGAGAGCCGGCCCGGCGCCGGGACCAAGGTGAAGTGCTGGGTGCCCCGCCAGGACGCGGAGGCCCCGGCGCTCGCGGTGGTGTCCGATGCCGAGCTCGCGGCGGTCGTCGCGGACCTTGGTGGCGAGGGGTCGCCGCCCGAGTTTCCGCCGGCTGCCATGGTGCAGCTCCCCGGCTCTGCCGCACCCGCCTCCCTGGCGGTCGGGCCCGCGGGTTAGACGAGCCGGACGACTCGCCGCCCCATCCCCGGCCGGACCGAGCACCTGACTGCAGGACGGGGGTGATCCGGCGACGCACGGCTCTGCGGCCCCGGCTCCACCGCCGCGGGCGGGCCGGACGCAGGGGCGGGCCGGCCGGCCAGCTAGGACGAGACTTCGTCCCCCGACGAGCGCCGGATGCGAAGCTCGAGGTCGAAGCGAAGGTGGGCGGGCTGGCGGCGCGGGTCGGCGAGCCGCTCGAAGAGCAGACCGACGGCAGCGTCGGCCATGGTTCGGAGTGGCTGCGCAAGGGCAGTGAGCGGAGGGTCGATCAGCCGCGCCCACGGCGGGTCGTCGAAGGCCGCGAGGGCGACGTCGTCCGGCACCCGCTTCCGCCCTTCCCGAAGCACGTCCAGCGCACCCAGGGTCATCTGGTTGTTGGCGACCAGGAATGCCGTTGTCGCCGGACGTTCCGCGATGAGCTCGGCGGTTGCTCTCCTGCCTCCCTCCAGGCTGAAGTCCCCCTGGCGCACGACCGCCTCCAGCGCGGCGCCGCCGACGACTTCCAGGTACCCGGCCAGCCTCTCGTCGGCGGTCTGAATCCCCGGCAGCCCGGCTATGAAGCCGATGCGGCGGTGCCCGAGGTCGACCAGGAGCTGGGTGGCCTGCTTTGCCGCGCCGCGGTTGTCGACCGTGACTGAATCCGCCCGCGGGTCGGTGACCGATCGATCGAAGGCCACGACGGGGATGCCGAGATCGAGAAGGGTCCCGATCTGCGGATCGTTCTCGTCAGAGGGGCAGAGGAGGACGCCCAGTACTCGCTCGGCCGCCAGCACCTCGAGGTAGGAGGCCTCCTTGGCGGCATCCTCA
>PLNE01000089.1 GCA_003141695.1 Candidatus Dormiibacterota bacterium
GAATCTCCGGTACAGGACACTAGAGCGCGCCGCCCGGCTCCGGCGGCGGGCCGGCCCGGGCGCCCCACCGGACCTGCGCGTCAGCTGAGGTCGGGTGCCGATCAGCCGATGTCGAGGATGAGGTGCAGCGGGTACGGGCTGCTCGAGTCCTGGGGTGTGTAGGAGCCGTTCTTGAGGGTCACGGCCTTGCTCAGGTCGAAGACCAGGTTCACGGCGCTCCCACTCGAGGTCGCCGCGGCCTTCGTCACGATCCCGCCTGTCCCCGGTGAGAGGCCGGACTCGCGGGCTCCTGCGAGCGTCACGGCGAGCGTCGTCGGGTCGGAGAAGGAGGCCGTCGCCCTCGGCTCACCCGAGCCGCCCGAGAAGTCGATGACGATCCAGAGGTCGCCGTCCGGCTGCGTTCCATAGCGGACGTCCTCGACGGTCCATCCCGAGCCCCCGCTGCCGAAGCTCTGAGTGGCGACGACAGGGGTGGGGACGGGAGTGGGCACCGGCGTCGGCGCGGGCGTCGCCGAGACGGTGGGGGCGGCGTACGGCGCGACCGAGGCCGAGGGCTGCAGACCGGTGACCGGCAGCAGTGCCGGGGTTGCGCTCGGGAGCGGCGCGGCGCGGGACGTCGCCCCTGTGTTCGCCGCCAGGGGCAGCGTGGGCGGACGCGTCACGAGCAGGCTCACCGTCGCGACCAGAACGGCCAGGACGGCGAGGATGGCAAAGATGAGATAGCGGCGGCGGGATTGGCCCGCGAGATGGCGCACGCGGTGGGGAAGGTCACCGAATCGCCCCGAGCTCGGGGCCACCTTGCCGGCGCTCGGCCCGATCCAGCGCCGGTCCCCGAGCTGGCGGGCGTGGCGGCCCGGCTTGCTGGGGCCCCGGTCGAGGTCGCGGACGCGTGGGGTGCTGGCCTCGGCGATCATCGCCGAGTCGATGGACGGCACCCCGGACCATGGAGTCGCAGCCGGATGCTCGACGCCCGAAGCCCGTCGCGCGGGGAGGGCCGCGCCAGTGGGCGGCGCAGCGGGCTCGTCCATCTCGGCGTGCGCATCCATCCGGTACCGGAGCGCAGCCGTGAGCAGCCCCGCCGACTCCGGTGGCTGCGCGCCGTGGCTCGGGCCCGGCGCGGCGGCCGGGGCCCGCTCGGCGTCGCCATCGGCGCTGCGCATGAGCGCCAGACGGAGCGAGACCTGGTCGCGGAGACGCGAGATCAGGGTTGCCCGGACCGGCTGTGGCGGTCTCGCCACCCGCGCGATCAGCGGATCGATGAGGGGATCGGCGGCCGCATCCTCATCCGCCGGATCTCCGCCACCCACCACCTCGTCGTCCATCCTGGGACCCGATGGAGCGCCGGCTCCCCCCGGTATCGAGGGGATTGGATCCCCCGAAAAGGTGGGGGCCGGGTAGACGCGAGACTGCGGGGGTGCCGTGTCATCCCGGGGCGCCCAGCTCCACGGATCGCCTTCGTCATCCGACGCCCTGGCGTACGGAGTGGGAGGCAGCGAGATGGGCCACATCTGGTCCGCGGGCCGGGGCGACGGCGGCTCAGAGCGCAGGGGACGAGGGGCCGGGAGCGGCCCAGCGGGCGGCGGGGGGGGCTGCTGCTGCTGCGCAGGCGGGACCAGGGATGCCGGCGACCAGGCAGCCGCAGGCGGAGGCGGTGGCGGTGGAGGGGGGATGTCACTCGGAGCCACCACCGCCTCGGGCACCACCGTGGGCGCGCCGGCCTCGATCCCGCCCGCCTGCGACGCGACGGCTTCGAACGCAGTCGCCTCTTCTCCCGACGAGGTCACGCGGATCGCGTGCCCTGTGGGCCAGGCGCCCACCCCCTCCAGGGCGATGCTCCCGTGGGACCAGGCGTCGGGAGCCGGCGGCTCCGACTCGCCCGCCACCGGTTCCGGAGCCCGAGCCGGTGCGGCTGCGGGGACCGACCGGCCGTTGAGATGGAGCTCATCGCTCTGGGAGGGCTCGTCGAGAGATGCTCCCATCACCGTCACACCCGACGGGGAAAAGGCGTCGAGGAACGGGAGGGAGGGCTGATCGCTCTCCGGCGGGGCGGGCGGGGGTTCGGGATTGTGGCGCGCGCTCCACGGCAGCGGCTCGGCCGCTCCTCCCCCGCCCAGCCACCGGGGCAGATCCGCTCCGGGGGGGTCGGGCGGGCGCGGTGAGCGCGGGGGAAGGGATTCGCCGGGGCCGAGCAGCCCGAGCTGCTGCAGGAAGCCGCTGACGGCATCGTCGGGGACGTGGACCCGCCCCAGCGCACCGAAGCGCTCCGTCTCCTCGCGGAGGCATTCGAGGCCCTTCTGGCAGCGCTCGCAGCCGACCAGGTGCGCCTCGATCTCGGCACGCCGCCCCGGGTCCAGCTCATCGTCCAGGTAGCTGCTCAGCGCGAGCAGGCTGCACTTCATATGGCGATCTCGCGGTACACGGTGCTGAACTGACGTCTGGCGGCGGCCAGCTGCCGGCTCGCAGCCTCCGGCGAGCACTCCAGCGCGCGAGCGATCTCCGGGTAGCGGAGCCGGGCGAGGTTGCGCAACAGCAGCGCCGCGCGCCGCTCAAAGGGAAGGGTCATGAGCGCGCGCTTCACCGTGTTCATCCTGCTGGCGACGTCTCCGCCGCGGAACTCCGTCTCGAGGGAGGGACGGCTGCGACGCCACAGCCTCGAGGGCCCGTGGGGCCGTGGCGGGAATCGCTCGCCGGTGCGACAGGCCCGGGTCACCGCGCGGTAGAGGGCAGCGGTACCGTCGAGGCGCACCCGCGCCGGCGGGTACTTGGCGGCATGGAAGATGCCTGCCGCGGCCAGCTCGACGGCGGAGTCGGCGTCACCGACGAGATGGGCTGCGTACGTGATGAGTTCGTCGAGATGCTCGGAGACGAGCTCCGCGAACTCGCCACTGGTGGCTGGGACGTTTGCTGCGACGTTAATCATGAGTCCACCCGGGGGTGGCTGGTGGCGTCCGGACAGCATACACGGCTGTGGTGCACAGCGGCCAAGATCGCGCGGCCGACTTTGCGCGCCCGATCGAGTCAGGCGGGGGGCGCCGTCCCTCTGACGGCGACATCGATGCCGCCCGCCCCCCCCGTATCTGTCGGTATCGTCAGCAACTCGCCGCCCCT
>PLNE01000143.1 GCA_003141695.1 Candidatus Dormiibacterota bacterium
CCGAGCGAGGTCGGCGACCTCGTCGGGGTCGGTGGTGATCAGCTTCTCGACGTCGGGGGCGGCCACAGAACGGAAGGCGACCCGGTCCTGGCCGGCAATCAGGATCCCCTCCCCTCTCCTGCAACCCACGAGCCACCGGCGCTCCCCGTCGCTCAGCCCAAAGTGCTTGGCCACCTCCTCGATCGCCTGCCGCGACTGCCGGAGCACGATCTGGGTGTCGGCGTTGTCGACGACCGCGCGGCCGCGCTCTGACCCGAGAAGATCTGAGGCCTGCTGGGTGACCGCAGTCAGCCCGACGTGGCGCTTTCGTGCCTTGCGGCAGAAGGTGTCAACGAAGACCGCGCCCTGACGGTCGCGCATCAACTCCCACAGCTCCTCGATGACCAGGAGATGACGCTGCTCCAGGGCCTCCCCCTGGACGATGTCGAATCGCTCGGACACCCGGTCCATCACCAGGAGATCGGCGACCGACCGCAGCTGCTCGGGAACTTGGAGCATGTCCCAGACGACAAGCGGCGCCGACCGCGTCGGCACCGACGACGGGCCATCAAAGAGGCCCCGGAACATCCCTTCGGTGAAGGGGTAGAGATCGTCGGCGATCTCAAGTGCCGAGGTGGTCTCCAGGTCCCGCAGCGCCGCCACCAGGTCGGAGAGGAGCGGCGGCTGCCGGCGGTGGGTCGCCGGATCGCCGGTGATGCCGGCCCGCTCGTATGCCCGGAGCACCGCCCGGTCGAGGGCCGCGGTGACGCTCGAGGTGAGCTCGCGCCGCAGGAGCACAGAGACCAGGGTGTGGATGAAGAGGGCCCTCCGGACGAGCGGGCCCTGCTCGTCGCCGGGGATCTCCGGGCCGATGTCAAACGGGTTGACCCTCACCCCGCTCTGGCCCAGCGGGATGCGAATGCCCCCGACGGCCTGGGCCAGGCGGGTCCACTCCGACTCACGGTCGATGACCGACGCCGTCACCCCCTGGAGCAGCCACTCCAGAGTCTCGAGCTTGGCCAGGTACGACTTGCCGCCCCCCGAGGCCCCCAGGATCACCAGGTTGTAGTTGAGCTGGCGGAAGCGATCCCATCGGACCAGCCCCTCGGTTCGCCGGGCGCGCCCGTAGAGCACCCCGTCGAAGGTCGGCAGCTCCGCCGAGGCGAACGGGAAGGAGGCTGCCAGCGCCTCGGTCGTGAAGGTGCGTCGCGTGCCCACCTCGTCCAGCCCGAGCGGGAGCGTGGTGAGCCACCCCTCCCGCGTCCGGTACGTGGCCGGCTGGAGCTGGAACAGCATCGCCCGGGCCGCGTCACGGACCTGGCGACACTCCGCATCCAGCTCCTCTTCGCTGTCGGCGCGCACCGTGACGTAGAGCCCGAGCTTGAAGACCCGGCTGTTGCCCCTGGCCAGCTCGAGGGCCAGCGTCTCGGCATCGTGGGAGGCGACCTGCAAACCAGGATCCGAGATCCTCCCGTGCTTCGCGTCGAACCGCAGTGACGACTCCATCCGTCCGCGCTGGCGCTGGAGGTGGGCCGCCACCTGGTCGGGGGCCGTGGGCGTGATGTGGAGGCTCACGTCCACCCGGCCGCGGTGGGTCATCAGCCGCTCGATCCAGCCGAAGGGCAGCTCCTGTGGGTAATCGCTCGCGTAGAACGTACGCACCCACTGGTCACCCACCTGGGCCTCACGCGGACGCACCACCAGGGAGGGGGGAGCCAGCGCCGGGTGCAGCGCCGGACGCCGCGGATGGGTCACGGCTGTGCCCGCCGGATCGGCTCATCGAGCCGAGCCCGACCCCGGCTCACGCGACGCACCTCACCGGGGTTCATGGCCATGGCCAGCACGTCCACCACCTGTGCGTGCTCCAACACAGTGACCCCGATACCGGCGGCCGAGAGGGCGTCCTCTGCGGCCCCGGCACGCTGCCGCACCAGGTCGGCGCTGGCCGCCCGCTCCTCCTCTCGAACCACGAGCAGCGCCTGGCGCCGAACCTTCCCCTCGCCCAGCACGCGCAGATAGGCAGCGTGCGACAGAGCCGCCTGCCGGAGCGCCGGAACGGGGAGCCGCTCGGCGCCCTCCTCGACCTCGGAAGCCCAGCTCTCGACATCGGCCGGCTCGCTGCGCACGACGATCTGGATCGGTGCGGCCAGGGAGTTGAGGTACGCGCCGAAGGCGCTGATCAGCCCCTCCTGCTCGGTCTCGCTGCGCAGACTGAAGGTGAGCGAGTTCGCCCGGCAGATCACGGCCGACCCCCGCTCACCCAAGTCGATCAAGCCGTCGGCGAGGACCCGCGTCTTCGGCAGAAGCAGCGCGGCAGGCCCATCACCCGCCACTCGTCTGCCCATCTCGTCCTCGGCAGCGGGCACCATCACCGATGGGCCAAAGCGCTGGCGAAGGCCTCGGAGCACGAAGCGGTCGACCGGCACGCCGTCCTTGGTGGCGATGACGGCTCCCCACGAGACGCCGAGGACGATGGACGACACCACCAGGGTGATCCCAATGGCGAGAGCGCTCTGGTGGGTGAGCCGCCAGACCATCAGTCCGACCAGGAACAGCACCGTAGCGACGCCTCCCAGCTTCAGGGTCTGGGGCGTGGTCAGGCCGAAGACGATGCGGTCCTCGCGGTCGACGTCGGCAACGTGCCGTGCTGTCCCCATTACTGGCTCCCGCCCCGCTGGACCAGCTGGCGGCTCTTGTCGCCCACCCACTCCTCGGCGGCTACAGGCCGGTAGCGGCCCACCGCTCCCTCGAACACCATGCGGTAGGCGATGAGCGGCACCGCCGCGATCAGCAGGAACACCACCAGGGCGAGCAGCAGCGTCAATGACGCGCTCCCCGCCCCTTCGTGGAAGAGGGCCTGCTGGTCTCCGCTACTCTCGAGGAACGTGGCGCCGAGGAGGAAGAGGAGAGCCTGCACCACGGGGATCGCCAGGCAGGCGGCGAGCACCCGCCACCACAGTCGGGCGATCAGATCCGTCCAGGTCAGCGCATGGCAGAGCACCGCGATCGGCCCGGCCACCGCCACCACACAGACGGCCACGATCCGAAGGAAGCCCTCGATCACCGCCACCAGGGCGACGGCGACCAGGACGAGCCCGATGAGGATCACGAAGATGTTGCCGTCCTTGACGACGACAGCCACCGCTGCGCTCAGGCTCTGGGAGGACTGGGTCATCACATTGGACCCGGAGAGGAGCGCACTGGCGAGGCCGTTGCTCGCCGCGATCCCGGCGGCGACGATCGCCAAGCTCCAGAGCGCTCCTACGAAGGCACGCAGCGTCGAGGGCAGCATCTCCTTCAGTCCGTAGCGGGTCTGCACGGTGTCCTTGGTCATCACGACCACCGCGACCAGTGACAGGACGAAGCCGAAGAGGCTCCCCGCCAGGTACGCGAGGGTGGTCCAGTTGCTCCGGATCACGCCGAGCTGGGTGACGTTCGGAGACTGGAGGGCCCACTCGGACATCTGGCCGGTGGTCCACTGGACCCCGTCACTGACAATCCCGCCGAACCAGTCGTCGATGATGCCGTGGACGTGATCGTCGGTGGTGGTACCCAGCGTCGAGGCGTCGTCGCTGCCCGCTGCTGGAGTGGCAGAGGGCGCAGCGGTGGGCGTGGGGGCCGCTGACGGCGCCGGCGCCGGTGCCGGAGTGGGGGGAGCGGCGAACACCACCTCGCCGCTCCCGAGAAGGAAGACCACTGCGAGGGCGGAGCCGAGCAGCAACCCGACTGGGCGAAGCCGCTTCATCCGCCCGCCACGCTGATGACGAGGTTGACCAAGAGTGGCGCCAGCACGAGGAGGGCGAGGCCATAGACGACATGGCGCAGCCCGTTCTTTGCCTTCATCACCGTCCCGGGGTGGCCCCCGGAGAGGATGAACATCAGGGCGACGACGGACAGCATCACGATCGCCGCCAGGCCGACAAAGCCCCAGATCCAGAGCTGGACGCTCTGGAGGAGGCTGGTGAGGTCGCTCGCGCCAGCGGGCGGGGACGTGGGGGGCACGGCAGGAGCTCCTTCTTATCTGGGGTGGGGTGAGGGCGCGCCGCCAGCGGGAGCCTGGGCCGTCTACGGTCAGGGCAAGGGCGCTGGTGCAGAAAGGTGATGGGCCGCCCCGCTCGGCGACGCGCTATCCCCTTAAAGGGCCCGGGGAGCCCTCAATTCGGGAGGTACCCGGAAACTCGTTGTCCCGTAAGGGGATTCGCGCACTGCGCTTGGCGCGCTTGCGGCGCCGAACGCTCCGTGTGGAGCGAAGAACGGGCCCGTGAAGGCTCATCCGCCGCCCGCCTGGGGGGCCAGGATGCTCCCCTGCAAGTCTGGATTCGGGAAGGGGTAGTGGGCGACATCGACCATGCCGAGGCCATCCACGTTCATCTCGCTCACCCAGTAACCGCGCCCGTCAGGGTCGTCGCTGATCACCACGGCGACGTGACCGTCGCCCTGGTCCCCCGGGAAGCCCAGGTAGGAGACGGCAGATCCGTACGGTGGGAGCACCGATGGCGGCAGGGTGGGCAGACCGAGGCCGCGGGCGGTCGCGTACCAGTCGCCGCCGTTGGTGAGGTTCTGGACGGTCCCCCCACCGACGCCCGCGGGGAAGGGATCGAAGTTAGCGGATGCCCAATACGTGCACTGCCCGAGCGGGTAGCTGTGCGGGAAGCCCCCAGCGGGGACCCAGGGGAACACCCCGGGGGTTGGGTAGAGCCCAACGTCGCACTTGCTGCTCGCACACGCGGGTGGCGAGCCCCCCATGGCCGGCTCGCCGGCGGTGACCCAGGCCTGATACGCGGGCAGGTACTCGACGACCACGGTCTGCGCGTCAGTGCTCGCGGTGGGGGTGGCGGAAGGGCTCACCGTCGACGCCGCTGCGGGGGTCTGGAATGCCGTCACCGCTGCCTCCAGCGCTGCGGTGCCCGAGCTCGAGGTGACGCCCTGATCCGCCAGGACCTGGGCCGCAGCCAGGGCCTCGTCGGAGACGTCCAGCTCCCCCTGGGGCTCGCCCCACGCCGTGCCCGTCCCCGTGTCGGCCACAGCCGCAAGGGCGGGCGGCGATAAGCCGAGCTCCTCGCCGGCGGCGGTGAAGGCCGCCGGTTCCATCTGGAACTCCCCGAAGGCCGTGGGTGATCCGTCGGGGTTCTGGGTCTGGCTCACCAGCTCCTGGTTGAAGGTCATGCCGCTCTGCGCGGCGGCGAGAGCGATGAGCAGTGCCTGCGGCACGCCGGTGCGCTGCTCGGCGGCAGCGAACGCGCCCAGCTGGTCCTCGGGCGGGTAGACGAGGGCGCCCGCGGTGCTCACCGCGTCGAGCCCCTGGGGCGCGGCCTGGGTTCCAAGTTGGTTGCCCGGCTCCAAGTACATCGCGTACTCGCTGTATGCCTCGGTGAGGAGGTCCGCTGAGGGGACGGTGGGGAGGTGCTGCCCATCCCCGACGCCGGTCTCCTCGGACCAGTCGCCGACCCCCTCCTGTGTCTCGGCGAGGGTCGCGGCCTGTCCCGGGACGTACTCCCCATCGCCGTGCCAGGCGCCGTTGTACGGGGCGAGATGGTTGTCTCGGATGTACATGGCGAAGGCCGCCTGGACGTCGCCACCGGCTGCCTCCAGGTCGTCGGTGAGCTCGATGACCGCACCCTCAGCCTGGACCGAGGGGTCGCTCACATCCACCGTCTGACCCTGCGCTCCGGGCGCCTGGGCCAGGCTCGCGCCCATCTCGCCAGGGAGCTGCTGGTAGCAGCCGATGTTGCCGCCCGCGCCCGGTCCGACGGCCTGGGTTGGGCTTGTCGACTGCGCCGTGACGAGGAGCGGGTCACCCTCCCCGTAAACGTCGCAGATGGCCAACGCCATCGCCGCCGTCTGGTCGTCCATCTCGTCGGTCGCCGTCTCCGACGTCTCCTGCGAGTCCCAGCTGGAGGCATACCCCTGGGCTTGGGCCGCCTGGTTCAGATCGATGGCGTCGGTTGGAGTCGCTGACGCCGCCGGCGGCGGTGAGCAACCGCACGCGCCGAGCACCCCCTGCAGCGCCTGCGAGAGGGTGAGGTCCGGGTAGCCGGGCGAGTACACGGGGAGGCTCGTCCGCCAGAGCGGTGTGGGTGCGCACGACTGGTACGGGCTCACCCGCGCCTGAGCGGCCTGGTTGACGACGTCCGTCCCGCCGGTGATGCAGCCGGCGATGGACGGGCCGAGCGGTGTGTAGAGGCAGTCACCGGTGGTGGGGTTGTCGTCGGAGCTGAGCTGGGTCGCCGCCTGGTCGAGGAGGTCGAAGGCGGTGAAGTTGCCCTGCTTCACCTGGGCGAGCAACTCCGTGTACGCGTCCGGGACCATGCCCTCGTAGGGGGTGAGGGCCATGGCCGAGATGCACCGGCCCGAGGCGAGCGACTCGTCCTGACCGAGCAGGTCGTCGCCGTCGTAGTAGTGGACGAGCGGGTCGGCTCCGAGCCCGAAGGTGAGGATGTCGTTGACCGTCCAGTCGGTGAACGCCGCGCCATCCGGCACGCCCCAGGGGTCGAGCTGGGTTGGGGACCCCGCCTGCTCAGCCGAGATGACGCCGGCGAGCTGCTCATCCTGGGTGAGCGCTCCCTGGATGACCTGGGCCCAGTCCGGTGTCTGCGGCTGCGTAGCGCCCGGCAGGCCCAGACCGCAGTCCCCGTCCGGCCGCCCCGTCTCTGGGTTGGGCACCAGTTCGGCGAGAAGCTGACCGATGTTGGCGTCGAAGGTCTTGCTGCCGACCGGGATGATCCCCGTCACCGGGTCATGGATCTGCTTGTCCTGGTCGACGTGCCCCCAGGCGTGAGTACTGGACGTCTCCGGCACGTCCGGCCCCACCTCGATCGGGGAGGCGCTGGGGTCGAGGAAGCTCCCCACGATCTCCTGGTTGGCGACCGACGTCGGGTCGCCGAGGACCTGGGCCTGGAGGTCGATCAGGTTCTGGCAGGTGATGAGGTTGGTGCCGAACTCGGACTGCAGGCTCGGGTCCTGGTTGAGCTGGTCCTGGCTGATGAGCAGCTCGTTGCTGGGAGGGACGATGTCGAGCAGGCCGTAGTAGTGCCAGCCGGTCTGCTGGATCTGGTCGCTCGTCGTGTAGTTGGCGGTCAGCTCGCCGATGAAGCCGAAGGTCGACCAGGCCAGACCAGCCCAGCCCAGCACCTTGAGCCCGACGTCCGCGACCACCTTGAGCCCGATGCTCCCGGCGGTCTCCGCGCCTGCCTCGACAGCGTCGGCTGCGGCCTTGTCCACGTCTCCGGCGGCCGCCCCCGGTCCATCGTCGCCATTCAATCCCTCGACGTCTGTGTCCGTGGCCGCGCCGAAGGTCTCGTCGGCGGTGGAGAGCCCCTCCTCGAGACCGTGGGTCGTGTCCCCGGCCGCCTGGGCCGCGTCGCCGCCGCCCTCCTCGGCCGCGGTCTCCAGCACCTCTTCTTCGATGGGGTCGCTCAGGTCAGGCTCGGTCCCATACGGCACGTCAGCGTTCAGATCGGCTGCGGCGTCGGCTTCATCCGTCCCCCCCGTGACCGAGTCCGGAGAGAACGGCACCGGTCGCCCGCGGATCGCTGCCCAGGCCCGCTGGAAGGGGGCCAGTACGGCCGCCTTGACGGTATCGCTCGTGTTCTTGACCGCGTCGACGGCGGCGGTGCAGAGCGTCGCTTTCTCGCAGATCGCGCTCGCCAGACCGGTCGGGGTGCACACATCGCTTCGGGTGACCACCTGGCACCACTGAGAGAGGACCTGCCACTCACTGCTACCGCAGCTCTGGGACTCTTTGGAGGAGCTCGCCTCCCGCGAGGTCGTCTCCGGGGTGTGCGGCTCCTCGCCAATGGCGGCGTTCCCGTCCCCTCCCAGCTCCCCGCCGGCCTCGTCCACCACTCCCGCCTGGAGCTGGTTCTCGAGCATCTGGACGAGGTGGCACTCGACCTTCTGGCCGATCTCCGTGACCAGGTCCCAGCCCATGGTGGTCGCGACGTTGACGAGGCTGCCGAACACGAGCAGGATGCCGCCCACTCCACCGACGCGCTTGGCGATCACGGTCAGGCGGCCCAGGCGGAGCGCGTCCGAACCATCGCCGGCCGGCGCCGGCGGACCGCGTGCCCGGCGAGCATCGCGACCAGCCGCGCCTCAGCCCCGCGGCGCCGATCGAAGAGCCGCGGCGCCGGCTGCCGCTGCCCACGGGCCACGGCCACCAGCTGCCGGCCCTCGAGGCGGGTGGTGACGATCAGAGTCGCCTCGGCCGCCGTCAGCACACCCTGGCGCACCGCGCTGTCGACCAGGTCCTCCGGATCCCGCGGAGCACTGAGCCGCAGGATCGGGGAGGCGAGCACGCCAACCACCTCCTCGAGGCACCGCTGCCGCCCCCGTTCCCCACACCACTTCGCCAGGGTGCTCCGGACCCGACGATGAACCTCCCACACCACGCTACTGGCCACCGCCGTCACCGGCGGCTTCCTCTCCACTGCCACCTCGGTCAACGCCAGGCAGACCTCGGCGTCGACGTCGTCAGGGTCCGCCCCCCACTGCCTGGCCAGCCGGCCTGACAGCCGGCGCAGCGCGGGGAGCAGCAGGCCGGTGAGCAGGAGCTTGCCATCCTCGCTCTCGCGGGCCCGGGCGATGACCGCCGTGAGGGCTCGGTCGCGGACCTCACGGGAAGAGCTCGCGAGCAGCGCACGGCGAGCTTCAGGGGCAGGGAGGAGATGGCCGCCCACCTCAACGGTCAGTGCCAACTCGCCGAAGGCCTGCTCGATGGAATCAAGCAGGCGGGGGGTGTTCCGTTCCATGGTGCGGTCTCCTATCCGGTCGGGATGACCGCGCCATTGGATGTGGCCTACCGTTCCAACTCCGTT
>PLNE01000173.1:0-2153 GCA_003141695.1 Candidatus Dormiibacterota bacterium
GCCATGGACCGGCTCTCCCAGGCAAACATCTGGATCGACGACACCCCGGCACTCCCGATCAGCGAGCTGCGCGCCCGAGCCCGGCGGATGAAGGCACAGCAGAAGGTCGACCTGGTGGTGGTCGACTACCTCCAGCTGATGCGCGGCGGTCGCCAGGACTCCCGCGTCCAGGAGGTTTCGGAGATCTCGAGCGGGCTCAAGACGATCGCCAAGGAGCTCCACGTCCCGGTCCTCGCCCTCTCCCAGCTCTCTCGCGAGTCGGAACGCCGTGAGAACCGCAAGCCGCAGCTGAGCGACCTGCGTGACAGCGGTTCGATTGAGCAGGACGCGGACGTCGTGCTGTTCCTCTACCGTCCGGGAATGCACAAGGACGACATCGACAAGTCGGTGACCGAGCTGCTGGTGGAGAAGAATCGGAACGGACCGACCACCAAGATCGACCTCCACTTCCAGGCCAATCAGATGCTCTTCTACGAGCCGGCTCGGGAGTAACGGGAGGGGATCCGCGCACTGGCGCGCTGCCGCTGGCAAGCCGGCGCGGCTGTTCAGTCGCGCTGGGCGCCCCGTGGGCCGCGGCGCCCAGGGGCGGGCCGCCCCGCCCGGACTGCAGTGTCCGGCCCAGTGGGGGACCCAAAGCCTCTCACCCGCACCGTCACAGCCGTTCGCTCCAGGCGCGTGTACACTCGGCGGGGCAATGACTGGCCAGCTCGCCGACTTCCTCGCCGCCCATGCCGAACGCGTCGCCGAGATCTGGGCTCAGCTCCAGGGGAGGGCGCCCGAGCAGCGGGCTGGCGGTGGCACCCGGAGCCCACGCCAGTTTCTGAGCGCCTGCCTGGTGGCTCTCTCCGCGGACGACGTGGGGCCGCTGATGGCCTTTTATGAGGTCGACTTCGACAAGGCGTTCGAGCTTGACCAGCACCTGGAGAAGGCTCTCCTCCACCTCGCCGCACTCCGCCCGGCGACGGCCAAGGCGGCGATCGAGGCGGGCCTCGACACGGAGTCCCAGCTCTCCCTCGCCCTGGACGCCGCCGAGGACCTGGCCGTTATCGCCACCCGGCTGAGCGTGACGGTGGCCCGGCGGCTCGCCCAGCAGATCTCGGCGATGACCACGGCGAGCAGCGCCAGAGGAACCTCGCTCTCCATCACCATGCACGAGCTGCGCCGGCCGCTCACCATCCTCAACAGCTACGGTCAGCTGCTCTCGACCGGGATGCTCGGCCAGATGCCGGACAGCGCGACGGTGGCCATCGACGGGATCACGGCGAGCACCGAGATGATGGTGCGGATGGTCAACGCGCTCGCCGAGCTCTCCCGTCTGGAGGACCCCGACGACAAGCTGACCATCGAGCCGACCGGCCTCGGCGACCTGGTCGCCGGGGCCATCGAGACGGTGATGATGGAGTCCAAGCTCCGGGACTGCACGCTGGCCCAGGATCTGGCGCCGGACGTCACCTTCCGGGGCGATCGCCGGCGGCTGACCCTCGCCCTGACCAACATCCTGGGCAACGCCGTCAAGCATGCCCCCAACGGCTCGACCATCACGATCCGGGGCTGGCAGCAGGACGACATGATCCACATGGCGGTCCGCGACCAGGGCCCGGGCTTCGCCCCCGAGGAAGCTGACAGGCTCTTCGAGAAGTACTACCGCTCGGTGGCCGAGCGCCACCGCAAAGTTCCGGGCAGCGGCCTCGGCCTCTACATTGTCAAGACCGTGGCAGAGCGCCACGGAGGCAGCGTCTCTGCCCGATCGGAGCCGGGCGCGGGAGCGGAGTTCGAGATCATCGTCCCGAGGAGCGAGCGGCGCTGATGGCCGAGAGCGGCCCCCCCGCCTCCCGCCGCGAGCGCGACTCGATGGGTGAGCTGGAGGTCCCGGCCGGTGCCTATTACGGCGCCAGCACGATGCGGGCCAAGCTCAACTTCCCGATCAGCCCGCTGCGCCTCCCCCGCGACTTCATCCGGGCCCTCGGTCTGATCAAGCGCCAAGCCGCGCTCGTCAACACCGAGCTGGGGTTGCTCGACCGCCGCCTCAGCGAGGCGATCGCGCAAGCCGCCCAGGAGGTGGCGGACGGCAGGTTCGACGCCGAGTTCGTGGTCGACGTCTTCCAGACCGGCAGCGGCACCTCCACCAACATGAATGCCAACGAGGTGATCGG
>PLNE01000173.1:2189-2779 GCA_003141695.1 Candidatus Dormiibacterota bacterium
CGCACCCACCTCCAGGACGCCACCCCGATCCGGCTGGGGCAGGAGTTCCTCGGCTGGGCGGGGCAGGTGGAGCGGGCCGGGCGCCGCTGCCGCCAAGCGCTCGACGAGCTCTGCGAGCTGGCCCTGGGGGGGACCGCCGTGGGCACCGGGGTCAACTCCCATCCCGAGTTCGCCGGACAGGTCATCGCCGGGCTCGCCGCGAGCTGCGGCCTCCCCTTCCGGGAGTCCGACAACCACTTCCAGGCCCAGGGGACCCTGGACGGAGTGGTCGCCGCCCATGGCGCCCTGCGCAGCGTCGCCGTCTCCCTCTACGCGATCGCCGCCGACATCCGCCTGCTCGCCTGCGGCCCACGAGCAGGTATCGCCGAGATCGCCCTGCCAGAGGTGCAGCCCGGGTCGTCCATCATGCCCGGGAAGGTCAACCCGGTCATCGCCGAGTCGCTCACCATGGTGGCCGCGCAGGTGGTGGGCAACGATGCGACCATCGCCTTCGCGGGCGCGGCCGGCTCCCTGCTCGAGCTCAACGTGATGATGCCGGTGATTGCGCACACCACGCTCGAGAGCCTGACGATCCTGACGAACATGAGCCG
>PLNE01000033.1 GCA_003141695.1 Candidatus Dormiibacterota bacterium
TGGCGATCCCGGAGAGGTGCTGGAGGAAGTTGAGGGCGACCCGCTCCGCCTTGAGGATGGCCCGGGCCGGGCCGTAAAGGCGGATCACGATCTGGTCCTCCTGGACCTTGTCGCCGTCCTTGGCCTTGGCGTCGAACTGCACCCGCTCGTCGAGGAGCTCGAAGGCGCGGCGGGCAAGGGACAGGCCGCAGATCACACCGTCCTGCTTGCAGATGACCTTGCCTCGGCAGGTCATGGCCGCGGGGATGAGAGCATCGGTGGTGACGTCGCCGGCCCCGAGATCCTCCTCGAGGGCCGCACGTATGAGGGTGTCGAGATGCTCGGGGGCGAGCGTCTCAGTGATGGGCTGCAGCGTCGTGGCCAACCTCTACTCCTCTCTTGTCCCGCATGACGTGGGACACACGCCAGCGGTCGATGCTCGTGGGGAAGTCACCACGGTGGTGAGCGCCCCGGCTCTCCTCTCGGTGAAGCGCGGCCCCGACGATCAGCCGGGCCGCGGTGCAGGCGAGCCGGCCGCGCCGCTGCGCGAGCCAGGCCATGCCCTCTCCCCTCTCCTCCCCCATCTGCGCGATCGCCTCTCCGGCGGCGGTGAGCGCGGGGCCGGTGCGGCTGATGCCGCAGGCCGACCACATCAGCTCGCGAAGCTCCTGCTCGGCGGCGAGATCGGCGAGCCGGGTCTCCACCGCCACAGCGGGCAGCGCGGAAGCGCCTCCCGCGGGCCGGCCCGCGAGCCCGGCGACCGCCGCCTCGGCGGCGCGCCGGCCAAACACCACACCCTCCAGCAGCGAGTTGCTCGCCAGCCGGTTGGCGCCGTGCACCCCGGTCCGGGCCACCTCGCCGCAGGCGTAGAGGCCGGGGACGGTGGTCGCCCCGTCCAGGTCGGTGACCACGCCNNGCTCCGGCAGGTGGCGACGATGGTCGGGAAGCGCTCGGCGAGGCGCTCGCCGACGCCGCGGCAGTCGAGGAAGACCGATGCGCTGCCGCTCCGCGCCATCTCCTCCCAGATCGACCGGGCGACGATGTCGCGGGGGGCCAGCTCTCCCCGGGGGTCGGCGTCGAGAAGGAAGCGGCGCCCGTCCGCGTCCACGACCAGTCCGCCCTCGCCACGAACCGCCTCGCTGATGAGGAAGGCCGGGGCGCCCGCCAGCGCGAGGACGGTGGGGTGGAACTGGATGAACTCGACGTCGGCGACATCGGCGCCCGCCTCATAGGCGAGGGCGATGCCATCGCCGGTGGACCCGGCCGGGTTGGTGGTGTGGCGCCAGAGGGCGGATGCCCCACCGGTCGCGAGGATCACGGCACCGGCAGCCACCCGCGCCCTCTCCCCGGAGGCGGGATCGCAGAGCTCGACCCCGACACAACCGTCGCCGTCCCGGACCAGGCCGGTCACCACCTGACCCTCGAGGACCGTGGCGGCGCTCTCGTGGAGGCGCTGCAGCAGGGCGGCCTCGATGGCGGCGCCGGTGGCATCGCCGCCGGCATGGAGGACCCGGGCCCGGCTGTGAGCCGCCTCGCGATGGAGGTCGACGCCGTCCCCGTTGCGGTCGAATGCAACGCCCCACTCGGCCAGCTGGGCCACCCGAGCCGGGGCCTCCTCGACCATCAGGCGCACCGCCCGCTCGTCGCAGAGGCCGCGGCCAGCGGCCATGGTGTCCTCGAAGTGCAACTCCGGGGAATCGTCGGGGCCCACCGCGGCGGCGATCCCGCCCTGGGCGGCGGCGGTGCAGCCGTCGTCTGTGCTGCCCTTGGTCACCACCAGCACCCGGGCGCGCGGGGCTGCGGTGAGCGCGGCGGCGAGCCCGGCCACACCGCCGCCCACGACCACGATGTCGGGGGCCGCTCCTCGAAGTCTGGCGGTCGCGGTCAGGGCGTCATCGCCGCGGTGAGGGCCCGGTTGTGGCCGTCGACCCGGACGATGCGGGGGACGTGCCGGCCGAGTTCGGCGTCGTCGTATTGGGCGTAGGTGATCACGATGGCCAGATCGCCGGCGGCGCCCAGGTGGGCCATGGCGCCGTTCAGACCCAGCTCGCCCGGCCCGCCCTCGATCGCGTAGGTGACGGCCCGTGCCCCGTTGGTCAGGTTGAGGACGTGGACCTGCTCACCAGGGAGGATGTCGGCCAGCCGCATGAGCTGCGGGTCGATGCTGCAGGAGCCCTCGTAGTCCAGGTCCGCACCGGTGACGGTGGCGCGGTGGATCTTGGACTTGACGACGGTGCGCAGCACGCCTCGCTCCTCTCCGAATCCAGGCTGAATAGGAGTCAACCCCCCACACCGACGGCCAGCCTCTCATCGGTTCCCGGCGTGAGCACATCGATCAGCCGAGTCCTGCCTATTCTAGCAGCGATGAGAATTTCGCACCGAACGTGCATCCGCGTGACCGGGAGGAAGGTCTCGGCGTCGACCACTGCCACGTAGTCCACGGCCAGGCCCGGGCTCTCGGCGAGGCGCCGGAGGACCAGGTCGCGGATCGCCTCCGCGTCCCGCTCCCCGAGCCGGAAGGCGGCATCGGCGGCGGCCAGGGCGGCCGGGATGGCGAGAGCCTGGAGCCGCTCCGCGGCATCGAGCCGGGCGTTGCGGCTGGAGAGGGCCAGGCCGTCGGCGTCACGGACGGTGGGGCAGACGACGATCTCGGTCCCAGTGTCCAGGTCGGCGGCGAGGCGGCGGACAACGGCGCACTGCTGGGCGTCCTTGTGCCCGAAGTAGGCACGATCCGGCCGGGCGGTGACCAGGAGCTTGGTGACCACCGTCGCCACGCCATCGAAATGCCCGGGGCGGCGAGCCCCCTCGAGGGTCTCGGCGAGCGCCCCCCAGGGATTGACCCGAGTGGAGAAACCCTCCGGGTACATGACGGCGTCGCTCGGAACATAGGCCAGGTCCACCCCCAGCTCGGTACAGACGGCGAGGTCGGTGTCCAGGGGCCGCGGATACCGGTCGAAGTCCTCGGCCGGCCCGAACTGGGTCGGGTTGACGAAGATGCTCACCACCGTCCGGTCGCACTCCGCTCTCGACCTCTGGATCAATTGACGATGGCCGGCGTGGAGCGCGCCCATGGTCGGCACCAGCCCGAGGCTCAGCCCCGCGGCTCGGATCCGATCGCACCGGCGGCGCAGCTCCTCCGGGCCATCGACGCGGGTGAGGCGTGGGCGCCGGTCAGCTGTACGTGTGGGCATCGTCCGGGAAGGTGCCGGCGGCCACCTCGGCCGCATAGGCACGGGTGGCGGCCACCGCCTCGTCGCCGAGCGGGGCGAAGACCTTGACGAACTTGGGCAGCGGGTCGCGGTTCAGCCCCAGGATGTCGTGGAAGACCAGGACCTGGCCGTCGCAGCCGGGGCCGGCTCCGATCCCGATGGTGGGGATGGTGAGGGCGGCGGTCACCAACGCCGCCAACGGCCCGGGCATCCCCTCGAGCACGACGGCGAAGGCGCCCGCCGCCTCCAGGTCCCGGGCGTCGCTCTCGATCCGCGCCGCCACCTCCGCCTCCCTCCCCTGCACCCGGAAGCCGCCCAAGAGGTTGACGAACTGGGGGGTCAGGCCGAGGTGGCCCATCACCGGGATGCCCCGGTCGGTCAGCTTCGCCGCCAGCTGGACGACCCGGCCGCCGCCCTCGACCTTGACCGCGTGCATCCCCGCCTGCAGGAAGCTGGCCGCGTTGGCGATAGCCTGCTCGTCGGAGGCGTGATACGAGTTGAACGGCATGTCCCCCACCAGGAGCTGGTCGGGAGCCCCACGAGCAACCGCCCGGGCGTGGTGGAGCATCTCCTCCATGGTCACGGGCAGGGTGTTGTGGTAGCCGAGCATCACCATGCCGAGGGAGTCGCCCACCAGGATGACCGGGATCTCGGCCTCGGCCAGGATCCGGGCCGTCGTGTAGTCGTAGGCGGTCAGCACGGCGAACCGCTCGCCGCGACGCTTGCGTTCGAGCAGGCTGCGGATGGTCACTGGCATGTCGAGTCCTCCGTTGTGGGCGGCGGAGCGCCTTCCCGGTTTCCATTCAGCATCTCAGAGATCTCCTCTCGTCCCTCCGGTCCTGCCAGGCGCACGATCTCGCGGGTCAGGGCGCGGTAGAGGGCGTCGGCGTCGGGATGCTCGTGCAGGGCTTCGAGGTGGCGCGCCACGGTGGCGGTGTCACCTCTCACCACCGGGCCGGTGAGCGCGGCGCGAGGGCCGACGCGTCGTGCGTTGGCCAGGGCACCCACCACGAGGGCGAGGAGACCCTGCTCGGCGAGGTCCGGCTCCAGCCCCGCCGCCACCAGCAGCTCGGAGGCGACCGAGAGCAGGGCCAGAGGGGCGTTGCCCGCCAACACCGCGGCGGCGTGGTACAGGGCGCGCTTTCCGGGGAGCAGCTCGATCGGCCGGCCCCCGAGATCATCGGCGAGGCGGCGGAGCGGTGCACGGAGGGGGGGATCGGCTTCGATCGCCATCAGCACCCCGCGCAGGAGCGGGGCGGATTCGACGCCGGCGAGCGCCTGGAAGGGATGCAGGCAACCGACGGTTGCCCCGGTCAGCCGCAACGCCGCCAGCGCCCCGACCCCGAGGCTCGCACTGCAGTGCACCACCCCGCGACCACGGAGGGTGGCACCGCTCCCGGCGACCGCGGCGGCAACCCTGGCGACAGCGGCGTCGGGGACGGTGAGGAAGGTGAGGTCGGCGGCACGGACCGCCGCCAGCGCGGTGGGAACCTGCCGGGCACCGACCTGTGCCGCCAGGAGGCCGGCACGCCCCGGGTCCCGGCTGGCGATGGCGACGACGGAGCGGCCGGTCGCGGTCATGGCAGCCGCCAGGGCACCGCCGGCTCGGCCGGCGCCGACGAGGGCGATGGTGGCCGGCCAGTCCAGCGGGACGGCACTCGGTGCGGCCTTCTCGCCACTCGGGGCTGTCACCGTCTCGGTCACCTCTGATCCAAGCGGGCTGTGGTATGAGCGTCCGGCTCCGAGCCGCGCCCGTCGCCTCGAGGCGCCGGTTGGCGTCCCCGGGCACGGACCCCTCGGAGGGGTGCACCGGTGCTGAGTGTACCGCGGGCCTGGGGGCGGCCCCACCCTCCTCAGCTGGAGCGGGGCCGGGGGGTGACCAGCGAGAGGCCGAGAAGCCCGCCATAGATGATGTCCCAGCCGAGCCCGACCAGGAGGGCTATCCGCTCGGCGGCGGCGGCGTCGCCGAGCTGGCTGAGGGCGGAGACGACGCTCACCAGGGTGAGAGCGAGCAGGACCGCGCGGAAGATGAGGAACCTGGCCAGCCATACGACGAGCGCGGTCATCGCGAGCAGGAGGAGGACGGCGATGACGGCGATATCCGGGGCCAGGTCGAAGGTGCGGGTCACCAGCCCGGTGGCGGTGTTCTGCTGGTAGGTGAGGTGAGGGACGAAGATGCCCGCCAACATGACCAGCGCCGCGACCAGCAGTGAGGGAACGGCGAGGGCGACGCGCACCCAGAGCACCCAGTCCGTGCCCCTCGCCCCCTCGGCGGCGGGGCGTCCCGCGTACCCCACGGGTACCCACGCGGCAGCGGGCGAATAGACCGCGCCGCCCGACGGGCCGGCACCAGTCGCTGAGATCTGGGCTGCGGCCACCGGATTCCAGGCCTGGTCGACCCGAGCGCCCATCGGCGTGATCAGCGGTGCTCCGCAGGCGCGACAACTCGTCGACCGCCCGAGCGGCTGCCACAGCCAGCATCTGGGACAGGTGACGTCCGGCATCCAGGGGAGTCTCCCAGCCCCCGGCGTCCCGGCGGTGAACGGCCCGGTCGCGGCTCGGTCGCAGCCCGCCACTGGGGCGGGCTCGCGGACACCCGTCCAGAGGAGGCCAGTCGGGGTCAGACCCCGGCGGCGACCTCGCCCAGCTCGGGCCCGGCCGGCTCCCCCGTGCCCTCGATCTCGTCGATGATCCGCTTCATCTCGGCCCCCTCCATGGTCTCCACCTCGGTGAGGCGCGCGGCCAGCACGCGGAGGATGTTCTCGCGCCGGCGGAGCACCTCCTTGGCCCGGAGGAAGGCGTTCTCGACCAGGTGGTGCACCTCCTGGTCGATCTCGGAGGCGATGTCCTCGGAGTAGTTGCGCTGCTCGCCGAGGTCGCGGCCCAGAAAGACCATCTCCTGGCGCTCACCGAAGGTGCGGGGGCCCAGCTTGTCGCTCATCCCCCACTCGGTGACCATCTTGCGAGCGAGGTCGGTGGCCTTGCGGATGTCGTCACTCGCCCCGGTCGTGATGTTGGCCTCGCCGAGGATGAGGTCCTCGGCGCAGCGTCCCCCAAGCATCTGGGCGAGCTGGTCGAGAAGCTCGGCCTTGCTGACCAGGTACCTGTCCTCGGTGGGCAGGGAGAGGGTCCAGCCCAGGGCCATGCCGCGGCTGACGATNNTGCTCCAGGGTCATCCCGACCAGGGCGTGGCCCATCTCGTGGTAGGCGATGGTGGCCTTCTCGTTCTCGCTGATCATCCGGCTCTTGCGCTCCGGGCCGGCGATCACCCGGGCGATCGCCTCCTCGAGGTGCGGCATGCTGATCAGCTTCCGGTTCTGGCGCGCCGCCAGGATGGCCGCCTCGTTGATCAGGTTGGAGAGGTCGGCCCCCGAGAACCCCGGGGTCTGCTTGGCCAGGACCTCGAGGTCGACGGCCGGGTCCAGCGGCTTGTTCCGGGAGTGGACCTCGAGGATGGCGCGACGGCCGCGGATGTCGGGGCGGTCCAGCATGACGTGGCGGTCGAAGCGTCCCGGCCGGAGCAGGGCGGGGTCGAGGACGTCAGGACGGTTGGTGGCGGCGATGACGATGACGTGGGTCGCGGTCTCGAACCCGTCCATCTCGACCAGCAGCTGGTTGAGGGTCTGCTCGCGCTCGTCGTGACCGCCACCCAGGCCGGCGCCGCGCTGCCGGCCCACGGCGTCGATCTCGTCCACGAAGACGATGCAGGGCGAGTTCTTCTTGGCCTGGTCAAAGAGGTCGCGCACCCGGCTGGCGCCCACGCCGACGAACATCTCCACAAACTCCGAGCCGGAGATGCTGAAGAACGGGACGCCCGCCTCGCCGGCCACGGCCTTGGAGAGCAACGTCTTGCCCGTCCCGGGAGGTCCGACCAGGAGCACGCCCTTGGGGATGCGAGCCCCGACGGCGGTGAACTTGTCCGGGTACTTGAGGAACTCGACGATCTCGCCCAGCTCCTGCTTGGCCTCGTCGATCCCGGCGACGTCCATGAAGGTGATCGACGGCTTGTCGCCGGCGACCAAGCGGGCCCGGCTGCGCCCGAAGGACATGGCCTGGTTGTTTCCCGACTGGCTCTGACGGAGCATCCACCAGACGAAGAACACCATGATCCCGACGAGCACCAGCGTCGGCAGGAGGCTGATCAGGATCTCAGACAAGTCGCTCCCGGCGTTTTGATAGTTGGTGTAGTGGACCGATTGGAAGTCGAGGTAGGCCTGGTCGCTGTCGCCGATGGTGGTGGTGTACAGGCTCCCCGCATTGTCATACCAGGTGACCGTACTCCCGTCGTTGCTGATCTGGGTCTCGTCACTGGGGTTGTTGGAGATGGCTGTGGGGGCGGTGTGGTCCGTCCCCCAGGCCGCCACCGCCGCCTGCAACTGGCCGCTCGTCTTGGGGGCCGACGAGGGGCCGGAGCGGTCGAAGAAGACCAACAGGACCACCAGGACCAGGAGCACGCCGAGCATCCAGGAAAACGGGCGCCGAGAGTTGCGCATCCGAGCCAGTCTATAGCAGGGGCTCCGAACTGCGCGGGAGGCGCGATCGGGGAGTGACAGGCTTGTTCCCGGTCGCACCCGGCCCGACCACGCCACCTCCCTCCAGAAGGTCGCGCTGGCGCAGCGCCAGGGTGGCCAGCCGGTGGCGCGCTCCGGGGAAGACGCCCTCCAGCGCGGGCAGGAGCTCGTGGCGCACCCGGCTGCGCAGGAAGCGCGGATCGCGGTTGCTGGGATCGTCGAGCGGCGTCAGACCGAGGGCTGCGCAGTAGTCCAGGGTCGCCTGACGCCAGACGCGGAGAAGGGGGCGGGCGACCCTGCCCTCGCGCTCGGCCATCGCCCGCAGGCTCCAGGGGGTGGCGCTGGTCAGGAGGCGCATCAAAACGGTCTCGGCCTGGTCGTCGGCGGTGTGGCCGAAGGCGATGGCGGTGGCACCAATTCGATCGGCGACCTCACCGAGCCCGGCGTGACGGGCACGGCGGGCCTGGTCCTGGATCGAGGGGCCGCTCTCGACCTCGACCCTCACCGCCTCGAAGCCGAGGCCGAGCCGGCCGGCCAGGGCCGCGACCGGTCCCGCCTCGGCGGCCGACCCGGGCCGCAGCCCGTGGTCGACGTGGACGACGTGGAGGCGCCAGCCGCGGGGCGGGGCCAGCCGGGCCATGGCGTCGACCAGGGCGGTCGAATCCGGTCCCCCGCTGCAAGCCACCACCACCGTCTCACCGGGGCGGATGACCTCCCGCCGATCTGCGGCGGAGGCGACGGCGCGGCGGACCCGGCCGACGGCGGCCACCCGCTCGCCGGGAGGGAGATGCGGGGCCCATGTGGCGGTACCTGGGGTCGAACCAGGGACATACCGGGTATGAGCCGGGCGCTCTACCACCTGAGCTATACCGCCGGAGGTAGCGCCGGGGGCCGGATGCTCGGCAGCGACGACATCGGCACCGACGCAGGGGGGAGGAGTGGTTGCGGCGGCTGGATTCGAACCAGCGACCTTCGGGTTATGAGCCCGACGAGCTTCCACTGCTCCACGCCGCATCGGGAGCATAGCGCGGGCCGGGCGCCCGACGCCGGAGTTGCGCCCAGGATGGCTTGCCCACTGCCACCGAGACGTCCGGTGGCGCCGGCGCCGCGAATCGTCAGGGGGTGGGGGACGGGGACGCGGCGGCGGGGGTCGGGCTGGCCGGCACCAGGGTGGGCGACGGTGTGGGAGTGGGCGACGGCGTGGGAGTGGGCGACGGCGTGGGAGTGGGCGACGGGATGGGGGTGGGCGACGGGATGGGGGTGGGCACCGGGGTGGGGCTGAAGATGATCGGGGCGGCGTTGAGGCCGCCGGAAGCGGGTGCCGACTTGCCCCCCGGATCGAGGACGTACACCTTCTCGCCGGGGAGGTGGTAGCCGAGCTTGCGCGCCTGGTCCTCCAGCCACGCCGAGCCCTGGGCTTCGGTCACCTCCTGCGAGCGCTGCGCGATCTGCGCCTCGAGGGCGGCGTTCGCCTCCTGGAGCTGGGTCACCCGCGCCTGGGCGGCGTGGTCGGTGGCGGCCGCGCCGTAGAGCGCGTAGGCCACCCAACCGCAGGCCACGGCGACGACCAGTGCGAGGATTCGCCGCGCCGTGAAAGGGCGGGGTCGCTGAGGACCAGGGACGTTCATTGCGGGCCTTGGGGGGACGTGGGCGGGATTGGCCGCGGGACCCGTAGTCTGCTACGACCTCCCCAAAACCGCAACGGGTCTGCGAATACTCGTCGTCAGGGCCGGGCGGTCGAGCTAGGAGACCGTGACCGAGAGGTTGCCGTCGATCGAACCGCCCTGGATGCCCCAGGTCAGATCCCACTGCCCGGGGGCGGTCGACTCCGCGATCGGGAGCTGCATCTCGAAGGTCTCGGATCCTCCCGGCGGGATCGGCGATGCGGCCGCGCAGTTGAGCTGGTAGGTTGCGAGGCTGCTCGACCCCGTGAGGCCCTCGCCATAGGTGGGACAGGGGGCGAAGGCCACCGTCGTGGTGCCGTCGCTGGTGAGGGTCACGGTGTAGTCGTACGACTCACCAGGCATCGCCGCCGCGCCGTCACCGGTCAGCGAGACGCCGATCAAGTTGAGGCCGGAGGCGGCCGGCATGGGTGCGGCGGCACCGGGCACGCTGATGCCGAGCCCGAACATGGCCTCTGGCGCAGGCCCCGGCCCGGTGCCGGGCGACGGAGTGTCGACGCTCGACAGCGCGATCTGCAGGGTCAGCCGATCCCCATCGCCCAGGGTCATGGAGACGGTCGCCGGCACCGGGAAGGGGGTGTGGTCACCGATCTGAAGCAGGACGGTCGGGGGTCCGCCGGCCGGGCTCAGCGACTGCGGAACGCTGGGAGGGCCCGCCACCCCCGCGAAGGACACCGGATCCCCGCTCGCGTCGAAGAGCGTGGCAGACGGGTTGCTGGGCAGGGAGCAGGGAGCACTCGATCTCAGGGAGATTGAACCCGAGAGATAAAGGGAGCCGGCCCCGACTGCTTCCCAGGT
>PLNE01000005.1 GCA_003141695.1 Candidatus Dormiibacterota bacterium
AGCTCGCGGACATCGGCAGGGCGGTTCTCCGCAGCGAGACGGGCGCGGCGCCGGCAGAGCCGACCACAGCGTGGCCGGCAGCGGAGGCTGCGTCGGTCCGCCAGGCGGTCGCTGACGCGTGCCGTAACGGCGATGGTGACATCGTCCCGACCTCAGCCGAGGTGGCGGCAGCCGTCCTGGCACCCGGCCGAGGCGATCTCGAGCAGCGGGCCGTCCTGGCGGGCGCGCTCGAGGTCGTCAGCCAGACGGGGGATGGCGCTCTTCTGCCGATTCGCGCCCATCTCTTCTTCCGCACCCTCTCCGGCTGGTGGGCGTGCACGAATCCGGTGTGCGCGGAGGTCCCTGACGATCTTCGGTCGCCGCAGCGTACCGTCGGCCGGCTCTACGGGCAGCCGACCATCCGCTGCGGATGCGGCTCCCGATGCCTCGACCTGTGGATCTGCCAGACCTGCGGAGAGCATATCCTCGGCGGCTACTCGTCTCGGTTGGACCCGACGTCCGACGAGGAGTACCTCATCCCGGAGATCCCGGATCTGGAAAGCGCGCCCGACCAGACCTGGGCGGAGCGCTCACACGACCGGTACCGACTGTTCTGGCCGTCGACGCGGGAGCCGGTCCACGCCGACGGCTGGGACACGCAGGGGTCGACCTTCAGGTGGGTCCGGTCCTATCTCCATGAGGCTGCCGGACGCGTGAGCCGGCCCCGAGACGAACCGGCCAATGGGTGGTTGTTTCGCTTCACCCCGGCTCGAGGCGTGGAGGCACGCCGTGTCGCCGCACTCCCTACGCGCTGTCCGAACTGCGGGGACGACTGGGAGACGCGTTCGGAGCGCACCGGTGGGGAGATCATCCATCTCCCCATCACATCGCCGGACCGCATGAGGAGCCCCTTCTGGCGGGCGCGGGTCTCGTCGAACCGCGCCACCCAAGTGCTCACCGAGCATCTGCTGGAGGCCGCCTACCCGGACCCCTCGGCGCGGCGGATCGTCGTCTTCTCCGACTCTCGGCAAGATGCCGCGAAGGTCAACGCGGAGGTCGACTACGCCCACTATCGCGATACCGTCCGTCAGCTCGCCGTCGAGTTCCTGGCCGAGGCGCAGGAGGGCAGCGCGGACATCGCGCTCGTCGAGCAGTACTTCGGTGACCCGACCGGCAACGCCAGCCTCGCGTCCCAGATCCGGGCGATCCTCCAGCGCTCGGAAGCGGCCCGGGCCCTGCGACGCGCGAGCGACGTCCTAGCCACGCCTGAGGAGGTGCGGCAGGCGACCGAACTCGCGGATCGTGAGAAGACAGGGGCAGTCGCCCTCGCCACTGTCGGTGACCGGATCTTCGATGGGCTGCTCACGGTCGGGCGGAACCCTGCCGGGCCGAAGGCGGAGCTCGAGGAGGACTGGGCCTCGCTCTTCGACTGGCTGTCTGAGCCGCCGGCACCGCGTGTTCGCGGCGACAGCCGCGTCAACGACCTCCGCAACCTATTGACGACCGAGATTGGTCGGTCCTTGTTCGCCGGCGGAGGACGCGACATCGAGTCGCTCGGCCTCGGAGTGGTGGGCGTGTTGCCCGGCAGGGTCGTCCCGCCACGCTGGCTGCCAGCGCATCGCGCCGATGAGGTGGTGCGCGGGGTTCTTCGCGTCCTCGGCCTCAGCAACTTCTTCGGGGACGTGCGTGAAGGCCGCGATCCTGACCAGAACCCGCCCCGCGTCCTCATGCAGTGGCTGAAAGCCGTCGAACGGCGCTGGGCGATGGACGACGGCGCCCTCGTCGAGTGGGCGAGGGAGACTCGTCCACAGGCCAACCAGATCTGTCAGCGCTGGATCGTCCAGCTCAATGCCATCGAGGTTCAGCAGCCGGGGACGCGGTACTGGGACTGCCCGAAGTGCCGCTGGCGCCACGCACATGCCAGTGCCGGCGTGTGCGTCCACTGCCGCGTTGACCTAACCGCCGAGCCGGCGGGAACGTTCGCGGAGAACGACGACTACTACACTTGGCTGGCACGACGAGGCGCGCCCATCACGCGGCTGCATACCGAGGAACTGACCGGTCAGACCGAGCGCGAGGACTCAGCTGCCCGCCAGGCGCGTTTCCAGGGGATCTTCCTGCAGAACGAGCCGCCGCTCCCCAGCCAGATCGACCTGCTCTCAGTTACGACGACGATGGAGGCGGGAGTCGACATCGGCTCCCTGCTCGCAGTGATGATGGCGAACATGCCGCCGCGGCGGTTCAACTACCAGCAGCGGGTCGGCCGAGCCGGGCGTCGCGGGGACCCCGTGTCGGTCGCGGTCACCGTCGCACGAGAGCGGTCTCACGACGACTACTACTTCCAGCACCCGCGTGAGATGACCGCGGTGCCGCCGCCCCCGCCGTACCTGGCGACCAAACAGCGGGACATCATTGATCGCGTCGTCTTCCATGAGGCCGTGCGGCGAGGCTTCGAGCGCCTCGAGGAGAGGCCGGGCTTCGACGGGGGCATGAACGTGCATGGGCACTTCGGCACGGCTGCGAGCTGGCGAGAGCACCGCGCCGACGTGCTCGCGGGGATCGAGGCTGCACGTCCCGAGCTGCTCAGGCTGTGCGCGGTGCTCCTGGAAGGCACGCAGTGCGTGGACCACCCCGAGGGCCTCCTCCCTGACACCGCCTCGATCGACCAGAGGGTCACCGAGGTCGCCGATCTGGAGAACGACCACCCCGACCTCTCGCAACGCCTGGCCGAGCGCGGACTCCTTCCGATGTTCGGCTTCCCGACGCAGGTCCGCAACATGTACACACGAGAGCCCAAGCAGTCGCGGCCATGGCCGCCTCGTGGCGCCGTCGATCGCGACATGCGCATCGCCGTCTCCGAGTTCGCCCCGGGGAACCAGATCGTGGTCGACAAGGCGATCTACACGTCCATCGGCTGCGTCGACTACTATCCGGCACCGTTCGGCCGACCGAGAAGTGGGGGACAGCCCCTCGGGCGCACGACCACTATCGGGTTGTGCGACTCCTGCCGATGCGTCGACGAGGCGCCGGGCGCGTCCTGTCGCCACTGCGGGGCCACAGGCGAGGCCTTCCGGAGCGTCGTCCTGTGCTCGCCCGCCGGGTTCCGCAGCGAGTGGCGCCGGGACCGCCGCGTCTACGACGGCAGCGTCGAGCGCCTGTCGCGGTCACCGGCGGCAGCACGCGCATCTTCACTATCAACGACAACCACGGTCAGTGCTTCACCTTCCGGCGTGGGCGGCAGGACCGCTTGGCCGGCATGTTCGAGGTTGGCGCGGCCCAGCCGTGGATGGTCGGCAGCGAGGACGAGCCTGTCGTCGCCGCCATCGGTGCCACCATGGTCAGCGACGTCCTCGTCGCCCACGCGGGCAACGCCTCGCCACCTGGCTGGTCGCACAGCGTCGTTGCCCCGTCCGGGATAGCTCCGCTTCTCGCCACCGCTCGTGGCGCCGCCTGGACCTCGCTGGCGTTCGCCTTCCGCGCCGCTGCCGCCCAGATGCTCGACGTCGAGGTCCAGGAACTGGACACCGGCGTCCGCCTCGTCGGCAGCGTGACGTCCGGCTTGCAGCCCGAGATCTTCCTCGCCGACACCATTGAGAACGGCGCAGGATACGTGTCCTACCTCGCCGAGCCTGCCCACTTCGATCAGCTCGTTCGGGCGCTCGAGGAGCTGGTCGACAGCTGGGCGGACAGCGACCGGCATTCGTGCGGCACGTCATGCTACCGGTGTCTTCGCGACCCGGGCAACTCCCCTTACCACCCCCTCCTCGACTGGCGCCTCGCCGCCGACACGCTCGACGTCGTGCGTTACGGCACTCCGCGCGTGGATCGATGGGCGCAGACCCGACGGCTGGCCGTCGAGGCCGCCATGCGCGCCTTCTCCTGGGAGTGTGATGACCCCGGGGCCGATGAACCCATCCTGACCACCCATCGCCGCCCGTTGCGGGTCGTGCATCCGCTCGCGGATCACCTCAACGATCCGGGCGGCGCCGTCGACGGAGACGTATTCAACCTGAACCTCCGGCCCGGTGCCGTGTACCTCACCGTGTAGCGCTCGGGGATAGGGAGCCACGCGGGGTCCGGCCGAGGTTGGGAGGTCGGGTGGTGGGGAAAACGACGGAGGACCAGTCGCAGACTGGTGTGCTAGCCCAGCTTGATGCACTCCTTGCAGCGGTCGACCCGGCCACCGGTTCCTGCCTTCCAGTGCTCAGGCTTGATCTGCTTGCCGTCGGGGCATTTGTTCCAGTCGTGATAGACGTCACGCTGGCCCGGGTACANNTAGTCCCATGGCGATTGCCTCGTGCGAGGGCGCCCCGCGTGGGGCATTGAGCCCACCGCTGGTCGACAGATTAGCCCTTTGCCGAGGGCGTCGTCATGAGGTCCCTACGTCCCCTTTGGCACCGCGTCCTCTTTGACGGCTTGGAGAAGTGGGATCAGTACGTTGTCCCCAACGTAGTTGATGATGGATCGCAAGGTTTCCAGCGTCTCGAAGTTCCTTTCAAACTTCTCGACACGGATCGCTACCTTCGCAGTGCCCTCGACCTTCACATCCACATCCGGCTCCATGATCGTCGGGTCCAGGAGTCTGAATCTAGTTACTGGTGTGCCGGGTGCTACCATCCCGTCCGTATCGAGGATGCTGTTATTGCGCCGCAGGTCGTCGGTAATGTCTACCCCGCGAAGGAGCACTCGCGTTGAGACGCCCTCGATCCCTTCGAGCAAGGTGGTGATTTGGCGGTGCTTGTCGGAGTTGTCAAGTTCGTTGACGATGGCCAGGTGATCGAGCATCGGATCGAAATGGCTTGCGTACGGCTGCAACGCCTTGATCAGTGCGGTAGCTCTCTCCCCAAGACCCTCGATAGCCCCGTTGAAGCCCGCCCGCTCTTTGTCGGGGTAGACGAACCCTCCATCCGCGTTCTTCTCCCACGGGTCCTTCAACCGTATCGGGAAGTTGGATGCCCTGCTGAACTTGGGGGGGACGTGTGCCGTGACGACGTGATCAAGGGCGCACCGGATGTCATGGACACAGTCTCCGATCATGGCACTGAGCATCGGGTCGGGTCTGTCGGTGACGACGAGGTTGTATTGCCAGACGTTGCGCTCGTCGTCCGCTTCCCTGACCACCCGAACGACGCGATACGGGTTACGACCGGAGTAGCGTCGCATCTCTCGATTGACGTACTTGAGGTGACATTCGGCCCGCCAGAGTTTGGTCCACCAGGAATCGCGGATGTCCACGCGCTATCCTCTACTCGTGCCCGACATGGAGCTGGAGGTGCAAACCACGCCGAAGGGTACGCCGATCCCAACCCCAACGCGGGGGGAGTTCGACGCCAATCTCGCCAAGCTTCTCAAGACCCCGAAGCCGCCCCGGAAGGTGTCAGGCCGTCGGACGGCAGGCAAGCCCAAGGAGTAGGCGGAACTTCGCCTCACCGACGGGCACCCGGCGGACACCGGACAGGCGGCGGGTGAACTCCCGATGGTTGTAGCGCGACGCGGGTTCGTCCACGGCGTGCTCGAACCTGAAGCTGCGATCCCAACGACGTGGCCGGCCCTGCTACTGCGTGAGGAGCCGATCGAGGCTTGAGGCTTGAGTAATAGACATCCAGCTGCCAGAGGACTTTCCCAGTGCCCCGTACCAGGCGGTTGAGAAGCGAATTGACCGCCACCTCCGCGACTTCAGCCGCTATCAGCTGCTTCTGGGTACGATTCGGTCGGTGCTGAAATCAGATAGCTCGGTGCTTACTGAGAAACGGTCGCGTCTGCGGCGCGCGCCCGCCGCGAACAGGCGTTGGGTACCAGTCGCTTCACTGCCTCGTGACGTGTCGCGGCGTGCCACCGGAATTGGGCGAGGGGTCGCCCGAAAAGACGCCTGGCGCTCAAGGCAAGGGGAAGGGGCAATGAGCCGGCCAACTCAGGAGAGATGGCTGCATCAGGCACCCGGAGTAGTGGTAGGCATGGAAAACGAGGTACAGGATGATGAGGAGGATCACCGTCCCCGCTGAGATGCCGCCGCTCCTTCCGCGATGCCGTTTGCGATCCTCACCGGGAGGGAGCGGGAGCCAAGTCTGAGATTGCTCGTCCCAGTAGAAGCGGCCATCCCGGCTCACCCGGGGC